>NZ_SOEJ01000002.1:0-483920 GCF_004366495.1 Methylosinus sp. sav-2
CATCCCGAACTCGGCCGTCAAACGCTTCAGCGCCAATGGTACTATGTCTCAAGACCTGGGAGAGTAGGTCGTCGCCAGGCCTGCAAAGGGCAAAAAGTTTCCTTATCTACGATGCGCGAATGGGGAGTAGCGAAGAGCGAGTAGACGGTTTCTATTCGCCTTTCGCTACTCCCCTTTCTCGTCTTCGAGCCCTCTCCCACAAGAGGGCCGTCGTCCTTGGCGCGGGGTGGAGCAGCCCGGTAGCTCGTCAGGCTCATAACCTGAAGGTCACAGGTTCAAATCCTGTCCCCGCAACCAAGAACTCCTAAATAAGCAAAGCTGAGCACGCCTTCCCGAGCGCGCCGCGGAATGCTGCGGCGCTCGTTGTGGCCATGAGGCGTCCTCCCTCTCGTCTGCCGGCGATCGCGTCCTTGCCCTCCTCATTCACTGTCCGAAGGGTTGCTGCGCTCGCGAGCACAGCAGCTTCGCCCTCGTCTTGTGCTTCAATGATAGGGGCCGCTGAAGGCGTGCCGCTGCGGGATGGCGCCGCAGGCACGAAGATAATGCTCAACCTCGGCCGAAGGGTCGGAAGGAATCGTGAGCATTTGCCTCGATGATTCGCCGAAACGCTGTTGTCGACGCCTGGGCGATCGAACGGGCCGCCGCCACAGACTTCCACGCGTTCCCCGTATCTCACGACTCGCGCCGTTCTTACGCGGGCCATTGACGCGGGAAACAATGACGCCCGCCCCTGGTTCTGGGGCGGGCGCATTTTTCCGTCGAAGGGCGATCGTCAGGCGAGGAGATCGCCGACCACCTTGCCATAGACCACCGTCGGACGCTCGGCGCGGCCGGCGCGCAGATAGACCGTTTTCAGATGATCGAGGCCGAGCAGCTGCAGCACGGTCGCATGCAGATCATAGGTGTCGACCGGATTCTCGACGGTCTTCAGGCCGATCTCATCGGTGGCGCCATAGGTGAGGCCGTGCTTCAAGCCGCCGCCCGCGAGCCACTGCGTATAGCCCCAGGGGTTATGATCGCGGCCGTCGCCGCTCTGGCCATAGGAGGTGCGGCCGAATTCCGACGTCCAAACGATCAGCGTCTCGTCCAGCAGCCCGCGCGACGCGAGATCGGCCAGCAGGCCGGCGATCGGCTTGTCGATCGCCCGGGTGTTGGCGCCGTGATTCTCCTCGAGCTTGCGATGCGCGTCCCAGTTCTTATTGTCGTCGCTGATGCCGTCGACGGAGCCAGAGACGACCTGGATGAAACGCACGCCGCGCTCGACCAGACGACGCGCGCGCAGCAGCGCCGTGCCGTAGTCCTTGGTGGCGTCATTATCGAGACCATAGAGCGCCTTGGTGGCCGCCGTCTCCTTGGAGAGATCGACGGCTTCCGGCGCCGAGGTCTCCATGCGATAGGCGAGCTCATAGGAGCGCGTGCGCGCCTGCAGCTCGGTGTCGGACGGCTGCTCGCCGGACTTGTGCTCATTGAGCTTGCGCAGCAGATCGAGATTGTCGCGCTGCTGAGCCGCGGCGATCAGCTCCGGCTTGTCGAGATTGAGGATCGGCGACGCGCCGGGACGGAAGGCCGTTCCCTGATAGACCGCCGGCAGGAAGCCGGAGCTCCAATTCACCGAGCCGCCGCGCGGCTCGCGCTTGCCGCTATAGAGCACGACATAGGGCGGCAGATCGGGATTGGCGGAGCCGAGCGCATAGGTGATCCAGGCGCCGAGCGACGGACGGCCGGGCGTGACGTCGCCGGTGTTGAGCTTCAGGATCGATATGTCATGCGTCGCGCCGACAGTGACGCTCGACTTGACGAAGGTGATCTTGTCGGCGTGCTGCGCGAGGTTGGGCAGCAGGTCCGAGAACCACGCGCCGCTCTGGCCATATTGCTTCCATGTGCGCTTGGAGGCGAAGAGCTTGCCGGCGCCGCCGGAGGTGGTGACCTGGAGCCCTTTCAGGAAGGACTCGGGAACCTCCTGGCCGGCGAGGCGCACCAGCTCGGGCTTATAGTCATAGAGATCGAGCGTGCTCGGCGCGCCGTCCATATGCAACCAGATTACCGATTTCACCTTGGGAGCGAAATGCGGAGCCTTCTTCGTCAGTGGATCGACGAAGGTCGCCGCCGCCTGGGCGAGCGGAACCGAGAACACGCCGCCGCCCGGCATGAAGCCGTTCAGCGCCACACCGCCGAGGCCATACCCGGCGTTGAACAGCCATTCTCGACGCGTCTTGCTCATGATGACGTTCCTTTTCTTCCAGATGATCGATGCGATTGTCAGAAGCGGTAGATGAACTCATTGGAATTCGCGACCGTATGCACGAGGTCGACGAAGGCGGACGCGCGGATCGGATTGGTCGTGCTCACGTCTTTTCCGGTCGGCACGGCGATCGAGAATTTGCCGTCGGAGGGCTTGGCTCCGATGAGCTTCTCATGCTCGTCGAGAAAGGCCTGGAGCAGCGATTTCTCGTATGCGTCGGGGCTGCGTGAGAACAGGATCTGATAGAGCCGTTCCAAGCGCGCGCCCTCGTCGGCGCCGGCCTCGCGAATGACGCGGCCGGCGAGCGCCTGCGACCATTGGAAGACGAGATCATTATTGACGAGCGTCAGCGCTTGCAGCGGCGTCGTGGTGACGTCGCGCTTGCTGTGCGCCTGCTGTGGATTGTTGAGGTCGAAGGTCTCGAGCAGCGGATAGGGAACGCTCCGCCGCGCGAAAATATAGAGGCTGCGCCGATTGATCTCGTGCGGATCATTGGACGCCTCCCAAGCCGGGCCGACATTGAGATTGGCCGGCAGCGGCGGATACACCGCCGGACCGCCGATCGCGCCCTCGAGACGGCCGGACGCCTGCAGGAAGGAATCGCGAATCTGCTCGGCGTCGAGCCGCTTGCGCGGGAAGACGGCGAGCAGCTTATTCTCCGGATCGACGGCGGCGACATCGTCACGATGCGCGGAAGATTGCCGATAGGCGCTCGACAAGAGAATCTCGCGGTGCAGCTTTTTGATGCTCCAGCCGCCGTCGACGAAGCTATTGGCGAGATAGTCGAGCAGCTCTGGATTGGTCGGCTTGTCGCCGGCCTTGCCGAAATCGCTGACCGTGCCGACGATGCCCTTGCCGAAATATTCGTTCCAGACGCGATTCACGAAAACGCGCGCGGTCAAGGGATTGCTCGGGCTGGTGAGCCAATTGGCGAGCGCCGTCCGGCGGCCGGAGGAGGCGGCCGTCGGCGTGATCGCAGGGGTCTCGCCATTGGCGAAAGCCTCGGGGAAGGCCGGCTGCACCTCGTCGAGCGGACGTTCGTGATTGCCGCCGAAGTAGACATAGGTGGGCGGAGAATCGGAATGTCCGAGCTCGGTCGCTGCGGTGAATGTGTCTGCGCCGCGCGTCGGCTTGAGCTTCTCGAATTTCTTCAGCTCTTCCGTCAGCTTTTGATATTCGGCCCATTTCGCCACCGCCTCGGGCGTATGGTCGGGGCTCTGCGCATCATTGGCGATGTCGCGCAGATAATTGGCCAGCGCCGGCTGATCGGTGACAACATCCGCCCGATAATTGACCCAACGGTCGAGCGCGTTCCACTCGGATTTCGGCTTGAAGATCGAGGCGCGCGCGTCGGGATTGTAGCGCTCCTTGTAGAAGCTGGAGGCCTTGTCGCGAATCTGCGCGATGATCGCCTTCTGCTTGTCCAGAATATCCTTGGCCGCAGTCTCGTATTTGGCGAGCGCCTTCTCATAGGCGATCTCCTGCTCGCCCTTGGCGGCGGGGATTTTTTCGTCGAAGGCCGTATTGGCGAAAAAGGCCTGCAGCGAGAAATAATCTTTCTGCGTGATCTTGTCGGACTTGTGATTGTGGCAGCGCGCGCAGCCGACCGTCGTGCCGAGGATCGCCGTTCCGATCGTGTCGGTGATGTCGGTCGTGATCTGATATTTGCGGCCGATGAGGTCGCGCGCATTGGGATTATCGGTGTAGCTCGCCAGGAAGCCGGTGGCGACCAGCGCTTTCTGATCGCCGGGCGCGATTTCGTCCGCGGCGATCTGCTCCTGAATGAAGCGCGAATAGGGCTTGTCCTCATTGAAGGACTGGACGACGTAATCGCGATAGCGGAAGAAATTGGGGCGCGTCACATCATTCTGAAAGCCCGCGCTATCCGCATAGCGCGCGAGGTCCAGCCAACGGCGCGCCTGCCGCTCGCCATAGCGCGGTGAGGCCAGCAGCTGATCGATGAGCTTCTCATAAGCGTCGGGCGAGGCGTCGTTGACGAAAGCGGCGACATCCTCTGGTTCGGGAATGAGGCCCGAGACGTCCAGCGTTGCGCGGCGAATGAAAGCCGTGCGGTCTGCGTCCTGCGACGGGGAGAGCTTCGCCGCTTCGATCTTCGCGAGAAGGAAAGAGTCGATCGGCGAGCGCACCCATGCTTTGCGTTCCACCTCCGGGATCGCCGGACGCTGCACTGGCTGATAGGCCCAGTGCGGACGCGACGCGCCGCTCGAACGCGCCGGACCCGCCGCAGGCGCGACATCCGCCGCGATGGCGATCGTCGCCGTGGACGCGCCGAGCATCAGCGCCAACAACACATGCTTCAGTGGTTTTTTCATTTCGTCACCCCCAACGGCAATTCGTCTCGGCGATGTGGTCCCGACAGACGCCTCGGACCAACGGCCGGCGAGGGGATCGAGCCCTCGATTGGCCGGATACATATTCCTACTAGGATGATATGTTTTTAACAAGCGCTGAATATCAAAAATGTGCAATTACGTGACTGTCAAAATAGCCTCGTCGATAAGCTCCTATAAAACCCACCGGAAAGCACGGGTGTCTTCTGTCTGCGGCCGATGCGTCGTCATCTCGATCGAGATGTGAGCGCGCTTCGGAGGCGATGTCATCCCTCTCGCTCGACAGCCGCCGGTGATGAGCTGCGCGCGTGATCGCCTGGAGCAGGATGCGGCAGAGAAAATCCTCCGATCTCGACCAGTGTGCGGCAGGCCGGGGACGCGCGACGACCACGGATTCGCGAATCACGCGATAATGACGGCGTCGATTCGACGGCGATCGCGACGATCTTCTCGATCAAGGGAGGTCCGCGACGCGCCTGAGCCGGCTATCACGGGGCTCTCGGGCCGGGACAGGTATTTTCGAGGGGATGGCGCGAGGCTCGAAGCCTGGAAATATTGGTGCCGCAAGAGGGATTCGAACCCCCGACCCCATCATTACGAATGATGTGCTCTACCAGCTGAGCTATTGCGGCATTCCCTGGACGGGCCGTGGCTCGTCCGAGGCGTTCCTCTTAGCGGCGCCGAATGGGTTTTTCAAGCGCCTCGGGCTTGTTCGTCAAAGGTCGTTGCGCGAAGAGCGGTTAGGGGCGGGCGAAAGGCTCGCCAGCGCCTGGCCGCGCAGCTGATCCGCCTCGGAACGGGCCTTTTTGGCGTCGGCGCGCGCGGCCTTGGCGGCGCGGCGATAGCGGCCATGCGCCACCCAGGACGACAGGCCGCCCGCCAGCACGCCCAGCGCGATCGCCGCCAGAACCACGAGATAGAGCGGCGCCTCGAAAGACGGCCCGCTCTCGCCCGCGCCCGGAAACGGGTCGAGGAAAATCTTCACCGGCCCGCGATTCGCCACCGCGAAATATAAGAACACCAGCGCCAGCGGAACAAAGACGAGAATGCGCAGAACCGATCTCATGTCACCTTCCTACTTCGTCCGCTGCCCTATCGAAGGTCAGCCGTGGGCGTCGTTCAGCCGCTCGCGCATTTCCTTGCCCGTCTTGAAGAAGGGCACGGATTTCTCCTCCACCGAGACTTGCTCGCCGGTGCGCGGATTGCGACCCGTTCGGGCCTCTCGCCGTTTCACGGAAAAGGCGCCGAAGCCGCGCAGCTCGACCCGGTCGCCGCGCGCGAGCGCCAGTGTGATCTCGTCGAGAATCGTGCTGACGATCGTCTCGACGTCGCGCTGATAGAGATGTCCATTGCGGGCGGCAATTCTTTGGATGAGTTCGGATTTGATCATGCGACGTTCCAGTTCTACCGACGTGACCGCATCGATCGGAGCCTCAATCGGGCATGGGAGCGTGCCAAATCGCAACCATACCGTCAAGCAGCCCCTGCTGCGCGAGAAGGCCGGCGCGCTCCAGCGCGTCGGCGAAGGCCGAAAGTCCCAGCGTCCGCGACATGGGCGCCATCGAATCGACGAGGCCGAGCTTTTCCAGCGTGCTCTTTTCTTTCCAGTCGCGCACCGGCAGCTTCTTGGCGACGCCCTTATTGGCTTCCAGCCATTCGATCGCCTCGCGCTCGCCGCCGAGCTTGTCGATGAGCTTCAGCGGCAGGCTCTGGCGGCCGGTGAAGACGCGGCCGTCCGAGACCTTGGCGAGCTCCTCGTCGGTGAGCTTGCGGCGGTCCTTCACCAGCTGCTTGAACCAGTCGTAGGAATCGGTGACGAGCGCGGCGATGGCCTCGCGCGCGGCGTCGCTGGTCGGCTCCAGCCCATTGGGCGCGGCCTTCAGCGGGGAGGATTTCACCTCCTCCACCTTCACGCCCACCGTGTCGAGCAGGCGCGAGACATTGGGGAATTGGAACAGCACGCCGATCGAGCCGACGATCGAATTGCCTTGCGCGAAAATCTCGTCGGAGGCGATGGCGGCGATATAGGCGCCGGAGGCGGCGAGCGTCCCGACGACGGCGACCATGGGCTTTTTCTCGGCGAGGCGGCGCAGCTCGTCATGGAGCTTCTCGGAGCCGGTCGTGGTGCCGCCGGGGCTGTCGATATTCAGCAGCACGGCGCTCGCATGTGATTCGCCGATCGATTTGATGAGATCGAGCGTCGCCTTGTCGCCAGTGATGAGGCCGCTGATCGACAGGCGGGCGATATGGGGCGACAGCTTGGCGGCCGGGCTCGGCCCGCCCTCGCCGAATCGCGCAAAGGCCGCGAGGCCGGCGAGGGCGACGGCGATCACGGCCAGAACGCGCCAATAGCCGAGCTTGCGGCGAAGGCGGCGACGATCGATCAGATATTCATTGGGAAGCGACATGCCGGGGCTCGGGCTCGACAGAAAGGGGCGCGACGGGCGCGAGACTAGCCTGTTTCGCGCCGCGAGGGAATCGCCGGGAGGGAAACGGCCGCGCGCATTCGCACGGCTCTATCGTTCGAATTGCAAAATCGCATAAAAAATTGCAGTTTCTCCGCAGATCGGAAGCCTCGGGGAGCATAGGGAAATTGGTCTCGCCTCGCCTTTGTTCGCGTCTCGCTGTCGTGCTCGCCCTCGCCGGCGCCGCTTTTTCCGCCCCTGCGGCGAAGGCGGCCGGCTGGCATTATTATGATCCCGAGTGCCCCGTGGCGCTCGGCGACGGCAAGGCGATGAAATTCGTCGCCATGCAGCCCAAGAAGAACATAGATCGCGTCTGCGACGTGCTTCCCGACACCGGCGCGACGGTGATCGCGCTGGACGCGCCGGACGCCGAGCTGCGCGAGATGAATTGGGATATTCGGGTCGTTCGGGATGTCGAAGGCGATGGCGAGCCGGCCGAGAGCGACACTGTGCTGCGCGTGCCATTGCAGAAGTTTCGCAATGGCATGGTCAATTTCGACGTCAATATTCAGACGGCGGGCAAATATGCGCTCTACGCCCGGCTGTCGAGCGACGATGGCGCGAAGGCGTTCGTCGGCCGCCACCATTTCACCGTGGGGCTGATCGACAATACGGAATTCTATGCCTACGTCTTTTTCGGCCTGCTGGTGGCGGGCGTCGGCGGACGTTTCGGCTATGTCGCGATGAAGAAGAGGCAGGCCGCCTGACGGCGGCGGGCGCTTCTACCTCTCCCTGGAGGGGAGGGTGGATGCGCCCCTGTCGCCTCTCAGCCTTCCACCACGGTGAATTCCAGCGGCACGCCATTGGCGAGCGGCGTGGAGCCGCCGGCCTTGGCGTCGGCCAGCCGGTCGAGACGGATCAGCGCCAGACCTTCGCCGCCCACGGCCGAGCCGGTGACGCCGATTTCCACCTCGCCGGCCTTGATCGTCGTGCCCGGCGCCGGGGCCGCGCCCTCGGCGTGGAAAGTCGCGACGCGCTTCCGCACCGGGCCGCGATGCTTCATGCGCGAGACCACCTCCTGGCCGAGGAAGCAGCCTTTCTTGAAATCGACGCCGGCGAGGCGATCCATATTCGCCTCATGCGGGAAGGCGTCGCCATAGACGAAATCGAGGCCGCCCTCGGGCGCGGCGGCGGCGATGCGCTTGGCGTCATAGGCGTCGCGCGGCGCGGTGGCGAGCGTTCCGGCGATCTCGCGCGTGACGAGGCCGCGCCAGCCGAGGCTTTCCGCGCGGGGGTCCGCCGCGAGGGCGATGGCGTCGATCGCCGGCTTGGCGGTCGCCTCCGGGAAGGCGACGCTGGCGTAATCGGCGCTGCGGTCGGTGATCGTCACGGCGGCGCGCAGCTTGTAGAATTTCAGACGGTCGAGCAGCGTCTCCACCATATTGGACGCGCAATCGAGCAGCAGCACGAGCCCTTCCTCGCCGACGCGGGCGAAGATGAAGAAATCGACGATGATCTTGCCCTGCGGCGTGAGCAGCGCCGCAAAGCGCAGCTCGCCCGCCTCGATGGTCTTCACATTCTGCGTGAGAATGCCGTGCAAATATTTGGCGGCGTCGGGGCCTGCGACCTCGACGACGCCTCGATCCGAGAGAAGTGTGGCGCTGGTCATTGTCCGATGTGCTCCAAATGAGGTCGGCGAACCGACAGGCTGCTCTCGCCGCCAAGCTCTTCTCCCAGCGCGGAGCGGGTTCCGGCCCGCGCCAATCTGCGCTAGATCGTCTCGAGAGGGCGACGCCCCGTTCGCGTCGAAATTTCCACAGTCCGGGCGACACCTGCAAGCGAGGCGCCAGCCATGCCCAAGACCTATGACATGATTCTCGCCGGCGGGACGCTCGTCAATCAGGATGGCGTCGCTCCGCGCGACGTCGGGCTGCGCGACGGCAAGATCGCCGAGATCGGCGATCTTTCGCAAGCCTCCGCCGGCGAGCGGATCGATTGCGCGGGCCTTCACATATTGCCGGGCGTCATCGACACGCAGGTGCATTTTCGCGAGCCCGGCCCCACCCATAAGGAAGATTTGGAGACCGGAACGCGCGCCGCCGTCCTCGGCGGCGTCGTGGCGGTTTTCGAAATGCCCAACACCAAGCCGCTGACCACCGGCGCCGCCGAGCTCGCGGACAAGGTGGCGCGCGCCTCGGGCCGCGCCCATTGCGATTTCGCCTTTTGGGTCGGCGGCACGCATGAGAATGCGAAGGATATCCCCGAGCTCGAGCGCCTGCCCGGCGCGGCGGGCATAAAAGTGTTCATGGGCTCGTCCACCGGCTCCCTGCTGGTCGCCGACGACGCCGGCGTCGGCGAGATTCTCTCCAAGACGCGCCGCCGCGCCGCTTTCCACAGCGAGGACGAATATCGCCTGGAGGAGCGCAAGCCGCTGCGCATTCCGGGCGATCCGACCTCGCATCCGGTCTGGCGCGACGAGATCACCGCGCTGCGTTCCACCGAGCGGCTGCTGCGCATCGCCCGTGAGAAGGGCGCGCTGGTGCATGTGCTGCATATATCGACGGCCGAGGAGATCGAATTTCTCGCCAGTCACAAGGATATCGCCAGCGTCGAGGCGACGCCGCATCATCTCACCCTCGATGCGCAAGACTATTTGCGGCTCGGCACGCTGGTGCAGATGAATCCGCCGGTGCGTGACGCGCGCCATCGCGAGGGGATTTGGCGGGGCGTGACGCAGGGGATCGTCGATGTGCTCGGCTCCGACCATGCGCCGCATACGCTCGAGGAGAAGGCCAAGCCCTATCCAGAGAGTCCGTCCGGCATGACCGGTGTGCAGACTCTGGTGCCGACGATGCTGGACCATGTGAACGCCGGCCGGCTCACTCTGCAGCGCTTCGTGGACCTCACCAGCGCCGGGCCGGCGCGGCTGTTCGGCCTCGCCGGCAAAGGCCGCGTCGCCGTGGGCTATGACGCCGATCTGACCGTCGTCGATCTGAAGCGCCGCGAGACCATCCGCAATGACTGGATCGCCTCGCGCTGCGGCTGGACGCCCTATGACGGCGTGGAGGTCACGGGCTGGCCGGTGGGCGCGATCATTCGCGGCGCGCGGGTGATGTGGGAGGGCGAGCTGGTCTCGCCCTCGCGCGGCGCGCCGATACGGTTTCAGCAGGCGTTGTGACTGGCGGCAGTTCTTTGTCGAGAACGTGAAATGTATCTGCCAGACCTATTCCACGAGCAGCATTTCGAGACGATCGCCGCCCTTATCGACGCGCATCCGCTCGGCGCGCTCACGCGGATCGTGAATGGCGTGATCGTCGCCGATCACATTCCGTTTCTCTTCGACGCTGAGGCCAATGTGCTGCGCGCGCATGTCGCGCGCGCCAATCCGCTGTGGCGGGATTTCGATCCCGCCAGCGAGGCGCTGGCGATCTTCACCGGCCTCGACCATTATGTGACGCCCTCCTGGTATGCGACGAAGCGCGAGACCGGAAAGGTCGTGCCGACATGGAATTACGAGGCGGTCCATGTCTATGGCCGCCTGCGCGCGATCGAGGATGCGAATTGGATTCGCGCTTTGCTGCGCGATTTGACGGCGCGTCACGAATCGGCGCGGCCCGCGCCCTGGGCGCTCGAGGATGCGCCGGATGCTTTTATCGATGCGATCATGACAGCGATCGTCGGGATAGAGCTGTCGATCACGCGCATAGAGGCGAAGCGCAAGCTCAGCCAGAATCGCAACGCCGCCGATCGCGCCGGCGTGGTCGCTGGGCTCGAGGCGGAGGGCGGCGAGGCCGCCGGGCGAATGGCGAAGGCGATAGAGGCGCTGGATCGGAAGGCCTGAGGCTTCAGCGTCCCCGCAGCGCGTCCAGCGTCTTCTTGCCCGCCCGGCCATCCGCCTTCAGCCCCGCGCGGCCCTGGAAGTCGGCGATGGCTTCCTTCGTCTTGGTTCCGATCACGCCGTCCGGCTCGCCCACGGCATAGCCCTGGCGGTTGAGCAGCGCCTGCATCTCGCGGCGCTCGGCGCGGGAGAGGCCCGGATCGTCGGTCGGCCAGGGCGCTTGAATGCCCGGTCGCCCGCGCAGCTGGTCCGACAGCACGGCGATCGCCAGCGCGTAAGATTCGGCGGCGTTGTAGGAATAGATGGCGTCGAAATTGTGCGTCACCAGAAAGGCCGGGCCGTTGCGGCCGGCGGGCAGCAGCAGAGCCGCTTGGCCTTCGCCCAATCCGCCGCCGTCGAGCCGCGTGATCCCGCGCGACGCCCAGGCCGACATTGGCTGCCTTGTCGTGCGGCCGGAGGGACCGCTATAGCCCGAAGGCACATTCACCTCGAAGCCCCAGCGCAGACCCGGCCGCCAGCCGGCCTTGCGCAGGAAATTCGCCGTGCTGCCGAGCGAATCGGCTGCCGAGCTGGCGATGTTGCGCCGACCGTCGCCGTCGAGATCGACCGCCGTGGAGAGGAAGGTGGAGGGCATGAATTGCGTATGGCCGAAGGCGCCGGCCCAGGAGCCGTTGAACTCCTCCGGCGCAATGTCGCCGCTCTGCAAAATCTTCAGCGCGGCGATGAACTCGCCTTTGAAATAGTCGTTGCGGCGCGGCGCCTCGCAGACGAGCGTCGCCAGCGATTGCACCACGCTGCGCTTGCCGAAATTCTTGCCGAAATCCGATTCGACGCCCCAGACCGCGACCACCGTCGCCGGATCGACGCCGTAACGCTGCTCCGCCGCATGCAGGGCGGAGGCGTGGCGCTGCATCATGGCGCGGCCTTCCTCGACGCGCTCCTCATCGACGAGGCCTGCGATATAATCCCAGATCGGCGTCTTGAACTCGGGCTGCTTGTCCATGAAGCTCGGCGCGTCATTGGGCTCGAGCCCATTGGTCGCGCTGTCGATGACGCGCTGCGAGACGCCGGCGCCGGCCGCCGCATGGCGCAGGCCGGCGAGGCAGGAGGCGAAATCGGCCCGCGCTGGCGCGGCGCAGAGGAGAAGGGCGATGACCGCCGGGAGCTTATGCGTGATCTTCATGATCGGATGCTAGGAACCTATGGTTACTGCTTCGTTGCCGCGATCGTCCGTTTCGGTTCATTTCGGCGCGGAGATCGGCTAATTTGAGGCCCAAGCCCGCGGGGAGACGGGCGGCGACAGCGCCCGGCCCGAATTCGGCGCGACACCAGACAAAAAGAGGAACCCCATGCTTTCGAGACTGCTCGCGCTGACGCTCGCCATCGCGCCGCTCACCATCGACCACGCCGCCGCCATCTGCTGGTTCGGCTGTCCCGATCCGACCGAAGCCAATGCGCGGCAGATTTTCGACAATCTGCTGAAGCAGCGCTTCGACAAGCCCGGAAAAATCCTCTCCTTCAAGCAGACGATGACCGAGCGTCTGGAGATGCATGCGACCGGCGAGAAGGGATTCGAGCTGTTCTTCAACGCCTCGGTGCAGTTTCCCGACGGCGCCAATCTCGAATGCAAGCCGGATGACGCCGGCAAGTTTCCGGAGGGCTGCTCGCCGAGCAAGCATTATGTGACCGCGCCGCGCAATAGCGATCCCAAGGGCAAGCAATATATCGCCCCCGGCGAGACGATCGTTTTCGATGAGGAATATCGCTTCTACGCCGACGGCGACGGCTGGAAGGGTCCCGACGGCGTGGTCTACAAGCAGTAGAAAAAGTGCGGAAATCTCCTTCTCCCACTCGTGGGAGAAGGTGGCCCCGCGATGCGGGGTCGGATGAGGGCGCGTCCAGAAGGGGCGGAGGACTTCATCGACTCTGATTGCGACGAGATTTCAGGCGTCCTGATGGACCCTCATCCGACCCGGCTTCGCCGGGCCACCTTCTCCCGCGCGCGGGAGAAGGACGTCGCGCCGTCAGATTCGGCGGATCACGCGATCAGCGCGCGGGCGGCGCCGCGCTCGTCGCCGAGCGCCTCCAGGGCCTTGGCCACTATGGCGCGGGCGTCGAGGCCGGCGCGGGCGAGCATCACGTCCTGCTTGTCATGGTCGATATAGAGATCGGGCAGGATCATAGAGCGGAATTTGAACGTCCCGCGCGCGCCGTCCAGCGCGCCATGCTCCGACAGGACTTGGAACGCCTGCGAGCCGAAGCCGCCGATCGAGCCTTCCTCGATCGTGATGAGGACCTCGTGATTGGCCGCGAGGCGCAGCAGCAGATCGCGGTCGATCGGCTTGGCGAAGCGGGCGTCCGCGACCGTTGTCGAAATGCCGCGGCCGGTCAGCTCCTTGGCCGCCGTCAGCGCATCGGCGAGCCGCGTGCCGAGCGAGAGGATCGCCACTTTCGAGCCTTCGCGGATCACGCGGCCGCGGCCGATCTCCAGTACCTCGCCACGCTGAGGCAGCTCGACGCCGACGCCCTCGCCGCGCGGATAGCGGAAAGCGATCGGGCCTTCGTCGAAGGCGGCGGAGGTCGCCACCATATGGACCAGCTCGGCCTCGTCCGAAGGCGACATGATCACCATGCCGGGCAGGCAGGCGAGATAGGCGATGTCGAAAGCGCCCGCGTGAGTGGGGCCGTCGGCGCCGACGAGGCCGGCGCGGTCGATTGCGAAACGCACCGGCAGATGCTGGATCGCGACATCATGCACAAGCTGGTCGTAGCCGCGCTGCAAGAAGGTGGAATAGAGCGCGCAGAAGGGCTTATAGCCCTCGCAGGCGAGGCCGGCGGCGAAGGTCACGGCATGCTGCTCGGCGATGGCCACGTCGAACATTCGGTCCGGGAAGGCCTTCTCGAACAGGTCGAGGCCGGTGCCGGCCGGCATTGCGGCAGTGATGGCGACGATCTTGTCGTCGCGCTCGGCCTCCGCCACCAGGGTCTTGGCGAAGACGCTGGTGTAGGAGGGCGCGTTGGCCTTGGGCTTGTCCTGCGCGCCGGTCAGCACGTCGAAACGATTGACGCCGTGATAGCGGTCCGCCGCGGCCTCGGCCGGGCCATAGCCCTTGCCCTTTTGGGTAACGACATGAACCAGCACCGGGCCGTCGTCCTTGTCGCGCACATTGGTCAGCACAGGCAGGAGATGCTCGAGATTATGTCCGTCGATCGGCCCGACGTAATAGAAGCCGAGCTCCTCGAACATCGTCCCGCCGCCGGTGATGAAGCTGCGGGAGAATTCCTCCGCCTTGCGCGCTTTCTCATAGAGGAAATGCGGCAGATGGCGGGCGAGCTGCTTGGCCGTCTCGCGCAAGGTGCGGAAGGCGCCGCCGGAAACGAGCCGGGCGAGATAGGCCGACATGGCGCCGGTCGGCGGCGCGATCGACATGTCATTGTCGTTGAGAATGACGATGAGGCGGGAGTCGAGCGCGCCGGCGTTGTTCATCGCCTCATAGGCCATGCCCGCCGAAATGGCGCTGTCGCCGATCACCGCGACGACGTGATTGGCGCCGCCGGAGAGATCGCGCGCCACCGCCATGCCGAGGCCGGCCGAGATAGAGGTGGAGGAATGGCCGGCGCCAAAGGCGTCGTATTCGCTCTCGGCGCGCTTGGTGAAGCCGGCGAGCCCCTTGCCCTGGCGCAGCGTGCGAATGCGCTCGCGGCGGCCGGTCAGAATCTTGTGCGGATAGGTCTGATGGCCGACGTCCCAGACGATCTTGTCGTTCGGCGTATCGAAGACGTAATGCAGCGCGACGGTGAGCTCGACGACGCCGAGCCCGGCGCCCAAATGCCCGCCGGTGACGGAAACCGCGTCTATGGTCTCGCGGCGCAATTCATCGGCCAGCTGGCGGAGCTGGCCGGGCTGCAGCTTGCGCAGATCCTGCGGCGTTTCGATCCGGTCGAGAAGGGGGGTCTTCGAAGTCGTCAAAGCGCCTACTCTGGTCTGGACGGGCCGAGGGACTCGACCGCAGGTGATCTCATATAGCGGGTCCGCCACATCCGGCAAATGCCGGACCTCGGCAGTGTCACTCTGGCACGGGAGGAAGCGCGCGCGCAACCACGCAGCAGCACGGTCTCTCTTCCGATCCCTTTGTTCCCCAAATATTTATCTCTCATGTGACAAATTTCCCACAGGCTCGGAGCGGCGGCGACCCGCTTCGGTGGCCTCGCTCTTGAAACGTCCGGCGCAGTCGACGTGATTCGTCTCGCAATGGCGTCGGACCTGGGCGAAACTGACAAGCGACGAGGGGCGAATCATGGCCACCACGCCATTTTGGATCAATAGGACGGCGTTTCTGGGCAGCCTTCCCGGCCCTTCGAGAGCCTCCGAGCAGAGCGCGGCTCGCCGCGAAGGCGTCATGACGAACGGTTCGCTGGAGACGGAGGCGCTCGGAGTCGAGCGGATGAGCGAGCATGTTCGCGATTGGGCCGAGCTCGTGTCGCGCGCCATCGAGCCCAATGGGTTTTTGGAGCCCGGCTTCGCGCTGCCGGCGGCGCGGCATTTTCCGGCGAAATCGCGTCCGGTCTTCGTCACCGTGTGGCGGCAGGCGGGCGCGCAGGGGGGCGCGCGGCGGCTGGTCGCGCTGTTTCCCATCGTCGCGCCCGGCTTCTCGCTCGGCGCGGCGACGGCGCGCGGCTGGCTGCACAAGCAGGCCGCGCTGGCGACCCCGCTGCTCGATCGCGAATGCGCGGAGGAGGCGGCCGCCGCCATTCTCGACTGGTTCGCCGGCAGCCGCTTCGGCGCGGGCGCAGTGCTCATTCCCAAGACGCCGATGAGCGGGCCGGTCTTCGCCGCCTTCACCCGCGCCGCGCGCGCCACCGGGCGCGACTGGCGCGTGCTCGATCGGCATGAGCGCGCCGCTCTGCTCGCCGGAGGCGATCCGGAGGAGGTGTGGACGCGCACCTCCTCGCGCAAGGCGCTGAGCGAGATGCGCCGCCGCCGCCGTCGGCTGGAGGAGGCCGGCGAGCTGAAGCGCGTCATCTATTCGACGCCGGCCGACATTCCCCGCGCAACGGAGGATTTTCTCGCGCTCGAGGCCAGCGGCTGGAAGGCCGAGCGCGGCGCGCTGCTCGGCCATCCCTCGCTCGCCACTTTCGTGCGCAGCGCGACCCGTCTGCTGGCGCGCGAGGGCAAGATTCGCATTCACAGCCTCGAGCTCGCCGGCAAGCCGATCGCCATGGGCGTCGTCATCGAGAGCGGCGCGCGCTCCTATTTCTGGAAGATCGCCTATGACGAGAGCCTGCGCGCCCAGGCGCCCGGCGTGCAGCTCGTCTACGCCATCACCGAGACGCAATCGGAGCGCGCCGATATGGCGATCACCGATTCTTGCGCCATCCCTGGCCATTATATGATCGAGCGCTGCTGGCCCGATCGTCTCGTCGTCTGCGATCTGATGGTGCAGGCGAAGACCGACGGCGTCACGCAATTCGCCGAGGCGCACGCCAAGGAAGTCTGGCGGCGGCGTCTGCGCGAGGCGGCGAAGACGCTCTATCACCGCGTGCTGAACCGCAAGCGGTGAGCGGCCGCGCGCCGTGTCTCACGGCGTGATCGCGTCTTTCGTCTCGCTCGCCTCTTGCTTGCAGATCGCCTTCAGCGCCGCCCAATTCTCGGCGTCGAGCAGCGGCGGCCCGCGCTCGCCTTTGTCGGCGGCGGCGAGCGCCGCGAGGCGATCGGCGGTCAGCGGATGATCGTGCAGCAGGCCGAAGGCGCCATTCTCCGAGCCGGAGATGCGCGTCAGCAGATTGCCGAGCGGCTTGGCCGGGCGTCCGAGCCGCGCCATCAGATCGGCGGCGAAGGAGTCGGCCTGCGCCTCCGCCTCGCGCGAATGGGCGGCGCCGATCAGCGCCTTGCTGGCGAAGACCAGCGCGCCGGCGCCGGTCATATCGCCGAACAGCAGGCCGATGAGATAGGAGGTTCCGCCCGTGGTGATGAGCTTGCGCATGGAGTCGCGATGTTTGAGATGGCCGATCTCATGGGCGACGACGCCGGCGACCTCGTCCGGCGTCTCCGCGCGGGTCAGCAATCCCGAGAACACATAGATCTTGCCGCCGGGCAACGCGAGCGCATTGGGAATGGCGGATCGCAGCACTTCTATGCGCGCTGGCTCCTCCAGCGCGGCGGCCGATTGCAGCCGCTCGGACAATCGCGTGAGCGCCCCGGCGCCTTTCGCGCCGCCGCAGGGCTCGGCGGAAAAGATGCTGCGCAATTGCGCCTCCGCCGCCTCGCCGATCCGCCGCTCGAAGGAATAAGGCACGAGCGGCGCGATGCGATCGGCCGCGAATGGAATGCCGAACCAGATCAGCGCGACGAAGCTCGTCGTCGCGGCCAGCGACCAATAGACGATCGCGCGATTTGCGCCGGGGCGCGTCTTGCCGCTGAGAAAGGGGCAGCGCGCGATGATCTCATCGTGGAGGCGCGGATCGTGCAATTCCAGCCGCGCCAGCTCGCCCGCCGCCGTCTCGCGCCGCAGGGCGAAGATCGGCGAGTCGATGCGGCGAATATCGTCATAGGGCCAGGACGCGAGCGTCGCGCCATTCTGGACGATCTCCAACGTCGCGCCGAAGCGCAGCGCGACGCGCCGCTTGCGGCTGCTCCAGCCGTCGAAGAATATGACGGCCTCGTCGTCCAGGGCTTCCGGCTGCGGCTCCGCGCTCATGTCAGAAGCCGACGATGTCGAGACTATCGGCGAAACCCTCGCCGATCGCGCTCGGCGCGACGCTGGCGCGCGTCGCGACATCCTCGGCGGCCTCGAGGCCGTGAACGCGCACGGAGCTCGCCACGATCTTCCAGACGCGCTGCGTGAGAAAGATGCGCGAGGCGACGCCGATCGCGAGAAAGGTCGCGACATAGACGCCGATCCAGGCGGTCATTGTCCCAATGGGAATATGCGGCGCCGCTCCCGGGGCGACGGCGCCCTGAAAGCCGGTGATCCTGGCCGCCACGATCGCGAGAACGATTGCGACGAGGGTCACGCCGACGACGATGGCGAACAGAGCGTAGTAATTCGTCAGCAGCTTTGTCGTCTCGAGCTTGCTCTCGAGGCGAATTCCGCCGAGGCGCAGCCCGCCGAGCCACCAACGCCATTGCGCGCCTTTGAAGGCGGCGTAGAGCGACGGATACAGGAGAAAGGCGACGATGACGCCGAGGGTGACGAGCAGCCCCGTCGCATTGGAATTGTTCACCATGGTGCGGCCGCTTCCATCGCCCGCGGACACGCCGGCGTGCTGGGACGAGCGGGCGAGGAGGTAGAGGAGAATCGGATAGGCCAGCGAGACCGTCCAGATCCACCAGCCGCGCTTGAAGAAATCGCCGCCGCGGCCGACGAAGTCGCCCTCCAGCGCGCCATAATAGGTGTGGCGCATCTTATAGCGCTCGAGCGCCGCCTCTGCCCAGGGCAGGGCGAGGCCGAGCGTGAGCGCGATCAGTAGTCCCCAGCCGATGGCGCGGAACATATAGGCGAGGCCGGAGCCACCCATGCCGAAACGCAGGCCGCGCCAGCCGCTGCGGTTGAGCCGATAGCGCCGCGCGCGATAGATGGCGAACTGGCCGAAGGCTACGAAGAACAGGCCCAGCGGCAGCGAGGCGAAAGCCTTTTGCCGCTCCGCCTCGAAGCCGACGACGATATAGGCGATATAGACGGGCGCGAGAATGGCGAGCGCGAAGAAGAAGCCGAACAAAAGCTCGCGCGCCGTGCCGACATATTCCAGCGCATCGCCGCCGATGACCGTGCTCGACCAGAGATAGCGGCGCATATTTGTGGCGAGCCAGAAGCGATAGAAGCCCGCCGTCACCAGCTCCAGCAGCGCGCCGCGCGTGACCAGGCGGCGAAATGCGCCATTGTCGCCGGTAAAGAGGACCGGGACCGGCGCCGCCTCAGTAGGAGAGCGTGCGGCGACGTGATCGTCCGCGAAGGAAATGTCGCTCATGACGCGATCCGCCTTTCGCAATGTTTTCGTTATGTAACCGCCCTACAGTATAAGCTGGATGAGGCGACGGCAAGCTTCGATCGGGGCCGATGCGCGTTATATTCGCATGTCGGCGATATTCCCATGTTGGGATGAGGAGAGGAGCGGCCGATGGCGGAGCATTGGTTTATTTCGGGCGCCAATAGGGGCATTGGCCATGGGCTGGCGACGCTGCTCGCCGCCCGCGGCGACGATGTCGACGCTTCCGTGCGCAGCGACGAGGCGCGCGAGCGGCTGCAGCATGATGTGGCGCGTCATCGCGCGCGCTTTGCGATCCAAGTCTTCGACCAGCGTGACGAGGCGGGGATTCGCGCCGCCGCGCGCGAGTTGGCGGAGCCGCTCGATGTGCTCGTCTGCAACGCCGGCGCCTATGGGCCGCAGACGCAATCGACATTGGACATGGATTTTCCTGGCGCGCTCGATCTCTTCGACATCAACACGCTGGGGCCGCTGCGGCTCGTTCAGGCCGTTCTGCCGCTGATGCTGAGCGCCGACAATCCGCGCATCGCGCTGATGTCGAGCGGGCTCGGCTCCATGGCGATGGAGGGCTCCACCAACATCGCCTATCGCGCCGCCAAAGCGGCGCTGAACAAGATCGCCCAAGGTCTCGCCCATGATCTGAAGCGCGAGAAGGTCACGGTCGTCGCGCTCAGTCCCGGCTGGGTGCGCACCGATATGGGCGGGAAGAACGCCGATCTCTCCGTCGAGGAGAGCGCGGGCGGAATCATAAGGACGCTCGATGCGCTGACCAGTGCGGATACGGGCCGCTTCCTCGATTATCGCGGCCTCGACGTTCCTTGGTAGCTGTCAATGCAGCGGGCGTGAGACGACATCGGCTCCGGCGGAGGCGGTGTCGCTCATCTGCTCGCCGAGACGCTGCAGCTGATCGCCGAGATTTTCGCGGGTGCGCGGATCGATGACGGCGAAGGGCGTCGAGACCGCGACGCTCGCCGCCGTCCCCACGGTCGAGGCTGCGCCGGTCGCCACCTGGCCCAGGCGCTCGCCCACGCCATTCTGATTGTCGGCGAGCGTCTGGCCCTCCGCCAGCCGCGCGCCGATGGAGCGCACGATCTCCGGCGATTGCGCGAATGTGCCATGGCCGAGCGGGTCGGCGGATTTCACTGTCGAGAGATCGACGACCTTGAAGCGCCGCTCCTCCAGAGCGTCCTTGAACGGCTCGCGCTCGGGATCGATGCCGCCGAGCCGCACCTTGTCGCCCCACACGCGGCGGGAAGCGGCCAGCGCCTCATCCTCGCGCGAGACGAAGAGCGTGAAGATGGCGCGACGCTCGTCGATCTCGGCGATCTGCCGCGAGAACACGTCGTAATCGACGTCGGGCGCGGCCAGCATCACATTTTTGATCTTGGATGGGAGGCCGCGGTCGCGGATCGCCATTTGGCGCAGCGCTTCCAGCGTCACCCAATTGCCCATGGAATGCGCCAGTATCGAGATCTCGCCGACGGACGGGTCCTTGGCGAGCATATGCAGCACATGCTCCAGCGCGTCGCGCGAATAGCTCGCGCTCTCATGGTCATAGCCATAGTCGAGCAGCTTGCCGCGCGAGGGCCAGGTGAACAGCACCGGCAGCGCGCTCGTGCCGGAATCATGGACGATCTGCGCGAGGCGATAGACCGCCTCGGCGAATAGCGTGTTGAAGCCGTGGACGAAGACCAGAGCTTGACGCTTGGGCGTCTTGACGATGCGCGCGTCGAAGCGGCGCGCCGCCTCCTGCTGGCCGAGCAGATCGGCGCGGAGGGTGACGAATTCGCGGGAGGGGTCGCCCGGCAAAGAGTCGGGCCATTGCACCTCGCCGATCTGGCGCGCGCCGTCCGGCGGAATGGAGATGGCGATATCGGCGAAGGCGAGGCCTTTGCCACGCTCGCCGGTGAAGAGATCTCCCGGCTCTGCGCCGCGATCGCTGCGCGTGGTGGCGACCAGCAATTCGACGCGGCTCGTCCCCGCCGTTTGCGGCTGCGGGGTCAGCACGCCATGGGGGCGCCCGCCGCAGCCGCCCGTCGCGAGGGCGAGGCAGAGGGCGAACGACGGAAGACGAACGCGTTTCGAAAAGCGGCTCATTCGGCAAAGCTCCCGATCCCACCCGGGAATAAACCGCCGGCCGAGGCGAGTCACGCGCTTCCATTCCCCATCCGAGGAGCGGCGGCGACGATCGATCGGGAAAGATAGGACATCGAAAGGTGTTGGTAACCGTTGTGTAGCGAGATTACGTGCAAATTTTCAAACTCATAGCGAAGTGTGCGATCCATGGCGGACAGCTCGGCCGGGAAACTTCCTTGCGCCTATCTCCTCGCGGCGACTCTCGCCGCTTGCTTCACACCCCTGGTCCTCGGCTGGGCCGGCGGCGATCCGCTGCTCTGCTGGGCCGCGGCGGCGCTCGCCGCTTTCGCGGCGGCGAGCGCGATCGAGCGCCGCCTCTCGGCGCAGATCGCAGGCTTGGAGAAAATCGCCGCGGGTGATCGCTACGCGCCTTTTCCGCCCGCGAGCGGACGTTCGGCGGCGCGGCTCCGCGGCGTCGCGGAGGAGCTGCGTCGCGCTTTGATCGCCGCCGACGCTTTCGCCGTCGCCGAGCGCAGCCGCGCGGCGGAGCAGTCGATTCGCGAGGCCGGCCGAGCCTTCTTCCTGCGGCGGCTGAGCCAAATCGCGGAGGCGACGGAAGATGCGCTCACCGTCGCCGACGCCGGCGTGCGGTCGGCGGCGGGCGACTGCGCCGCCTGCAATGGCGATATGCTCCGCCGCCGTCTCTCCGATGCGGCCGTCGCCGCCGCCACTGCGGCGGAAGATGTCGACGGACTGGCGCTGGCGGCGCGGGACGCCATCATCGGCCTCGTCGCGCGCTCCTCGCTCCAGGTGACGGCGGCGCGCCGGGCGGCCGATCGCAGCGCCGCCGATCTCACGCGCGCGGAAGAAATCGTGCGCGGTCTCGCCGCCGCCGCCGGCCGCATCGGCGCAGTGAGCAAGCTCATCCAGTCGATCGCCGGCCAGACCTCGCTGCTCGCGCTCAATGCGACCATAGAGGCGGCGCGCGCCGGCGAGAGCGGGCGCGGCTTCGCCGTGGTGGCGAGCGAGGTGAAAACGCTCGCCAATCAAACCTCGCGCGCGGCCGCCGAAATCGAGACGCAGATCGACTCCATACGTTTCGCGGTGGAGGAGACGGTCGGCGCCATCGCCGAAGTGTCGACGAGCGTCGAGGCGGTCGCCGGCGTCAATCGCGACCTCGCCGACACTCTGAGCCGGGAGGCGGCCGATCTCGAAGGCATAGGAGCGCGTGCGTCCCTCGTCGCCCGCGGCGTTGGCGAGCCGCTGCCGGATGTCGGCGGCGCCGTCGCGCAGGCGCATTCCGCCGGCCGCTCGGCGCTCGCCGCTGCCGAGACGCTGCTCGACAGCTCGAAGAGCCTCGTTTGCGCTGTCGATCGCTATTTCGCCGATCTCGACAATGGCGCGATCCGCATCGGAATATTGCATTCGCTCTCCGGCACGATGACGAGCAGCGAGCGGCCGCTGCAGGAGCTGCTGACGATGCTGGTCGAGCGCTGCAATGCGCAGGGCGGCCTCCTCGGACGCCCGCTCGAGGCGGTGATCCTCGATCCGCGCTCCGATCCCGCCCTCTACGCCGAGCAGGCGCGCCTTCTCTTGGAGGAGCGCGGCGTCGCGGCGATCTTCGGCTGCTGGACCTCCGCCTCGCGCAAAGCCGTGCTTCCGGTGGTCGAAAAGGCCAAGGGCCTGCTCTTCTATCCGAGCCAATATGAGGGCGAGGAGCGTTCGCCCAATATCGTCTACTCTGGCGGCACGCCGAGCCAGACGGCGATCCCCGCCGTGGACTTTCTGAAAGGCCTCGGCGCGCGGCGCTTTCTGCTCATCGGCAATGACGACGTCTATCCGCGCGTCACCAACGTCATTCTGCGCGCCTATCTCGCCGCGCATGGCGCGGATGCGTCCGATATCGCCGAAATCTATGCGCCGTCCGGCCTCGAGGATTGGCGCGCCATCGCCAGAGACGCGCGTCGCTTCGCCGCCCGGTCCGGCGCGGCGATCGTCTCGACGGTGAGCGGCGACGCCAATCTGCGCTTTTTCGGCGCGCTCGGCGATGTCGCCTTCGCGCCGACCTTGTCGCTGTCGATCGGCGAGGCGGAGCTGCCGGCGCTCGCTCATTGCGATATCGACGGGCTCTATGTCGCCTGGAATTACCTCCAGGCGATCGACCGCCCGGAGAATCACCGCTTCGTCGAGCAATGGCGGCGCTATAAGAACGCGCCCGACGCCACGACCAATGACGCGATGGAGGCGAGCTATCTCGGCTTCGAGCTATGGCGCGCGGCGGTCGCCGCTGCGGGCTCCGTCGATGTCGCGGCGGTGCGCCGCGCGCTGCCGCTGCATGCGCTCCGCGCGCCGAGCGGCTTCTCCCTGAGGCTGGACGCCGAGACGCAGCATCTGCACAAGCCGGCTTTCATCGGCCGGGTCGCGCGCGGAGGCATCGCTCCGGTCTTCGTCGGGGATGGGCTGATCGCGCCGCAGCCCTGGAGCCCTTGGCTCACCAAGAACCGCGCCGGAAAGGCGCGCGCCGCGTGACCGCGCGAGATCGCGCGCCGCCGGAAAACGAAACGAGCCCGAAGGCTCGCGGTGCGAGGCCGTAGCCTCGGACCGCGAGCCTTCGGGCTCGCTCTAAGAAGCCCTCGAGGAAAGATCAGGGCGTGGCGGCCGTCTTCAGCTTGGAGAGGGCGCGGATTTTCACGCGCACGCTCGCCGGCTTGGCGGCGGCCTTGACCATCTCGCCCGTGGCGGGATTGCGCACCAGAGTGCCGGCCTTGCGCGCCGGAACCTTGCGCAGCGACACTTTCAGCAGGCCGGGCAGGGTGAACTCGCCGACGCCGCGCGGATGCACGGAGCCGAGGAACACCTCCTCGAGCGTGGCGTAGACCGCAGCGGCGGTCTTGCGCGGAAGCTCGTTCTGCTCGGCGAGCAGATTGATCAGAGCGGACTTGGTCAGGCTCTCCTTCACAGGACGAACCGCAGCGGCTTCGGGCTTCTTGGCCTTCTTGGCCACCGCCGCAGGCTTCTCGCTCTTCGCCTTGGCCATCGCAAATCTCCCTCGAACCGAAAAGAGACGCGTCGCATCGGACGCGCCATGTGAGGATTCGTTTGCTAACGCTTCGAGAAGTGATTCGCAATCGGCGCGATGCTCGATTTTTGCAATGCCGGCTGCGCAAAATCACTCGTCGAACACGCCCTCCAGCGCATAATGCGTCACCGTCTTGCGGTTGGCGATGAGCTCGTCGATCGTCGGCTCGCCCTTCAAAGCGCGGGAAATCGCCAGCTTCGTCGCCTCGTAATTGGTGCGATAGAGATCGCGCCGATCGAGATTGGGATCGGTGGCGCAACGCGGATCGAGCCAGATCATGATGATCATGACCAGATCATTCACCTGATCTTTCGGAATGATTCCTTCCGAAACCGCATCGACGATGGCGTCGCCGGTCGCCGCCTGCACGACGCCGCCGAGCAGCTCGACGTAATCATTGGAGCGCACCGTCATCTTGGTCGTCATCATGGTGGCGGGGCGCACCTGCTGATTGAGATCGCGAATGACGAACATGCGCGGATGGCCCGCGACCTGTCCCGTCATGGAGGCGAAAGCCGTCCCCACCGGGCCTTTCACGCTGCCGATCATGACTTCGGGCATGGCGTCGGTATATTGCCCGTCCGCCGCCAGAACCGTCGCTTCGCCCGTGGCCAGCCAGATCTCGCTCATATGGTTTTTCCTTCTCTTTCGTCGGAGGCGGTCGAATAGCACCGGCAGTCCGCCGCAGGAAGGGGCGCGCGTCGACGCCTTTAATTCTATCTTCTAAATGTGATTATCGCGCGCTAGACTGCGGCTCTGTTTCGAGAGAGGCCGCAATGAAGAGTTTCGCCCCGTCACTTCTCCTCGCCGGCGCTGTCGCCGGCCTCGCCTTCGCCGGTCACGTCTTTGCGCAATCGGAGGCGGCGCGCCGCCTCGTCGGTCCCGCCGCCTTCAGCGATTGGCGACAGGACGCGCCGGGAAGCTGGCGCAAGATCACCGTGCAGGATTTGCCCGCGCCGCTGGCCAGCGAGCCGACCGCCGCGCGCTCGCAAGTGGTCGCGCGGCCTGACGGCGCCGCGCCCAAGACGCTCGCGGGCTTTTCGGCGGAGATATTCGCCTCCGGCCTCCAAGGCCCGCGCGTCATTCGCCATGCGCCCAATGGCGATATTTTCGTCACCGAGAGCGTCGGCGGCCGGCTCCGCGTCTTTCGTCTCCAGGATGGGAAGATCGCGCCGGCCTCGTCCCATGTCTTCGCCTCGGAACTCGAGCGTCCCTATGGGATAGCCTTCTATCCGCCGGGGCCGGAGCCGCGCTTCGTCTATGTCGGCACGCCGACGAAAGTGCTGCGCTTCCCTTATAAGAACGGCGATCTCGCCGCCTCCGGCCCCGCCGAGACGATCGCGACCCTGCCCGGCGCCGATGGCGGCCATTGGACGCGCGATCTCGTCTTCTCGCGCGACGGCAAGACGCTCTATGTGTCCGTCGGCTCCAAGACCAATGTCGCCGAAGGCCATCCGCGCCCTTCCGCGCAGGAGGTCGCGCAGCTCGAGGCGGCGCATGGGCAGGGCGCGAGCGCCGGCGCCGAATTCGAGCGCGCGACAGTGCTCGCCATAGACCCGGAAGGTAAGAGCCGGCGCAATGTCGCCAATGGGCTGCGCAATTGCTCCGGCCTGCAATTGCGGCCGGGGACCGACGATCTGTGGTGCGTCGTCAATGAGCGCGACATGCTCGGCGACGATCTGCCGCCCGATTACGCCACGCGCGTGAAGGAGGGAGCCTTCTACGGCTGGCCCTGGCACTACATCGGCGCGCATGAGGACCCCCGCCACGCCGGCGAGCGTCCCGATCTCTCGAGCAAGATCACCGTTCCCGATGTGCTGTTCCAGCCGCATTCGGCCCCGCTCGGCATCGCCTTCTACGACGGCGGCCAGTTCCCGGCGGAGTATAAGGGCGACGCTTTCGTCGCTCTGCACGGCTCCTGGAACCGCGCCAAGCGCACCGGCTACAAGATCGTGCGCCTCTCTTTCAAGGATGGCGTCCCGACCGGCGAGTATCAGGATTTTCTCACCGGCTTCGTCGTGGACGACACGCGCGTCTGGGGCCGCCCCGTCGATGTCGCCGTGGCGCGCGACGGCTCGCTGCTGGTGAGCGAGGACGGCAATGGGACGATCTGGCGCGTGTCCTATAGCGGCGCGGCCGCGCCTGTGCAGACCTCGGGAAATTGAGCCCCGAGAAGGCCGCGCCCGTTTCGACGCGTTGTCAGTGCTGGGCGCGTTCCTTGTGCTGGGGCTGGGCGCGCGCCCGCGCTTCCGCGGGCATGCTGGTCCGATCGATGTAACCGGGCTGGTATTCGCCGCACCAATCCTCCGCAGTCACGAGGGGCCATGCCGTGTCCATGGTTCCCTCATGGCCGCGCATGGGCAGTGGGGCGTTGCGGCGGCATTGGTTGTCCGGCTGGCGCCAAAAACGACAATCTCCGCAGTGCATAAGCGCGTCTCCTGTGCAGAATTCGTCGCCCGAGCCATTCAATCTGCGGACCTTCAAAAGGTTCCAAACGAGCGGCGTGTCCCGATGACGCGTCCCGCCGCCGAGAGAGGGCGGCGCGCGACCCTCGCGGCTGGACGCGGCGGGCGCCTTTGGCCTATTTCATGGGAAAAATGCCGGGTGACGATCTCGTCCCCAGGCTTTTCCTGGAAACGCCGAGGCTCGCGCTATGTCCCTCCCACTCGTCACGCCGGGCCGCAAGCTCGGCTCCATCGCCCTTTGGACCGCAATCGTCGCGCTCGGCGTTTTCTCGCTCTTCACTCTGGCGATGGCGCGGGGCGAGACCGTCAACGCAATGTGGCTGGTGGCGGCGGCGATCTGCGTCTATCTCGTCGCATATCGCTTCTATTCGCTGTTCATCGCGGAGCGCGCGCTCGGCCTCGATCCGCAGCGCAAGACGCCGGCGCATCGCCACAATGACGGGCTCGATTATGTGCCGACCGACAAATATGTGCTGTTCGGCCATCATTTCGCGGCCATAGCCGGGGCGGGGCCGCTGGTCGGCCCGGTGCTGGCGGCGCAAATGGGCTATCTGCCCGGCACGCTCTGGCTGCTCACCGGCGTCGTCTTCGCCGGCGCGGTGCAGGATTTCGTCGTGCTGTTCATCTCGACGCGGCGCGACGGGCGCTCGCTCGGAGATCTCATCAAGACGGAGCTCGGCCCGGCCGCCGGAATCGTCGCCATGGTCGGCATTCTCACCATCATGGTCATATTGCTCGCCGTGCTGGCGCTCATCGTCGTCAAGGCGCTGGCGGACAGCCCCTGGGGCTTCTTCACGGTCTTCGCCACTCTGCCCATCGCCGTGCTGATGGGCGTCTATGGCCGCTATTTGCGTCCCGGCCGTATTTTCGAAATGTCGGTGATCGGCTTCGTCCTGCTGATCGGCTCCATTGCGCTCGGCCGCACTGTCGCCGAGACGCCGGCGCTCGCCGCGCTCTTCACCTTCAAAGGCGAGGCGCTCGCCTTCATGCTCATCGGCTATGGTTTCGTCGCCTCTGTGCTGCCGGTGTGGTTCCTGCTCGCGCCGCGCGACTATCTCTCCACCTTTCTGAAGATCGGCACCATCGCCTCGCTCGCGCTCGGCATTTTCTATGTGGCGCCCGAGCTGAAAATGCCGGCGGTCAGCCGCTTCATCGACGGAACCGGCCCGGTCTTCGCGGGCAGCGTCTTTCCCTTCCTGTTCATCACCCTCGCCTGCGGCGCCATCTCGGGCTTTCACGCCCTCGTCTCCTCCGGCACCACGCCCAAGATGATCGGCGACGAGGCGCAGATCCGCTTCATCGGCTATGGCGCGATGCTGATGGAGTCTTTTGTGGCCATAATGGCGCTGGTCGCCGCCACCGTGCTCGATCCGGGCGTCTATTTCGCCATGAACAGCGCGCCCGCCGTCATCGGCTCCACGGTCGACACGGCGGCGCAGACCATCTCGTCCTGGGGCTTCGTCATCACGCCGGAGGCGCTGAGCCAGGCGGCGGCCGAGGTCGGCGAGAAGACGGTGCTCTCGCGCGCGGGCGGCGCGCCGACGCTCGCCGTCGGCATGGCGAAAATCCTGTCGGGGGCGATCGGCGGCTCCTCGATGACCGCCTTCTGGTATCATTTCGCCATTCTGTTCGAGGCGCTGTTCATCCTCACCACTGTGGACGCCGGCACGCGGGTCGCGCGCTTCATGATTCAGGATCTCGTCGGAACCTTCTGGCCGCGCTTCAAGCATACGCGCGCCTGGATTCCCAATTTCGGCGCAACGGGGCTCGCCGTCGCCGGCTGGGGCTGGTTCCTCTATCAGGGCGTCATCGATCCTCTCGGCGGCATCAACACGCTCTGGCCCATGTTCGGCATCGCCAATCAAATGCTGGCGGCCATAGCGCTCACGCTCTGCACAGTGGTGCTGTTCCGCATGAAGCGGGAGCGTTACGCCTTCATCGCAGCGGCGCCGGCGGCCTGGCTCTATATCTGCACGCTGACGGCGGGCGCGGAGAAGATTTTCCATCCCGATCCGAAGATCGGCTTCCTCGCCCATGCGTCGCGCTATTCGGCCGCGGCGGCGGAGGGCAGACTGCTCGCGCCGGCCAAGACCGCCGCCGAGATGAGCCGCATCATCTTCAACGATTATGTGAATACGACGCTCTGCGCCATCTTCATCGCGCTCGTATTGTCGATGCTGTTCTTCGGCCTGCGGGCGATCGGCGAGGCGCGGCGCGCGACCAGCGTCACCACCAGGGAGACGAGCGATGAGCTGCACGATCTGCGGATTGCCCGCGCTTGATCTCGCCAAGCTCGGGCGGAAGCTGCGCGACGGCGCGCGGCTGATGATCGGGCAGGGGGATTATGAGGCCTATCTCGCGCATCGGCGCGCCAATCATCCGGACGAGCCGACGATGACGCACGAGGAGTTCTTCCTCGAGCGTCAGGCCAGCCGTTTCGGCGAAGGCGGCCGGCGCGCGATGCGCTGCTGCTAGAGTGTTTTTCGGTTCGGATCGAGTCGCGGAAAGATTTCAGCACTCGGCCCGGCCGAGCGCCCGAAAAGTGAGCAGCGCGGCGGCTTCCGAAGTGTTCAGCGCATAGGCCATATAGAGAAATCCGAGACGCGTGATCCGCGTCTCGCGGATTTTTTCGACCAGCTCCGCCGTCTCGACGGGCGCGAGCGAGGCGAACTCTTGCAGTATATCTTCCGCCGCATGGCGGAATCTCTCGCGCTCGCTGAGCGTAGCTCCATCCCAAAGTTTCGGATTGGACCCGAATTTCGCGAACAGCGATTTCGCGACGGTTTCGATCAGGTCGATCATGTGAGTTCTCTATGTGAACAGTGATTTTTGAACGCTGTTTCCACCCTCGGCACATTCTTGATTTTGTTCCAGCCTATTGCGGAGCCGCTGCGTCGCGAAGCTCGATAATCTACGCATTCGCGCGCGGGGAGGGGCGAGACGCGCAGCCCCGCCTCGGGGGCGCGCCTCACGTCTCGCGCGCCTTCACCTTTTCGCGCTTCTGCTCTAAGCTCGCGGCCATGTCCGCTGACGCCGATCTTTCCTTGGAGACGGGGCTCGCCGCGCTCGTCGATTGGTATGTGTCGATCGGCGTCGACATAGCGATCGACGAGACGCCGCATGACCGTTTCGCCGAGAGCGCCGCGCCGCCGCCGGCCCGCGCCGTCGCGCCTCCGTCCATAGTCGCGCCCACACCCGCGCCCGCGCGTCGGGCCGAGCCGCCGGCGCGGGAGACTCGCTCCCTGCGCTCCGCCGCTCCCGTCTCTACCGAGGAGGCCGCCCGCGCCGCCCGCGACGCTGCGGGCGCGGCGCGGACGATCGAGGAATTGCAGGAGCGGCTCGCGGGTTTCGACGGCTGCGCGCTGAAGGCGACGGCCGGGCATTTTCTCTTCTCGGCCGGCGCGCCCAGCGCGCCTCTCATGGTTCTGGATTTCTCGCCCGGCGAGGAGGAGGAGCGCGGCGGCGCGGCTTTCGTCGGGCCGGAGGCGCGGCTGCTCGACAATATGCTGCGCGCGATTCGGCGTGACCGCTCCAGCGCCTATCTCGCCTATGCGACCCCTTGGCGTCCGCCCGGCGCGCGCGAGCTCAGCCCCGTGGAGATTGCGGCGCTGCTGCCCTTCCTGCGCCGCCATGTGGAGCTGGCCGCCCCGCGCGCTCTGCTGATCCTCGGCGATTTCGCCGCCCGCGCCGCGCTCGGCTCGCCGGATGTCGCGCGCTATCGCAACGCTTGGTTCGATTATGATTGCGGCGTCGGGACTGTGCGCGCGCTGCTCGCGCCATCGCTCGCCAGCCTGCTCAGGACGCCGGCGATGAAGCGCCGCGCCTGGCGCGATCTGCGCGCGGTGGCGGCGGCGCTCGGCTGATTATTCCGCCGCTTCGCCCTTGTCGGCGCCGCCGAAACGGCCGGCGACATAATCCTCGACGATGCGGGTGAATTCTTCCGCTATGCCCTCGCCGCGCAAGGTCATCGCCTTCTTGCCGTCGATGAAGACCGGCGCCGTCGGCGCCTCGCCCGTGCCGGGAAGTGAAATGCCGATGTCGGCGTGCTTGGACTCGCCCGGCCCGTTGACGATGCAGCCCATCACCGCGACATTCAGCGTCTCGACGCCCGGATAATCCTGCCGCCAGACGGCCATTCGGTCGCGAATATGCGACTGAATATCGCGCGCCAGCTCCTGAAACACGGTGGAGGTGGTGCGGCCGCAGCCGGGGCAGGCGGCGACCAGCGGCACGAAGGTGCGAAAGCCCATCGTCTGCAAAATCTCTTGCGCGACGCGCACCTCATTGGCGCGGTCGCCGCCGGGCTCCGGCGTCAGCGACACGCGGATCGTGTCGCCAATGCCGTCCTGCAGCAGCACGCCCAGCGCCGCCGCCGAGGCGACGACGCCCTTGGAGCCCATGCCCGCCTCGGTGAGGCCGAGATGCAGCGCATAATCGCTGCGCAGCGCCAGCATGCGATAGACGGCGATGAGGTCCTGCACGGCGGAGACCTTGGCCGAGATGACGATCTTGTCGCGCGAGAGGCCGATCTCCTCGGCGCGCTCGGCGGAGATCAGCGCCGAGCGGGCCAGCGCCTCGCGCGTCACCGCGCGCATGTCGAGCGGCGCAGCGGAATTGGCGTTGATGTCCATCAAATGGGTCAGCAGCTCCTGGTCGAGCGAGCCCCAATTGGCGCCGATGCGCACCGCCTTGCCATGCTTTATGGCCAGCTCGACGATCGCGCCGAATTGCCGGTCTTTCTTCTCCTTGAAGCCGACATTGCCGGGATTGATGCGATATTTTTCGAGCGCTTCGCCGCAGGCCGGATGATCGGCGAGCAGCTTGTGGCCGATGTAATGGAAATCGCCGATCAGCGGGACGTCGATATTCTTCTGCGCGAGACGATCGCGAATATGCGGCACGGCGGCGGCGGCCTCGTCGCGATCGACGGTGATGCGCACCAGCTCCGAGCCGGCGCGGACCAGCGATTCGATCTGCGCGACCGTGGAGTCGACATCGGCCGTGTCGGTATTGGTCATGGACTGGACGACGATTGGGGCGCCGCCGCCGATCGTCACCGCGCGCGGCCCCCGGCCGATCGTCACCGCCGCCGTCCTATGGCGCGGCGCCGGCTCGGCGGAGATGGGGTCGGGAAGGCGGGTCTCGATTTCGTCGGTCATCGTCGGTCTTGTCCCCTCGATGGGATTTGGCCCTTGGTGGGCCGGAACGCGTCTCGCGTCAAGCTGGCGGCAAAGCGATAGGTCGGCAGCCGACTCCTCGTGGGAGCGGGAGCTTCCACCTCCCCCTGGAGGGGGGAGGTCGAGCGCCGCAGGCGCTCGGGAGGGTGTGACGCGCCGAGTCTCGCGAGCTTCACCCCACCCCGTCCGGCTTCGCCGGCCGACCCTCCCCCTGAAGGGGAGGGTGGAACGCCTCGGCCGGCGGCAGCAGCCCCATGCGCTTGGCGAGGATGCGGTCCACCAGCCGCGCCGGCAGCAGGCGCGGCAGCAGCCAATCCAATAGATAGTTCGGCACGACGCGAATGCGCGCCGGGGGCCGCTTCTCGGTCAGCGCGCGCAGCACGGCGGTGGCGACGCGCTCCGGCGGCGGCCCGAGCCGGCCCTTCTCCACCGCCCATTTCTGCAGCCTGCGGGCGGAGGGGCCGTAGACGGTGGAATCATAGCGGCCGAAATCGGCGCTCTCCGCCTTGTCCCATATGGGCGTGGCGATCACGCCCGGCTCTATGACCACCACATCGACGCCGAAAATCATCAGCTCGCGCCGCAGCGCGTCGGAGGCGCCTTCGAGCGCATGTTTGGAGGCCGCATAGGCGCCGAGAAAGGGCGAGGCGAAGCTGCCCGCCACCGAGCTCATATTCACGATGCGGCCGGGCGGGCCGCGGCGCTTTTCCGGGCGCGCGCCGAGCAATGGCGCGAAAGCCTGGGTGACGGCGATCTGGCCGATCACATTGATCTCGAGCTGAAGGCGGACCTCCTCTATCGGCTGATAGAGAAGCGGCGCCGGAAACGCCGCGCCGGCGTTGTTCACGAGCCCGGCGAGGCTCGCGCCCTCGAGCCGCCACTCGGTCTCCCGCGCCGCCTGCGCCACTGCGGCGGCGTCGGTCACGTCGAAGAGGAGCGGAGTGAAGCTCGCCGCGCCGAAGCGCGCTCGCAGCCGCGCGCTGTCGGCCGGGTTGCGCACGCTGCCGAAGACATGGAAGCCCTGCGCCGTCAGCGCCTCCACCAGCGCATAGCCTATGCCGGTGGAGACGCCGGTGACGACGACGAATTTTTTCTCGCTCATGCGCCCGCTCCCGCTAGCGCATGCAAGGTCGCTATGGTGGAGGAATCGGCGCGGCCGTCGACCAGGGCGGGGCGGAAATGCCGCTGAAAGGCGGCGACCACGCCGGCGCAGGCTTGGTCGTAATCGCCGGTGACGTCGATCTTATAGCCGTAATCGGCCAGCGCCTGCTGCAATCGCCTCACCGCGTCGCCGCGCGCGCCGGTCTCCAGCGCAGCGCCGCCTGTGATGGCGGCGGGCTCGACATAATGGCCGACGCCCAGCTCGGCCAGCGTCTTCCAGGGGAAGAACTCGCCGGGGTCGATCTTGCGGCCGATGGCGATGTCCGAATGGGCGAGCACGCGCCGCGGCGCTATGCCCTGCCGCGCGCAAATATCGCGGCACAGCGCCGCCACCGCCTCGATCTGGCGGTCCGGGAAGGGGCGCGGATCGTCATGGCCGGGATGGACGATCTCTATGCCGATGGAGGCGGAGTTCAGATCGGTCTCGCCGGCCCAAAAGCTGCTGCCGGCGTGCCAGGCGCGGCGCGCCTCCGGCACGAGCTGCAGAATGGTCCCGTCCTCATCAATGAAATAATGCGAGGAGACTTGGCTCTCGACGCTGGTGAGCAGCGCCAGGGCCGAGGCCGCCGTCGGCATGCCGGTGTAATGCAGGATCAGCGCGGAGATGGGCGTCAGCCGCTCATTGTGATTGGGCGAGGGACGGAAATCGGCGGCGTGCGGCGTGTCGGGTGAGGGCATTGCGATTCCGGTGAGCTGCCGCTTCTCTGAGAGAAGCTGCGTCGGCCGCGAGGATCATCGTCCTCGGCGTCTGCGAACGGCCTTGTATACTCCCGACCAGCCGCCGGCGACCAGCGCCGTCGCGACGACATAGGCGAGCGCCTTCGGTTCCGGCGTCGCGAAGCGGAACAGCTCCGCCGCCGCAGGAAGATAGACGATCAGCGCGAGCGCGAGCGTCGTGATCGTCGCTATGATCCAGAAGGCGACGCGCCGCTTGTCGAAAAGAGCGGTTCCCGGTCCGGCGGCGGAGGCGAAGGCCATGGACAGATTGCCGATGACGAGGCCGACGAAGACCAGCGCGCGCGTCTCCCCTTCGCTCTCGCCGGCCCGCATCGAGACGAAATAGACGCAGAGCAGCGCCGCGAGCAGAACCGCGCCGTCGAGAAAGCCGGCGCCGATCTGGCGCAGGCCGAACAAAGGCTCGGCGGGAGAGCGCGGCGGCTCCTCCATCATATGGCGTTCGGCTGGCTCGCCCTCGAAGACGAGCGCGCAAATCGGATCGATGATGAGCTCCAGCGCCACCACATGTACGGGATAGAACACAGGCGGCAGCAGGAACAAAATGGGCGTGAGCGCGAGGCCCGCGATGGGCACATGGATCGCCGTCACGAAGATCAGCGCCTTGCGCAGATTGGCGAAGATGCGCCGCCCGCTGCGCACGCCCGCGACGATGGAGGCGAAACGATCGTCGAGCAGCACGATCGAAGCCGCCTCGCGCGCGACATCGGTTCCGCGCTGGCCCATGGCGACGCCGACATGCGCCGCGCGCAGAGCCGGGCCGTCGTTGACGCCGTCGCCGGTCATGGCCACGATATGGCCGTTGCGTTTGAATGCCTCCACCAGAGCGAGCTTCTGCTCCGGGCGGATGCGCGCGAAGACGCGCGTGGTCTCGACGGCTTCATCCAGCGCGGCGTCGTTCAAGGCGGCGATCTCGGCGCCGCTCAGCGCGCCGGCCTGCGCCTCTATTCCGGCCTGACGCGCTATGGCGAGCGCCGTCGCCGGATAATCGCCGGTGATCATCACCACATGAATTCCGGCGCGCGCCGCCAGCGCGACGGCTTCGGGGACATCCTCGCGCAGCGGGTCGAGAAAGCCGACGAGCCCGTCGAGCGCGAAAACGCCCGAGCCGGGGGCGTCCTCGCGCGGCAATGGCCCTTGATGTGTGGCGACGGCGAGAACGCGCAGCCCATGCGCCGCCATTGTCGCGACCTCGGCGGTCAGAAGGCGCAGCGCGTCGGCGTCCAGGCGGCAGAGGCCGGCGATCGCCTCCGGCGCGCCTTTGGCGAAGGAGGCGAGGCCTTCGTCGGCTGCGCGCCATGTCTGCACGAAGGCGAGCGTCTCCGGCCGCAGCGGAAAGCTGCGCGTGATCGCCGCGCTCGCGGGCGGATCGCTGGCGAGGCGATGCAAAGCGCGATCCATCGGATCGGAGGGATCGGCGGCGCTGGCGCGCAAAGCGGCGTCCAGCAATGGCGCGATCTCGTCGGGCATTGCGGCTTCGCCCGGCCGCCACATGTCCGCGCCGCGCAGGAAAAACGCCGCCTCCATGCGGTTTTGCGTCAGCGTGCCGGTCTTGTCGACGCAGAGCACGTCCGTCGCGCCCAGCGTCTCGATGACGGCCGAGCGGCGCGCCAGCACATTGCGCCGCGCCAGACGATAGGAGCCGAGCGCCAGAAACACCGCCAGCACCATGGGGAATTCTTCCGGCGTCAGCGATATGGCGAGTGTGATTCCCGTCAGCCCCGCTTGAATCCAGTCGCCGAAGGCGAGGCCATAGGCGAGCGCCACGAGAAGGCAGAAGCCTATGCCCAGCGCGCCGAAGATCGCGACGACGCGGCCGGTGCTCTTTTGCAGCGGCGTCTCCTCCGGCTCGATCGATTCGAGCGAGCGGCCGATGCGGCCGAGCCGCGTCGCGCGTCCGGTGCGCGTCGCCAGCATCGCGCCTTGTCCGAGCGTCACCAGCGTGCCGGCGAAGAGAAAGGGCGCCTCCTCGCCGGGCTCGGGATCGACCAGCGGGTCCACCAGCGTCGCGGGCGCTTTCCAGACCGGCGCCGATTCGCCGGTCAGCGCCGATTCGTCCACTGAGAGGACGTCGCCGCGCAGCAGCGCGCCATCGGCCGGCGCGCGCTCGCCCTCGCCGACGAGCACAATGTCGCCGGGGACGATCTCGCGCGCCGGAATGCGCTGCTCGCCTTCGGCGCGCAGCACGCGGGCGCTGGGCGCCGCGAGGCTGCGCAGAGCCGCGAGCGCATTCTCGTTGCGCGTCTCCTGCGCCACCACCAGACCGATGGAGAGAAAGGCGCCCGCTGTGAGCAGCAGGCCTTCATGAATATCGCCGAGCGCGAGATAGAGCAGCGCCGCGACGATGAGCAGCGCGAACATGGGCTCGCGCAATGCGGCGAAAGCGATCAGCAGCCAGGAGCGGCGCGCGGGCTGCTCCAGCTCATTGGGGCCGAAATGCGCGAGGCGCGCCGTCGCCTCGCGCTCCGACAGCGGCGCGAAATCGCTCGCCGGCCGGGGCTCTGGTCGTGATGCGCGGAGCCCCATTCGATCCCCCTCCCTTTCATCGGGGCGTCATCGCGAGGAGCGCAGCGACGAAGCGATCCAGGGGCCGCCCTACGGCTGAAGGATCGCTTCGCGTCGCTCGCGATGACGGCCCGTCGCCGGATGTCACGCCGCCAGAGCGGCGAGGACGCGGACCCAGGAGCGGGAGCCCTTCTTGAAAGAACTATAGGCGTATTTTTCGTTTGGAGAATGAATGCGGTCGTCCTCGAGCGCAAAGCCGATCATCAGCGTGTCCATGCCGAGATCGCGCTTGAAGGCGCCGACGATCGGGATGGAGCCGCCGCAGCCGACCAGCGCCGCCTCCTTGTCCCATTCCTCCTGCAAGGCCCGCCGCGCCCGCGTGAGCGCCTCCGAGCCGAAGGGCAATTGCAAGGCGCGCGAGGCGCCATGGGGAACGAATTCCGCGCGCACGTCCACGGGCAGGCGCTCGCGCACGAAGGCGCGGAATGAACTCAGCACCTTCTCCGGGTCTTGCGTCCCGACGAGGCGGAAGGAGATTTTCGCGCTCGCCTGCGCCGGCAGCACGGTCTTGGCGCCCGGCCCGGTATAGCCGCCGATGATTCCATTCACGTCGCAGGTCGGGCGCGACCACACTTGCTCGATGACGCTGCGGCCGCGCTCGCCGGCCGGGCGCGCGACGCCGACGCTCTTTAAAAACGCCGTCTCGTCGAACTCCAGCCCGCGCCATTGCGCGGCGATCTCCTCGGGCAGCTCGGCGACGCCGTCGTAAAAGCCCGGCAGCGTGACGCGGCCTTCGGCGTCATGGAGATCGCCGATGATCTTGGCGAGCACATGGATCGGATTGATGACCGGCCCGCCGAATATGCCCGAATGCAGATCGCGATCGGAGGCTTTGAGGATCACCTCCTCCTGCGCCAGGCCGCGCAGCATTGTGGTGATGGCGGGCGTTTTGGCGTTCCACATGCCGGTATCGCAGACGAGCGCCAGCGCCGGCTCGGACAGCTCCTCGCGATTGGCGGCGAAGAAATCCGGCAGGGAGGGGGAGCCGGTCTCCTCCTCGCCCTCGAAGAGGAAAGTAATATGGCAGGGGAGGCCGCCATTGCGCTGAAAGGCGCGGCAGGCCTCGAGGAAGGTCATCAGCTGGCCCTTGTCGTCCGAGGCGCCGCGGGCGACGATCTCCTCGCCCTTGTCCCCTTGCACGAGCCGCGGATCGAAAGGATCGCTGATCCAGAGCTCGAGCGGGTCCGGCGGCTGCACGTCATAATGGCCATAGAACAGCACATGCGGCGCGTCCGGCCGCTTGGCCTTGGCGTGGCCGACGACGATCGGATGCCCGGGCGTGTCGCGCACGCTCGCCTCATAGCCGAGCTCGCGCAACTGGCCGGCGAGCCAGTCGGCGGCGCGGCGGCATTCGGAAGCGAAGGCCGGATCGGTGGAGACCGATTTGATGCGCAGAAAATCGAAGAGGCGATCCGTGGCCGCGGGCAGATCGGCGTCCAAGGATTGGAGAACGGTTTCCGTCGACATGAAAGGGGCTCCGCTGCGGGTCGCGCGCATTTTCGGGGCGCGCGCGAGTCGCGATGAAAACTGCAAGCTGGTCTCGAAGCTAGTGCGAATGGAGCGTCATGAAAAGAGCGGCGGCTGCTCGGCTGGATTCATCGCTTCCGTAGGCGACGGCTTGGATCGAAATGCCCCGCGGTGCGCCACAGCATTAGGAGCGGATTTCATCGGGAAGAGCTGGTCGCTGCGTCGGACCGACATGCGAGCCGGACTGTGGCGACTCCCGATTCCTGTCAGATTTTCGTCAGGCTGTCGAAAAACGCTCGCGCCTCCGCTTTGGCCAAATTTGAAGCCTTGCGGTCCACCCGCTCCTCCATGAACCGGGAGACGAGTTGAAAGCCCAGTGAATATCCAAGCCACCGAGGCAATTCGCCAACACCGAAAAACCAACCACTGTGGCTATAATCTTTGCGGTCCCAATCTCGCGCCGCAAAGGGAACATGACGGCGGATTTCTCGGATATCGAGTTGTTCCCATGGTTCAGGCGCGCCAGCCCAGACTTCTCGAGCGAAATGGCCCGCCAGACCCTCTGATACCAATGCTTCCCCCAATGATGACCCGTAACCTGGTCCCTCCCAGCGAGCCGCATGATGAAGCTCATGGGCGAACATTCGCTCAAATGATCCTTCTGAGTTTGCAGAAAGGGCAGGATTATCAGGATCAACAGTGATGAAGATCACTCCCGGCCCCGGCGAATACCCGAGAATTCCTTTCTCGGGAATGACCTGCTTTCCCGTCTGCACAATAACATCGATGGGGCCAATCGGCATAAGGGCGACAGCCCTATCGTGGCTCTCTTTTAGAGAAGCCGTAAGCCAATTGCGAAGGTTTGTAAGTGCGCCGCGGGCATCAAGGAAATGGAGATTCAGTGATGACATGCTTCCGTCCTCAGCCGAGGGGATTATTCGGCCGCAATATCGGCTTCGACTATGCTCCGGAAGCGCACAACGGCGAGCGCCCGGTTTGAGGGCCGGGTGGTCTCCGTCAGCCCAAGATCTACACAGATGCGCTCGAGCGAAAAAGGACCACAGAGCGACGAAGGTCACGATAGACTATGTGAATTTTCATGCAAGGCTTCATAGCGAAGGCCCTGAATTCCCGTGGCTCCGTTCGAGCGCTAGAGAAGGTCCCATAAGGGTCATCAAGCCGAAACCCAAACCGACCCACCACTCGTCCCCTTCCGGCGCCGCCCGCACTTCCCAAGCCCTCATGTGCAGCCTAAGTAATGGGCGCGCTCCGTTCGGTGGGGCGGATGCCGTCATGAGGAGACTTTCGGATGAATTTTTCCTTCCGCTGGCCGTCTCTGCTGGCCGCTCTCTTCCTCGCTCTCTCGCTATCGGGTTGCGGCTACAACACGATTCCGACGCAGGAGGAGGAAGCCAAGGCCAAATGGGCCGAGGTGGAGGCGCAATATCAGCGCCGCGCCGATCTCATCCCCAATCTCGTCGCCACCGTGCAGGGCTACGCCAAGCATGAGAAGGACGTGCTCATCGCGGTGACGGAGGCGCGCGCTCACGCCTCGCAGGCCAAGGTCGATGTCTCGCAGCTCACCGATCCGGAAAAATTGAAGCAGTTCCAGGAGGCGCAGGCGCAGCTCTCCGGCGCGCTGGGGCGTCTGCTCGCCGTCAGCGAGGCCTATCCGGATTTGAAATCCAACACCAACTTCCTGGCCTTGCAATCGCAGCTCGAGGGCACTGAGAACCGCATCAATGTGGCGCGGCGCGATTACATTCAGGCGGCGCGGGAGTTCAACACTTCGTTGCGCACCTTCCCGACGCTGCTCTGGGCCAAGACCGTCTTCGCCGGAACCAAGCCGCTCGCCGAATTCACCGCCAACGCCGGCGCGGAGCAGGCGCCCACGGTGAAGTTCTAGAATCGTTTTTCACGGGAGATCGCCGCTGATGCCGTCGCTTCCTTCGTGGCCTTCGCGTCGCCGCGGCTTTTTCGCCACGATGCGAGGGACACGAAGCCTCGCTCTGCTGGTCTTTCTCCTCCTGCCGGCTCTCGCTTTCGCGGCGTTCGATTTTCCCGCGCTCACCGGCCGCGTCGTCGACGACGCCCATATTATTCCGCCGGCCGCGCGGCAGGCGGTCGAGACGAAATCGAAAGAGCTGGAGGAGAAGTCCGGCATTCAGCTCGTCGTCGCCACAGTGCCGTCGCTGCAGGACACGGATATAGAGACTTTCGCCAATGGCCTGTTCCGCTTCTGGAAGCTCGGCGAGGCGAAGGTCAATAATGGCGTGCTGTTCCTCATCGCGCCCAATGAGCGCAAGATGCGCATAGAGGTCGGCTATGGGCTCGAGGGGACGCTCACCGACGCGCTCTCCAAGGTCATCATCGCGACAGCGGTGACGCCCAAGTTCAAGACCGGCGATTTCGGCGCCGGAATCGAGCGCGGCGTCGATGGAATCGTCGAGGTGCTGAGCGGTGATTCCGCCGAATGGGAGAAGCGCGTGAAAGTGCGCGCCGAGCATTCCGAGCCGGGCTTCGACGAGATCGTGCCCTTCATCATCTTCCTGCTCTTCATGTTCGTCTTCTTCTCCATGCTCGCCAACGCCCGCGGCGGCGGGCGGCGCATCTATCGCGGCGGGCGCGGGCCGATCATCTATTTCCCGCCGTCGAACGACAGCTGGTCCGGCGGCTCCTCTTGGGGCGGCGGCGGCTCCTCTTGGGGCGATGGCGGCGGCGGATTTTCAGGCGGCGGCGGCTCGTCGGGCGGCGGCGGCGCCTCGGGGGATTGGTGATGCCGATTTCAGATGCGGATAAAGAGCGCATAGCGGAGGCGATCGCCGCCGCAGAGCGGCGCACGGCGGGGGAGATCGTCTGCGTCTTGGCGCGCCGCTCCTCCGATTACGCCTATGTGCCGCCGTTGCTGGCGGCGCTCATCGCGCTCATCGCGCCCTGGCCGCTGGTCTTCTTCACCGAGCTCGGCGTGCGGCTCATTCTGGCCATTCAGATTCTCGTCTTCATCGGCGCGGCGCTGCTGTTCTCGCTGCCGCCCTTGCGGCTCGCGCTGACGCCGCGCTTCGTCAAGCGCGAGCGCGCCCATCGCGCGGCGATCGAGCAATTTTTCACGCGCGGCGTTTCGGCGACCAGGGATCGCACCGGCGTGCTGATCTTCGTCTCGCTCGGCGAGCGTTATGCGCGCATCGTCGCGGATGAGGGGATAGCGGCGAAAATTCCTCAGGAGGATTGGCGCGCGGCGCTCGATCTCCTGCTCGCGCGCGTGCGCGAGGGGCGCGTCGCCGATGGTTTCGTCGATGCGATCGGCGAATGCGCGCGGCTCTTGTCGAAACATGTGCCGCCCGGCGGCCATGAGGAGCTGCCGGACAGGATCTACGTGATTTGAAAAATCCCGGAGACGCCGGGGGGCGCTCCGGGAAGTCGCGCGAGGAGAAGGCTCTCAGCCGATCAGCCGGGTGAGCTGGTGAAGGACGACGATGAAGAAGGCGAGCGCGCCGACGATGCCGGCGACGGCTTTGAAGAGCTCCGCATTGCTGTGCATGACGATTCTCCCTCAGTGCAATTTTTTTTTGTGACGACGACGTAGCGCATCGTCGTGGAGAAAATTGCGCCGCGCTTTCATCGCCGACAATTGCGCGCGCCTGCGGCAGAATGGCGCGAAGCGCTCGAGCAAATTGAATTTGCGGCGGAAAGCGCGGCGGCTACAAAAGGTCGCGCCCAGCTAATTGCGAGACGGGCGCGCGATAGCCGCAACTCGACTCCGTCGCCGCCGCGTCGTTAATGGAACGGCAATCTTTGTGGCGGCGGGGCGCGGAAGCTTATTCCAAGCATTAACCCGTTTACGTTAATATACGTAAAGCGCGAGTCGAGAGCGGCGCGCGTGAGCATTGGTGAGCGGATCGTGCGCGTGAAAGCGTGGCGCCGCCCGGTGGCGTGAGGCAGAAGAGCATGGTGTTCCGCGGCAGTTTCGCGCGTGCGTCCGTTTTGGCGTTCGCAGTCGGGCTCGGTTCGTCCTCCGGCGCCGCCGCCGAGCCGCGCGCGCCTTTCCGCGCGCCGCTCACCGTCGCGCCGCCGCCGCTGGTGCGGCAGCTCGAGGTCTCCTGGCTGCGCATGGAAGAGCCGCCGGCCGACATCTTCGCGCCGCCGACGACATCGGCGCTGCTTCCTATCGTCAACTCCACTGCGCTCGCCGTGCTTCCCGTCGTTGGCGGCTTCGATGTCGCCGAGGCGCTGCTCAGCGAGGAGCAGCGGGCTTTCGCGCTCGCGCTCGACTCATGGGCCGGCGCCGCACGCGGACTAGAGCAGCGCGCGCGTCGCAAGGCGGTCGCCGCCTTTTATGCGCAGCGCGCCTATAAGCCGCTGTGGCGCGAGGGCGGCGCCTGGCGCGCCTCGGCGCCCGCCGCGATAGAGCGGCTGAGCCGCGCGCGCGACGATGGTCTCGATCTGCGCGGCCTGGCCTATCCTTCCGAGACGAAGCTCGGCGGCGATGCGGATGAGCTCGCATTGTCGGAGGCCGTCGTCGCCTATGCGGCTCAGGCCTCCGGCGGGCGCATCGATCCGCGGCGTCTGTCGCGTCTCATCGGCGCGCATCCCGCTCTGCCGGACACCGGCGCCGTGATCGCGACGATCGCCGCCGCAGGATCGCGCGCGGGCGATTTGCTGCAAGACTATAATCCGCCGCATGAAGGCTATCGCGCGCTGCGGGGAAAGCTCGTGGAGCTGCGCAGCGCCGGCCTGCCGGAGCTCGACAGGCGTTTCGCCGAGGCCGCGCATTCGGTCGCGCATGACGCGGCCCCGGGCCGCGAGGCGCCGAGCGCGCCGCCGCGCCGCTCCAATGCGCAGGTGGAGGCGGAGATCATCGCCAATATGGAGCGCTGGCGCTGGCTGCCGCGCGAGCTCGGCGAGAGCCGCATAGAGGTGAACATCCCCGATTTCGAGCTGGCTCTCGTCCGCGACGGACATGTCACGCATCGCGCCCGCGTCATCGTGGGCAAGGAGGGCACGCCGACGCCGCTGTTCTCCGACAAAATGCAGTTCATCATCGTCAATCCCTATTGGAACGTGCCGCCGTCGATTCTGACGAAAGAGATGCTGCCCAAATTCGGCGGCGACCTCGGCGCCATCGCCGCGCGCGGCTTTGAGGTGATCACCCGCAAGGGGCAGACTTTCGTGCGGCAGAAGCCGGGCGAATCCAACGCGCTCGGGCGCATCAAATTCATGTTCCCGAACGACTTCTCCGTCTATCTGCACGACACGCCCAATCATGCGCTGTTCGCTTCGGCGCATCGCGCTCTGAGCCATGGCTGCGTTCGCGTGGATCAGCCCTTCCGCCTCGCCGAGGCGGTGCTGGGGCCGGGCAGCGGCTGGCCGGAGGAGCGCGTGCGCAAGCTCATCGGCGGCAATGAGCGCTACATAAATCTCGCACGGCCGCTGCCGATCCACATCGAATATTTCACGGCTTTCGTGGACGAGTCGGGACGCCTGCAATTGCGCGGCGATCTCTACGGCTATTCCGCCAAGGTGCGTCAGGCGCTGGGGCTCGAGGGGTAAGCGGTTTTATGGGTTGCGAGCCTGAAGGCTCGCGGTCCGAAGCGTTTCCCTGAACCGCGAGCCTTCAGGCTCGCCTTCCTTGCCTTCACAGAGTCGGCGCGTAGCCGAAGGCTTGATTCAAGCGTGACAATGCGACGCCGAGATCGATGGCCGCGCTCGCCCGCGCGCGCTGCGCGTCGAGCTGCAATTGGCGCACGCGATAGAGATCGAAAGCGTTGATCTCGCCGAGCCGGAAGGAGCGCCGCGCGAGATCGAACTGCTCGCTGGCGACCGAAAGGCGCTTGGCCGAGAGGCCGTCCGCGCGTCGCGCTGCGGCGACGGCGGCGCGGGCGGCGTTGATCTCCGCGGCGACGAACCTCTGCGCGCGGCCGAATTCGGCGTTGGCGCGATCGAATTCCGCCTGCGCCTCGGCGATGCGCGGAATATTGCGGCCGGGCGTCGGCAGCGGAATGCGAAAGCGCACGCCGACAGTATTATTGTTGGAGCGGATCGGATCTTCGGTGGCGGGCTCCGTGCCTTGCTCATTGCGGCCGAAGATGGCGATCTCCGGATTGTCGATGAAGCCCGTCTCGATCAGTCGCATCTGCGCCTGCGCCTTGGCGAGCGCGGCGATCGGCGCGCGCAGCGCGGGATGATCCTCCGGCGGGCGCGCCGGCAATGGCGCCTCCAGCGTTCCATCCGGCGTGGAGCCGTCGGTCAGCACCTCATAGGCGGCGCGCGCGGCCTTGGCGGCGGCGTCGGTCTGCGCGACTTCCGTCTCGGCGGCGAGCGTCTCATTGCGCGCGAGCAATTCGTCCTGCGCGGCGTTTTCGCCCAGCTCGACGCGCCGCTTCATGTCATTGCCGATATCGCGCGCCGTCGCCAGACGATCGCGCGCGATGGCTGCGTCTTTCGCCGTGCGCTGCGCCGTCCACCAGGCGTCGCGCACCAGCGCCGCGACATCGAGCCGGCGCAGCGCCAGACGCTCGACGATCTCGGCGACGCCGGCGGTGACATTGAGCTCATAGGCCTCGCGTTCGCCCGGCAGCCAGATCGGCATGCCGATCTCGAGCTCGGATTCGCGATAGCCCTGCACATTGCCTTTGACGCGCTCCTGCCGCGAGCCGCCGAAATAGGGCGAGCCGGGCGTGAAGGAATTGGCCTGGGCGTAGCGTGAGGCCACGGCGCGGCGTTGCGCTTCCAGCGCGGCGCTCTGCGCATCTATGCCGATCGCCTGATCGAGATGACGCGTGAGCACGAGGCCGAAGGGCTTGCCCGGCGGCTTCTGCTTTGGTTTCTGCTTCGCCTTCGCTTCTATGCCCGGCGGCAGCGGCGAGACGGTGAGCTTGGGCTGCGTCTGCGCGGCCGCGCTCGCGGCGAGGAGAAGGACGAGCGTGGTCGAAAGAAGCGGAGGAATGCAGCGCATGGTTTTCATCGACGCTGAATCCGCCAGCGGGAGTCCGGCGCCGTGGTCGTGGCGGGCTGCGTCGCGGCGCGCTTGCGCAGCAGACGCTTGAAGTCGAAGCGATCGTAGAGAATGGGCAAGAGCAGCAGCGTGAGCGCGGTGGCGGTGACGAGGCCGCCGATGACGACGATGGCGAGCGGCCGTTGGATTTCCGCGCCCGGACCCTTGGCGAAGAGGAAGGGCGCGAGGCCGAGCGCGGCGATGGTTGCGGTGAGCAGCACCGGGCGCATGCGGCGCCGGGCGCCTTCGCGCACCGCGTCATGCACGGCGCGGCCCTCGGCGACCAGCTTGTTGATATAGGAGATCAGCACGACGCCATTGAGCACGGCGATGCCGATGAGCGCGATGAAGCCGACGGAAGCGGGCACGGAGAGGAACTCGCCGGAGAGCCAAAGGCCGATGACGCCGCCGATCGCCGCGAAAGGCACGTTGCAGAAGACCAGCGCCGCCTGCGACATGGAGCCGAAGGTGAGATAGAGCAGCAGGAAGATGAGCCCCAGCGCCAGCGGCACGACGATGGCGAGCCGCGCCGAGGCGCGCTGCTGATTCTCGAACTGCCCGCCCCAGACCAGCTCATAGCCCGGCGGCGTATGCACCTCCTTGGCGACTGCGGCCTTGGCCTCGTCGACGAAGCCGACGAGATCGCGTCCCGTGACATTGGAGAGCACGGTGGCGTAGCGCCGCGCCTCCTCGCGAATGACCTGTATAGGGCCGTTCTCTGCGCGTATGTCGGCGAGCTGCGACAATTCCACCACCTTGCCGTCGCCGGAAACAACCGGCACGCGTGCGAAATCCACCGGCGAGCGGCGCGACACAGGGTCGCCGCGAATGACCAGCGGCGTGCGCACCGGGCCTTCGAGCACGAGGCCGACCTGCGTGCCGTCCACCCATACGCGCAATCCGTCCTGAATTTCGCTGGCGTTGAGGCCGAGGCGACCGGCGGCCAGGCGATCGATGCGCGCGGTGAGATAGCGCATCCCGTCATTCTGTAGCGCGAAGACGTCGCGGGAGCCGTCGATCTTGCGCAATGTTCCGGCGATCTCGCGCGCGAGGCGGTTCAATTCGTCTATGTCGTCGCCGAAGACTTTCACCACCACATCGCCGCGCGCGCCGATGATCATCTCCTGCACGCGCATGTCGATCGGCTGCGAGAAGGCGTAGGAAATGCCGGGGAAGCTGTCGAGCACCTGGCGCATCTCGCCGAGCAGCCAGGCCATGTTCGGCTCGCGCCATTTGTCCATCGGCGCGAGCGTCAGGAACATGTCGGTCTCATTGAGGCCGACGGGGTCGATGCCGAGCTCGTCGGCGCCGGCTCGCGCCATCACGCCCTTGATCTCCGGCACGCGCGCCATCAGCGCGCGCTCTATGCGCATATCGGTCTCGGCGGTCATGTCGACGCTGATGGTCGGATGCTTGCGCACGGTGATGACGGGCGTGCCCTCGTCCATCACCGGCATGAAGGTCTGGCCGATGTGGTTGGAGGCGAGCAGCGCCAGAGCGAGGCCGATGGTCACGGCCGCGCCGACGACCATGGGCCGGCGCAGCGCACGCTCCAGCAGCGGATCGTAGAAGGCGGAGATTTTGCGCACCAGCCAGGGCTCGTCGCTGCCGCCGGCGCGCAGCAGAGTGGCGGCGAGCGCCGGCACCACTGTGAGCGAGAGTATGAGCGCCGAGCCCATGGCGAAGGCGATGGTGAGCGCGACCGGCGCGAACAGCCGCCCCTCGAGCCCCTCGAGCGAGAGCAGCGGCAAAAAGACGGTGATGATGATGACCGCGCCGGAAACGAGCGGGCCGGCGACCTCGCGCGTCGACTCATAGGTGATGCGGACGCGGTCTTGCAGGTCGGCCTTTTCCATCCCGGCGAGGCGATGCTCGACATTCTCGACGACGACGACGGCGCAATCGACCAATATCCCGATGGCGATGGCGAGGCCGCCGAGCGACATAATGTTGGCCGAGAGCCCATAGAGCCGCATGATCGCGAAAGTGGAGAGCGCGGCGAGCGGCAGGATCAGCGAGACGACCAGCGCCGCGCGCAGATTGCCGAGGAAAAGGAACAGCAGAATGACGACGAGGACGATGGCCTCGATCAGCACCTTCTGCACCGTCCACACGGCTTTGGAGATGAGCTCGCTGCGATCGTAGAAGATATCGACCTTCACGCCTTCCGGCAGGCGCGGCTTCAGCTCCTCGAGCTTGGCCTTGACGCCGGAGACGACCGTGCTGGCGTCGGCGCCGCGAAGGCCCAGCACCAGCGCCCATACGGCCTCGTCCTCGCCATTGCGCGTGGTGACGCCATTGCGGGCCAGCGCGCCATTGCGCACCTCCGCCACATCGCCGACGCGCACGATTCCGGTCGACCGCGCGGCGACGACCACCGAGCGTATGTCGTCGAGCGTGCGCAGCCGTCCCTCGGCGCGCACCAGCAGCGCCTCCTCGCCATCGCGCACGCGGCCGGCGCCGTCGTTGCGGTTGTTCTCCTCGAGCGCGTCCTTCAGCATCTTCACGGTGATGCCGCGCGCCGCCATGGCGGAGGGCGAAGGCGCGACCTCGAAAGTGCGCACGAAGCCGCCGAGCACATTGACGTCGGCGACGCCGAGCAGGCCGCGCAATGCGGGGCGAATGGTCCAATCGACGAGGCTGCGCTGCTCTGTCGGCGTGAGGCCGCCGCCGACGAGGGTGAACATCAGCATTTCGGCGAGCGGGGTGACAATGGGCGCGAGCCCGCCCGAGGCGCCCGCCGGCAGCTGATCGGCGACCGAGGCGAGGCGCTCGTTCACTTGCGTGCGCGCCCAGAAAATATCCGTGCCCTCGCCGAACTCGAAAGTGAGCAGCGCCACGGAATAGCGCGTCGTCGAGCGCATGCGCACGAGATTGGGAATGCCGCGCGCGGCGATCTCGATCGGCGCGGTGACGCGGTTCTCCAGCTCCTCCGGCGTCAGGCCGGGCGCGCGCATGGAGACCAGCACCTGCACCGGCGCGACGTCCGGAAAAGCGTCGATCGGCAGCTTGGAATAGGCGTGCGCGCCCCAGGCGGCGAGAGCGATCGCCGCGAGAAAGACCAGGAGCCGCTGGCCCAGCGCCGCTTGGATGAGTTTATCGAGCATGTCGCGTTTCGCTCACTTAGCGCTCGGGTCTTTCGCCGCAAGCTCGGCGAGCAGCGTCAGCATGCCTCGCGTGGCCACCTGATCGGCGACGGCGAGCGGTCCTTGGATCGACGCATATTGCGGCGTCTCCGAGACGAGATTGACCGGCACGGCGCGGAAACCATCCGCAGAGCGCAGAAATACCCAGTCTTTGTCGCGGAAATGGACCACGGCGTCGGCCGGCACGCGCCAGAGCGTCCCGCCGGTTCCTTTGATGCGCAGAATAGCCTGCACCGCCTGTCCGGGGCGAACCGGCGATTTGCCGGGCGAGAATTCCGCGACCGCGGTGATGGATTGCGTCGCCGGATCGGCGGTCCGGCCGATGCGGATCAGCTTTCCCTCGACGCCATGGCTCGGCAGCACGACCTTATCCGTGCGGTCGAGCCCGGCGGCGCGGCCGATGGGAACTTGCAGATTGACCCAAATGGGATCGAGCCGCGCGATGGTGACGAGCGGCGCCGAGGCCATCAGGCGATCGCCGACCGTCGCATGCCGCGCCAGAATGACGCCGGACATGGGCGCGCGCACGGTGAGCGCCGCGCCCATCTTGCGCTCCTTGCGCAGCGATTCGATCGCCTGCTCGCTCATGCCGTCCAGCGCCAGCAATTGGCCGCGCTCGTCCAGCACGGAGCGCGCCTGCGCGGCTTCCGCGCGCGTGACCAGAAGGCGGCGCTCGGCGATGATGCGCTCTTTGTGCAGCTGCTCGTCGCGGCGCAGCTTCTCACTGGCGAGCGCGGCGTCGGCGGCGGCCTGCAGAAAGGCGCGCTGCGCCTCGATCAGCTCGGAGCTTTTGAGGGTCGCGATCGGATCGCCGGCTTTCACCTCCTCGTCCGGCGAGACCAGCAGAGTCTCGACGAGGCCGGCGGCGGGCGTCGCCACCATGCGCAATTGCTGCGGCGGAACCGTCACTGTTCCGGGAACGACGAGCTCGTCGGAGCCGGAGCTTTTCTCCACCGGCTTCGTTTCTATGCCGGCGGCTTGAATGTCCTGCTCGCGAAGCGGGATGGAGACCTCGTCGGCGGCGCGGGCCACGCTCGCGAGGAGCGCGCCGGCCATTCCGACGATGACGGCAAGATGCTGAAACTTTTGTATGTTCATTCCGCCTGGAACCGGTCTTTGCGTCGGCGCGCAATTTCGCTTATCGAAGCTGACGAAAAGCTGACGAGCTCGAACTCGACGCTGACGCGACGATCGAAGTTCGAGCGGAGCATAGCACCGCAGCCCCTGCTCATGCGAATTTTGCTGGTGGAAGACGACGAGCGCATTTCCCGCGACGTAGCGAAAGCTCTGCGCGCGGCGGGCTATGTCGTGGATATCGTGGCCAATGGCGAGGAGGCTTGGTTTCTCGGCGATACGGAAAATTTCGCCGCCGTCATTCTCGATCTCGGCCTGCCGGGGCTCGACGGGCTCGCCGTGCTGGAGCGCTGGCGCGAGCAGGGCCGCCGCATGCCGGTCCTGGCCTTGAGCGCGCGCGGCTCCTGGAGCGAGCGCGTCGCCGGCATAGACGCAGGCGCCGATGATTATCTGCCCAAGCCTTTCCAGCCGGAGGAATTGCTGGCGCGGCTGCGCTCCGTCATTCGCCGCTCGGCCGGCCACGCCTCCTCGGTGACGCGCAATGGCGCGCTCTCGCTCGACGAGCGCAGCATGACCATCAAGATCGACGACGCCGCGGTCGAGCTGACGGCGATTGAATATCGTCTCGTCGCCTATCTTCTGCATCGGCGCGGGCAGGTGGTTCCGCAATCGGACCTCGCCGAGCATGTCTATGGCCATGACCAGCAGAGCTCCAACGCCGTGGAAGTGCTGATCGGCCGCGTGCGCAAGAAGCTCGGCGCGCAGGCGATCGAGACCAAGCGCGGCTTCGGCTATCTGATGCCCGATCTCGACCGATGAGAACGCGCTCGCTGCGCCTGCGGCTGTTTCTCTTCGGAGCCGCCGCCATCGCCGGCGCGCTGGCGCTCGCCGGCTTCGTGCTGGTGCTGCTGTTCGAGCATCATGTCGAGCGCACGATGGACGACGACATAGAGACCTATGTCCGTCAGCTCGTCTCCGATCTCGCGGTCGATTCCGATGGACGTCTGCGCGTCATCACCGCGACGCCGGACCCGCGTTTCGCGCGCTTTCGCTCGGGCTTCTATTGGCAGGTGGCGGGCGGCGACAGCCGCGATGTCGAGCGCTCCGCCTCGCTCGGCGAGGAGGCGCTGGAAATCTCCGGCCGCTGCGAGAGCGGCGAGCGCATCGCCTATCATCGTCTGCGCGGGCCTTGGGGCAATGCGCTGCTCGGCGGCGAGCGTTGCGTCGCGCTCGGCGGGGCGGCGGCGTCGCGCCTGCGCGTGCTGGTGGCGCTCGATCTCTCCGGCGTCGCCCGCGCGCGGGACGCTTTTGCGGCGGAGCTGTTCGCCGCGCTCCTTCTCATCGCGATCGGCCTTGCCTTCGCCACCTGGATTCAGGTCGGGCTCGGCCTCGCGCCGCTCGCGGGGCTCGGCGTTGCGGTGAGCGAGATCGCCAAGGGGCGTCGGCGCCGGCTCGATTCGCCGGCGCCGCCGGAGGTGTGGCCGCTCATCGACGAGGTGAACGGATTGCTCGACGAGCGCGACAAGGAAATAGAGCGGGCGCGCAATCGCGCCGCCGATCTCGCCCATGGCTTGAAGACGCCGCTCACCGCGCTCGCCGCCGACGCCCGGCTCTTGCGCGAGAAGGGCGAGACCGAGATCGCTCGCTCGCTCGATCGCATCGGCGACGCCATGCATCGCCATGTCGCGCGCGAGCTGGCGCGGGCGCGCAGCCGCGGCGTCGCGCGCGGCGGCGAGCCGACGCCGGTCGCCGAAGTGGTGGACGCGCTGGCGCGCACGCTCGCCTCGGCGGGGACCGAGGCGCGTTTCGAAATGCGCATCGCGCCCAAGGCGCGCATCGCCGTCGATCGCGTCGATCTGATGGAGATTCTCGGCAATCTGATGGAGAACGCGGCCCGCCACGCGCGCGAGCGCATTCGCATCTCTTTCGGGGGCGGGCTTTTTATCGTCGAGGATGACGGGCCGGGACTGCCGGAGGGCAGCGAGGCGCTGATCCGCCGTCGCGGCGGTCGTCTCGACGAGACCGGCGGCGCCGGCCTCGGTCTCGCCATCGTGCAGGACGTTCTCGACGCCTATGGCGCCGATATGCGCTTCTCGCGCTCGGCGCTCGGCGGGCTGCGCGTGGAGGTGGATTTATCCGGCGCCGCCGAATTTCCTGTGGCGGGTTGAGCGTGGCTCAGCCGAATTTCAATCCCGAATCGATCGTCAGCCCGACGCCGACGCTGGCGAATTTGTCGCCGCGCACGATCTTGGCCTGCGGCGTATGCACGAGACAGGCGCGCTCGATCGCCGGAATGAACGTGCTGCCGCCGGTGAAGAACACCGTATCGACTTCCGCGGCCTTTATGCCTGCCGCTTTCAGGCAGCGCGCGACGCAATCGGTGAGCTTGCGGCATTCATTGGCGATGGTCTCCTCGAACAGCGCGCGCGACGTCTCTATCAGCAGCGCCTCGTCCAGATAGGCGAGGTCGATCGCCGCGGTCGCCGCCTCGGAGAGGATGATCTTCGCCTCCTCCACATCGCCCGCGACGCGATGGCCGGCGCGATCGTCTATGGCCTTGATGAATCGCTCGACCTTCTCCGGCTCGGCGGCGATGGCGCGCAACTGCTTCAGCTCCTCGAGGCTCTTGTTATTATAGAGGAAGGCGATGCGATGCCATTGCGCGAGATCGTGGAAATAGCCATTGGGCAGATCGAGCTCGGGACGTTTCCTCTGCCGCGTCTGATAGCCGAACAAGGGCATGACCTGCTTGAGGCTCAGCCGATAGTCGAGATCGGTGCCGCCGACATGGACGCCGGCATTGGCGAGAATATCGTCCTTGCGGTCGATCTTGCGCCGATTCTTCGGCGAGACCTTCACAATGGAGAAATCGGAGGTGCCGCCGCCAATGTCGGCGATCAGCGCGATCTCCTCCCGCTCGATGCGCCGCTCGTAATCGAGCGCGGCGGCGATCGGCTCATATTGGAAGAGCACGTCCTTGAAGCCCTGCGCGCGGGCGGCCGCGGCGAGCTGCTCCTGCGCGGTGCGATCGGCGGCTTCGTCATCGTCGACGAAGAAGACCGGGCGGCCGAGCACGGCGTTCTCGATCGGCGCTCCGGCGTTCAGCTCGGTCTTGTCCTTCAAATGGCGCAGAAAGCTGCCCAATATCGCCGTGAAGGCGACGCGCTTGCCGCCGGCGGCGGTGGTTTCGTGAATGAGCGAGCCGCCCAAAATGCTCTTGATGGCGCGAAACAGCCGGCCGTTCTCGCGGTCGATATAGAGCGAGATGGCGGAGCGGCCGAAGCCGAGCTTGCCGCCATAGGCGGGGTAGAAAATCGCGCTCGGCAGCGAGACGCTGTCGCCCTCGAGCGGCACGAGCCTCGGCTCGCCCTCGGCCATATAGCCGACGGAGGAGTTGGAGGTTCCAAAATCGATCCCGCAAGCGAGGCTCACGCGATTGTCTCCTTTATAGTCGCCGCGCCAGCGCAGAGCGAAAAACGCGCCGCCGCGCCGACGAAGGTCGGTCGGATGACGGAGCTATGGGGGTTGTCGGCTTTGAGGCGCGGCCGCGGGGAGGGCTGCCGTCCAAATCTGGCGCGGAAACTGCAATTTTTCGCGCGGATTTGCAAATGGGCGGGGCGAGATCCGATCCCCCGGCGTCTTGGCCGGGCTTGTCCCGGCCACCCACGCCAGGACGCCGCGGCGGCTTGAAAATTCGGCGTGACGCGGAAGCAGCTGCCAGGGACGAATCCGTCGATGGCAGGCGCTTTCATTTGGCTTTGTCAACCGCTTGGCGTGGATGGCCGGGACAAGCCCGGCCAAGACGGCTGCACCGTTTCGCGATGCATGAATCCGATAGTCCTCGAAGGGGGGGCGCGCGAATGCGCTCGGGAGGGGGTGACGCCCCGAGTCTTTGCCGTTGCACCCCACCCCGGACCGCTTCGCGATCGGACCCTCCCCCTGAAGGGAAGGGTGGGCGCCCTCACTGCTTCTTCAGCACGCAGCCTTCATTGCAGGTGTCGCGGAAAATGCCGACCTCGTGGATCGCCGGCAGCGAGGGCTCGAGGTCCTTCCATATATAGACGCAGAGATTTTCGAGCGTCGGCTTGCCGAGGCCTTCCAGCTCATTGAGGAAGGAATGGTCCAGACGCTCGCGCAGCTGCTGCAGCCGCGCGCCGAGCTTGCCGAGATCCATGACCCATTCGTCGCCGTCCTGGCGCGGGCCGCGCAAAGTCACCCGCACGCGGAAGGAATGCCCGTGCAGATTGCGGTATTTCCCGCCGGTCGGGTGGTCCGGATCGTAGAGGGCGTGCGCCGCCTCGAAGCAGAACTCCCGATAGACTTCGAACAGAACCGTCATTTCACCCCGATGGCCTTATGCGTCTGATGCGAGAACCGCCAGCGCGGATGCGCGAGGCAATAGTCGATCGCCGCTTTCGTATTGCGCAAACTCTCCGGCCCGTCCATGGGCTGGAGCAGGAAATGGTCGAAGGCGAGCCCTTCGAACAGCTCCGGCTCGGCGCCTTTTTGCGGATAGACGAGCTTGAGCTCGTCGCCCCTGGTCTGGACCAGCGGCGCGCCCGCCTTGGGGCTGACGCAGATCCAGTCGACCGCTGGCGGGACGGGAATCGTCCCATTGGTCTCGATCGCGATCTCGAAACCCTCGGCGTGGAGCGCATCGAGCAGCGCGGGGTCGATTTGCAACATCGGCTCGCCGCCGGTCAAGACGACGAAACGCCGCTCGCGGTTTTCGCCCCAGAGACTCGCCAAATGGGCGGCGAGAGCCTCGGCATCTACGAATTTGCCGCCATTCTCGCCATCGACGCCGACGAAATCCGTGTCGCAGAAGCGGCAGTCGGCGGCGTTCCGGTCGGCCTCGCGGCCGCTCCAGAGGTTGCAGCCGGCAAAACGGCAGAAGACGGCGGCCCGCCCGGAATGGCGGCCCTCCCCCTGCAGCGTCTTGAAGGCTTCCTTGACCGCATAGGCCATGGTTTCGGGTCCCGTGGAGCGATCGGGACTGATTAGGGCCTCGCGCGGCGGGGGTCCAGCGGGGCGAAATTTTTCAAGCGTCGGGATCAGAGGGCGAAGCGCTTCACCTCGTCGGCGTCGATGGCTCCGCCTTCCGCCTCGGCCGCGGCCAGTTCGGCGCGCAGCTCGGATAGCTTGATGCGATCGACGGCGTAACGGATCGCCTCTTCCGCGCTCGCGAAGCGGCCGGCCGCCAGCGCGGCTTCCACCTGGGCGGCGTCGGGAGTCAATTCGACCTTCATGAGCGGCTCCGGCCGAGGATCATGGCGCAGAGCCTATCATGGAAGGCGCGCTCTGTCGCTTCACCCGTTCTTCGGCCGCTCATAGCGGTCTATGCCCGGCTCGGGCGCGCGCGGGCGTGGGTCGAGGCTGCGGATATAGGAGACGATATCGTCGATCTCCCGCCGCGACAGATGCATGTCCGGCATTTTGGGATGCGGATCGACGAGGAAATTGGCCAGAGCCTTTGCGTCTGTCCGGCGCTGGGCGACGTCGGCGAACGAGGGCGCGTCGGCGTTGGCGGTCTTTTGGGCGCTGGTCACCACATGGCAGGCGGAGCACCAGCGCTCGGCGATGCGCTTGCCATGGGCGGCGTCGGCGGCGTCGGCCGGCGCGCAAAAAACCGCGAGCAGGGCCAGCGACGGAAAGAGGTGGCGCGAGAGTTTCATGCGGGGCTCCTCCTCGGCTCGTCGCGAGAGCGGGCGCGTCGCCCGACTCGCAGAAGAACCATGAGACCACGAATCCGCGCCGCCGAGAATCGCGGGTCGCGCCGAGGGGCCGCGACCAGACAGCGCAGGCGCAGGCGCCGATCAGGCCGCCCCGGCCTCGGCTTTCTCGGCCGGCCGCAGCGTCACCCTGGCGACGAGGCCATGCGGCTCGCGATCGAGCAGCCGCAGGGAGCCGCCGGCCTCCTCGACCAGGGCGCGCACGATGGAGAGACCGAGGCCGAAGCCGGCGTGCTCGTTGAGATTGCGCCCTGGCCGGCCGCGCACGAAGGGCTCGACGACCTCGGCCTTTTCCGCGTCGGGAATGCCCGGACCATCGTCGGAGACGTCGATCTGGACGCCGTCATCGGCGGCGCGCGCGACGGCGATCACGACGCGCCGTCCATGGGTGACGGCGTTCTCGACGAGATTGGCGAAGACGCGTTGCAGATCGACGAGCGAGCCGATCACCATGCGCCGCCCGTCGCCCTCATAGGCGACCTCATGGCCGAGATCGGCGAATTGATCGGCCACCGTTTGCAGAACGCTGTCGAGATCGACGATCTCCTGCGTATGGCGATAGCGCTCCTCGCGCAGGAAGAGGAGGTTTTTGTAGAGCATCGAATCCATGAGATCGACGTCATGCAGCATTTTGGCGCGCAAGGTCTCGTCGTCGATGAATTCGGCGCGCAGCCGCATGCGGGTGATGATGGTGCGCAGATCATGGCTGATCGCCGCCAAAACGCGCGAGCGCGCCGCGATCATCGAATAGATGCGCGCCTGCATGCGGTTGAGCGAGCGCGTGAGGTCGCGCACCTCCTGCGGGCCTTTTTCCACCAGCAGCTCGCTCTCGCCCGACTCGCTCGGGAATTTCTCGGCCCGGCGGGCGAGCTCGACGAGCGGCGCGACGACGGCGCTCGACGTCCAAAGCGTCAATATGGCGGCGCAGATGAGGAAGAAGAACGCCGAGCCCAGCCATATGCCCATGGGGGGCGGCAGATCGGGCGTGGACGTCGGACCGCCCTGCGGCTGCGGAGGCGGCGGGCCTCCCGGCTGCGCGCGTGAAAAATCGCCCGGCGGCGGTCCGCGCGGGCCGCCGTCGCCGAAATTCTCCCGTCGCGATTCGCGCGAAATCGGGGTGAGCGTCAGATAGCCGCCCTTGCGTAGCGCTATGGCGAGGCGACGGCCGTCGGGCGCGATCCCGAAGATCTCCGCGTCGGGCCACAGCCGCCCGCGCAGCGAAATCGGCGACGGATCGCTGCGGGCGGCCTGCGCCGCGGGCGGACGCTCGGCCGTGAGGCTCGGTCGCATTCCGTGGGAGAAATCGTCGAAAACGGCGAGGAGCCGCTCGCGGTCGGCGACGGTCGCGAGATCGAAGGCCCAGGCGAGCGCGGCGGCCGTCTCTACGGAAGCGACATGCGATCGCGGCGGCGCCCGTTCCTCGCGAGCGCCGCCGCGCTCATCGTGGAAGAAATGCACCGCGATCGTCACGCAGGCGTGAAACAGCACGATGGAGGCGAGCACCAGAATGGCGATCTGCCCGGCGAGATGATCGGGCCGCAGCGCGCGCCAAAATCGTCTCACGCGCGCACCACCTGCGGCGTGAACAAATAGCCTTCCGAGCGGATGGTCTGAATATAGCGCGGGTTCTTCGGGTCGCTCTCCATCTTCTGCCGCAGCCGGCTGATGAGCACGTCTATGCTGCGCTGGAAGGGACCGGCGGTCGGACCATGCGTCAGATCGATGAGCTGGTCGCGCGTCAGCACGCGATTGGGCCGCTCGCACAGCGCATAGAGCAGATCGAATTCGGCGCTGGTGAGCGCCACCTTGGTGCCCGCGGGCGTCGTCACCTGATGCGCCATTATGTCGACGCGCCAACCCTCGAAGAGATAATAGCGCGAGCTCGTCTCGTCGCGGCTGGCGAAGGCGGCGCGCGCGCGGCGCAGCACGGAGCGGATGCGCGCGAGCAACTCCCGCGGGTTGAAGGGCTTCACCAGATAATCGTCGGCGCCCATCTCGAGCCCGAGAATGCGGTCGACATCCTCGCCCTGCGCGGTGACGATGACGATCGGCAGATTGCGGTCGGCGCGCAGCCGGCGGCAGATGGAGAGGCCGTTCTCGCCCGGCAGATTGAGATCGAGGATCACGAGATCGAACTCGCGCTTGGCGAGCGCCGTGTCCATCGTCGCGCCATCGGCGACGACGGCGACGTCGATCTGATGGGTCTGCAGATAGCGAGAGATCAATTCGCCGATTTCGGCGTCGTCCTCGACAAGGAGGATCGCGTCTGTCTTCGTCACGTCGAGCGCACCAGCGGGAATCATGCGGCGGCGTTTCCGTCGCGGAGTCGAGACCTATCCCGTCAATGTGTCTCGATCGTTTCCAGGTCGACGAGATTGCGGACGCGAGCAAGGCGTTTTTTCGCCCTTTTCGAGACGCCGCGCGCCTCCGTTCGGACACCCGCCGCGAAAAACCGGAAAAACTGCGGAAAAGCCGGCGCGCGACAGTGTGGATCGCGCCGCGCCCCTGCTGCGTCTTCCATGCGGGGCGCCGGCGAGCGTGGAGTCGAGGAGGGTCGAATGGATCAGGCGTCTCGCATCGCCGCTTATCTGGCGAGGGAAGCTCTCGAGGATTTTCGAGACCGCACGACCTATGAGCTCGATCCGGTGAGCCGCTTTCTCTATGTCAGAGCCAAGGAGTTCTATTGGACGCTCACGCGGCTCGCAGGCCTCGCGCATCTGCATGACGGCGCGTATCGGCGCCCTGCGCGGAGAGCGGAGCCGAGAGCCCCTCTCACGGATTTCGCCGCGCCGATGAAACGGCCGCGCGTGCTCGTCGATATGACGGCGACGCACCGCTACGGGCTCGAGACGGGCATACAGCGCGTGGTGCGGGAGATCGCGCGCTGGGCGGTCGCCAGCGGCGCCGGCCTTCCCGTCGTCATAGAGGAGGGACGGCTCGTCTCCTATTACAGCCATGCCGCTCTGCCGCCGCAGGTGGAGATCGCGCCGGGTGACAAGCTTCTGATGCTCGACGCGAGCTTTCACGACGTCGACGAATATGCGCCGATCATGCGCCGCGTCTCGGCCGAGGGCGGGCAGAACGTGCTCGGCCTCTATGATCTCATTCCGCTGCTTTATCCGGGCGCGATCAGCCCGGGACTCTATCTCGATTTTCGGCGCTGGTTCGACACGATGGTTCCGAGCTGCGACGCGATCGTCTGCATCTCGCAGAGCACGGCGCAATCGCTCGTCGGCTATTTGCGCGCCCATTCCTATCCCGCGGATGCGCTGCGGCGCGTCGGCTGGTGGCGGCTCGGCGCGGATTTCGCCGCGACGGAGGCCGCGCCCGGCCGCAAGGCGGCGTCCATTGCGGCGACCCGTGCGCCGCTCTTTCTGAGCGTCGGCACGCTGGAGCCGCGCAAAGCCTATCCAATCGCGCTCGAAGCCTTCGAGCGGCTGTGGCGCTCTGGAGTCGATGCGCGCTATGTCATCGTCGGCCGCGTCGGCTGGCAGGGGCGGATGCTCGCGCGCCGCATTCGCGACCATGAGGAATATGGCCGGCGGCTCTTCTGGCTCGATGACGCCGACGACGCCTCTCTGCGTCATCTCTACGCGCAGGCGCATGGGCTGGTCTCGGCCTCGATCGCGGAAGGCTTCGGACTGCCGCTGGCGGAGGCGGCCTTTCACGGGCTCCCGGTCATCGCCAGCGACATTCCCGCGCATCGCGAGATCGCCGACCAAGGCGCGACCTTCTTCCCGCCGCTCGACGCGGCTGCGCTCTCCATGCGGCTTCGCGAGGCGCTGATGCGGAACTGGTCGACGCAGAACCACGAGGCGCGGATCGTCACCTGGCGCGAGTCGACGCAGGAGCTGTTGGGCATGATCCGCGCCGACGCCTTTCAATGGCGCTTCGAGCGCGGCGGCTTCCGCGCCGATGCGCGGATTTGCGTCTGAGCCGGCGCCGGCCCATAGTCTCTCGCGACGTGTCGTGAGAGGCGAGGGCGGTTTTGCCGGAGACGAGCGAGGGGCCGACGGGGGGCGAAGACGAGAGCCTCGCCGGGGCCGCGCGCCGACTGAAGGCGATCATCATCGGCTCGCTCGGCAATCTCGTCGAATGGTATGATTTCTACGTCTATTCCGCTTTCTCGCTCTATTTCGCCAATTCCTTCTTTCCGGGCGACGATCCGGTCGCGCAAATGCTGTCGAGCGCCGGCGTCTTCGCCCTCGGCTTCTTCATGCGGCCGATCGGCGGCGCATTGTTCGGCGAGATCGGCGATCGTTTCGGGCGCCGGCGCGCGCTGACGCTATCCGTTCTCTTGATGTGCCTCGGCTCGCTCATCGTCGCCGCCACGCCCGGCTATGCGACCATAGGCGCGGCGGCGCCGGCGCTGCTCCTCTTCGCGCGGCTGCTGCAAGGCCTCAGCCTCGGCGGTGAATATGGGTCGTCGGCCACTTATCTCTGCGAGATGGCCGCCTCGCGCCATCGCGGATTCTATTCGAGCTTTCAATATGTCACGCTCATCGGCGGGCAGCTGACGGCGCTGCTGGTGCTGCTCGTCCTGCAAAATCTCGTCTTCACGCCGGAGGAATTGCGCGCCTATGGCTGGCGCATTCCTTTCGCGATCGGCGCAGGGCTGGCGCTGTTCGCGCTGCTCATGCGGCGCGATCTCGAGGAGACGCAGGCGTTCACTTCCGAGGCGTCGCCGCGGCGCCGCAGTTCCTTGCGCGCGCTCGCCTCTTATCCGCGCGAGGCGGCGACCGTGGTCGGGCTGACCATGGGCGGCACGCTCGCCTTCTATGTCTACACCACCTACATTCAGAAATTCCTGAAGCTTTCTGCAGGTTTGAGCGATGCGCAGACGACGTGGATCAGCGCCGGCTCGCTCGTCTTCGCCATGGCGCTGCAGCCGGCCTATGGCGCTTTGTCCGATCGCGTGGGACGGCGTCCGCTGCTCATCGCCTTCGGCATGCTGGGGACGCTCTTCACTGTGCCGCTGATGACGGCGATCCAGACCGCGCGCAATCCATGGACGGCCTTCGCGCTGGTGCTGGCGGGTTGGCTCATCGTCGGCGCCTATACGTCGATCAATGCGCTGGTGAAGGCGGAGCTGTTTCCGGCCTCGGTGCGGGTGACGGGCGTCGCCGTGCCTTATGCGATCGCGGTCTCGCTGTTCGGCGGCACGGCCGAATATGTCGCGCTCTGGTTCAAGAGCGAGGGGCGCGAGAGCTGGTTTTATTATTATATCAGCGCGGCGATCTTCTGCTCGCTGATCGTCTATGCGCTGATGCCGGAGACGCGCTCCGCCTCGCGTATCGACGCGGAGCGCGCCCGCTGACAATCTCCTTCTCCCCGCCTTGCGGGGAGAAGGAAGGCGGCGGAGGCTGCGCGAAGCGATAATCCGACCGATCGCCTATCAGGCGGCGGCGCCGCCGGCGAGTCGCGGCGCGAAGGGCGAAGCGGCCGCGGGAAGGGCGAGGCCGGCCGCCTCTCGAATGGCCTGCACAGGCGTGCGCGAGAAGGATTCGACGCAGAGCGCGATCTTCGATGTCGAGGCGCCGTCGAGCAGTGTGGCGAGGCCGGCGCGATCGAGCGGCTCCTCGTCCCAATAGGCGACGGCGAGGCTCTGCGGCACGATCTCATGCGCCGCCATCAGCCGCGGCGAATGGCGCACGAACTGCCCATAGAGCAGATATTCGGAGAAGGCGCGCGTGCGGCACAGCGCCAAGAACCAATCGACGCCGGTGGCGTCCTCGATCGCGCGCGTCATCGCGCGCACGGCGTCCTTGTCCCAGACGATGAGATTGCCGATGTGATCGTCGGCCGGAAAGCTGCTCGGCGGCAGGCCCAGAAGCCGGTCGCCATTGGCGATCCATTTGGCGTGCAGCGGCGCATCGGCGGAGATCGCCCCGCGCGCGATATAGAGCGGCGAGCGGGCGCCGCCGGCATAGGCGCCGATATCGAAACGGCGGATGATCACATTGTCGGAATCGACGATGCAGAAGCGCTGTTCCGGCAATTGCAGCACGGCGGCGATCTTCAGCATCTGCTGAATGTGCCAGCCATGCACAGGCCGCGAGCGGAAGGACCACCACACGCGTCGCCCGTTGCGCATCAGAAAGGGCGGCACCAGCCGCAGCCAGCGCGGCAGAAAGCGCGAGCAGGGCAGGATAACGCGGCGCGGGCCGGCGAATTCCGCGAACAGCTCCATATCGTCGTCATTGACGATGACATAGTGCCGCTCATAGCCGGTGAGGCGGCGGTCGATGCTCTCGCAGAGCAGAGCGAAGCGCTCGCGGTCGGCGCGATGGGTGGGCGTGATGAGCGCGATCGGTCGTTCCATAGGCATTCCCCCGATGACATTGGAGCAGGCCACCGCCGTGCCAAATTGGGACAGTCGTCCGGTTTCTCGCATGAGGACGCAAAGCCCGGGCCGGTCAGCCGCGAATCTTGAATTCGGCGAGAAAGCGAATGCCGAAGAGGGCGAAGAGCATGCCGATCCAGCCAGGATTGGCGCGATCGAACAGAAAGCTCTCGAGCGAGTTGAGATAGAGGCTGAACATCCAAATCTGCAGGAAAAGCAATGACACCGCCGGCTCGTCGCCGCGCGCGCAGACGCGACGAACGTCGCGCGCCGGCTGCACGATCAGCGCCGCGAAGGCGAAGGCCAGTCCCGGCAGGCCCATGGCCAGCACTGTGTCGAGATAGCCATTATGGGCATGGGCCGCGTTGCCGGCCCAGATCGTCGTGTCCTCGCCGCCGAAGCGCAGCGCCGCAGTGGCCCAGAATCCGCCGAGCCCATGTCCGAAGATCGGCGTCTCGCCGGCCTTGGGAATGGCGAAGGTCCAAATATCGGTGCGGCCGGTGAAGGAGGCGTCGAGCGGCAGCGCCGCGGCGATCGCGCCGAGCTGCGGGAAGAGAATGGAGCCTATGCCGAAGAAATTCAGCAGCGCCAGCGGCGAGAAGACGATGATCGACCACAGGACCACATTGCGCGTGCGCTCGGCGAGCAGCGAGAGCAAGATCGTCGTGATGCAGATCGCGGTCGAGCTCTTGCCGCCCGAGCAGAGCACGAAGACGAGCGAGAGGACGAAGATCGCCCAGCCCTCGGCCGTGCGGCCGGCGCGCAGCACGAAAATGCCGATGAAGGTCAGCATGGAGAAAACGGCGCTGGCGACATTCTTATGGCCGAACACGCCGCGCCAATCGCCGGCGAGCTGCGGCTCGCCGATGTCGGTCGCCTGATGGATCGTGTAATGCGGCAGGAAGACGAGGCCGAAATAGGAGAGGCCGACGATGATGAGCGCGACGATGCTCAATAGCTTGGCGAGATCGTCGCGGCCGCGCGGCAATAGGAAGAGCGAGAGGCAGCAGGTCCCGACGCAGCCGAACATCACCACGCGCTTCAGCGAGTTGGATATCTCGTGTGAGGTGACGAGCGTCACGCCGATCCAGCCGGCCAGCGCGATATTGGTGGGCGTGGCGAGCGCGGCGAGCGCCGGCCGATCGGTCCGCCAAATATAGAAGAAGGACGCCGCCGCCATCAGGCCGAAGGCGGCGTAGAGCTGAAAGTCGCGGCCTTCCGCCAGCTCCAGCGTCTCGGGCGAAGCGAGATCGGCGAAAGGCGAGAAGGTGATCCAGCCGACGAGCAGAATGGCGCAGAACAGGATTCCGCGGCCGTCGATCTCATCCAGCCCCCCGGCCGAGGAGGCGCTCATATCCGTCATGAGGAATAGCGATAGGGCTGCGGCATCGCGCCGACCGAGGCCAGCAGCCGGCCGACGGCAATGCCGATCGGATGCGTGGCGGCGAGCGGATGCTTGGAGTCTCGCAGCATGCGCAGCGCGCGTTGCAGCGAGACCGGGCCGAGCGCGAAATTCTTGGCGATGAGCAGCAGGCGCTGACGCAGGCTGTGCGCCGCGAGCCGATCGATGCTGTAATTGATCGCGCCCGTGGCGAGGCTACGGCGCAGCACCCAGCCGAGCGCGAGCCGGCCCGGCGTCACCTGCTCATAGATCTGCGCCTCCTGGCGCCAGAAGAAGGTGAAGCCGGCGCGGCGGCAGCGCGTGAAGAATTCCGTGTCGCCGCCGCCGAGAAAATTGAATCTCGTATCGAGCGTTGGCTCGGCGAGCCCGTCGAATACCTCGCGCCGCAGCAGGCAATTGCCGGTGCCATAGATGATCGGCACCGGGCCGGTCTCGCCGAAGGCGGGCCAGAACACCGGATGATCGCGGTAGGCGGGCTTCGCCTCCTCCGGGAAGATGGGCGTCACCGGGCCGCCGACGATATCGGCGCCCTGGCGCGCGCTGGCGACCATCTCCTCCAGCCATTGCGGCTCGGCGCGCTCGTCATCGTCGATCATCAAGAAATATTTGGCCGCGGGATAGCGCTCCCGCGCGAGGCGAAAGGCCGCGTTGATCGCATGGACATTGCCTTGGCGCGGCTCCACCGCGGCGAGACCGGAGAGGCGGCCGTCGCGAAAGAAGGATTGCGCCACATCGAGGCCGACTGGCGCGGCCGCGTCATTGTCCACGACGACGACGGCGAAGGCGACTTGCGTCGTCTGCGCTTCGATCGACTCCAGCGTCGTCCGAAGCATTTCGGGACGGCGGAAGGTCGGAATGCAGACGACTGCCTCGACGTGAGAGGCGTCGCCGATTGATTCGAGGAGAGGTCGAGAAATTTGTGTCATTCCAGATTCGTCATCAGGGTGAAGGCGCCGAGCGTCGCCATGGTCAGAGCGCTCGCCATCGCTCTGTGATTGTCGCGGCCGGGATCCGCGTCGCGGGCGGCCGCCTGGAGAAAAAAACTCATCTTCTCCAGCAGCGCCTCTCGCGAGAGCGCGGAAGAGAGCGCGTGATCGGCGCCGTCGATGACGTCGATCTCGACATTGGGGAGATGTCTCAGGAAACGCGCGTCCGGCCCGAAGCAGACGTCCATCACCTCTCTGCCGACGTCATGGTCGCCATGCAGCATGAGGATGCGAACGCCGCGCGCCGCCAGCTTCGAGAAATTGGCTCGCGCCTCGCGCGCCTTGCCATGCGCGAGGCCGAGGCGTTGCGCGAGCGCTCCAGCCAGGGCCGAAGCCTTGCGGCGGAGCAGAGCGGAAGCGATATCGACGAGCTTGCCGAGCGACACCTCGCCATTGGCGACGCGCGCCCAAGCGCGGGCGCTCATCGCCTTGCTGACGTATGTGTGTGTCGCCGCAAAGCCCATCTCGAGCAGCTTCTCGCGCTCTTCGTCCTCGACCTTGCCGAAGACCTGGAGATTGGCGAGCGCGAGGGTCTTCACGCGCGCATCGGCGAGGGCGGCGTAGAGCGCGAGCGCCGCGCCGCTGCACACGCCATAGAGCGTCACATTCTCGAGCCCGCGCATTTCGAGAAAGTCCAGCGCGGCCGAGACATCCTCCGCGCGCGCCGCGTCATAGAGAGCGGCGCGCGGCCCGTTTTCGACGACGGCGGAATCGCCTATGCCGAGCGTGTCCATGCGCAGCGAGGCGAAGCCGAGACGCGTCAGAGCGCGGGCGAAATCGACAGTGGAGCGGCCGCAGCCGATATGGTGATTGGCGCCGGTGTCGAGCATCAGCACGGTCATCTTGGGCTTGCCGCGCGGCAGGCACAGCACGCCGGCGAGCTGTCGATGCTCGCCGAACACGACGCCCCGCTCGATGAAATGCTCTGTGGCGAGCGCGCCTTGCGGCGGCCGAGCGGTCAGCGCCGCGCCAGCGCCCTCGCTGGCGAAGGCGACGACGGCGTCGAGATCCTCGAGCGGCGGCGGCGCCGGCATGGGCGCCGGCGTCAGCGCGCGATAGTCGAGCAGCGCGCGCGTCTCGACAGCGGCGCCGAGCGATTGGAGCCGCTGCAGATAGTCCGGCGCCGGCTTCGTCGCCGGATCGTGCAGCACCAGCACGCGCTGGGCCGGCGCTGCCTCGAGCCGCGTCAGATCGATGCGCTTCACCGCCGCCGCCATGGGCTGGTTGATTGTGAATCCTTCGAGATGAATATCGTCGCCGCTCGTCGCCGCGGCGATGCTCGCCTCCGGCGTCGCGCCGCTCGCCGCCAGAACGCGCGCCATCATCTTGAGCTCGCGCAGATAGGAGGAGCCCTTCACCACGGGCGCGATCTGCGCCAGGCGCTCGACGCCGCCGACCTCGGCCGCGAGCGTCGCGCCGAGACGCAGGCCGACCAGCGCCACCTCGCGCACGCCGATCACCTCGCGCATCCAGCGCACAGCTAAGCGAATCTGCTCGCGCCAGGCGTCGACGATCGCCGGATCGGCAGGATCGCCGAGGGAATCGCCCTCGCCCGGATAATCGAAGCGCAGAGTGGGGAGGCCCGCCGCCGCCAGACGATCGGCGAGCACACGCCAGGACTGATGCGCGCAGAGACCTTCATAGCCGATGGAGGCGCACATGACGACGCCGCGGTCGCCGTCCGCGTGATGCAGCCAGCCGAAGCTCTCGCCGATCGTCACCGGAGTGGAATTCATATCCTCGACTCGCTCACGCTCACGCATAATCACACCACGCTCAGTTTAAGGCTTTGTTCCGGGGGCCGCGATCTCTTCTCGAGCTCAGGCTTTCGACTCGGTTTCAAATCGGCGCAAAAAACGCCAGCCCGCCGTAAAGAAGAAGAAACCATGCCAGCGCGCATCCCGCCGCCCGCTGGCATGAATCTTCGAGATTTTTGCACGCCGGCCGAATGTGCGTCCCAGAATGGCGCAGCGGCTCCCCGCTAAAGGACAAGGACAGCAGCGCCCATGCTCGCCAGGCAGACCGTCGTCTATTTCGCGGCCAATGTGTTCTCCGCAATCTTCGGCCTGCTCAACACGATCGTGTTCACGCGCGTCTTCGCCGTCGCGGCCTATGGCGATTATCTGCTGGGCTTCGCCTTCGCCACGCTTCTCGCCACTCTGCTCTCGAGCGCGTTGAAGCTCGCCATATTGCGCGAGCAGGCGAAGGGCGACGGCGCCGATATTCGCGGCGCGATCCTCGCCGCAATGGCGTTGCTCGCGCCGGCCGCTCCCTTGTTCTTTTTCGTGGCGCGGATGACGGGCCTCGCCGCGCCGGTCTCGGCGGCCGCCGTTATGCTGGCCTTCGCCGTCACTCTCTATGAGACGAGCCAGGAATCGCTGCGCGCGGCGCAGAAGGCGGTCGATTATCTGCGCGGCACGGTCTATCGCGCGCTGCTGGTCTCAGCGCTCGGCGTCGCTGTCGCTTTCGCGAGCGCCAGCGGAGCGGCGCTGCTGGTCTCATCTTCCATTGCGCTGGTCGCGGCGACGGCGCTGTTCTGGCGCGCTTCCTGGGGCGACGCCCGGCCGAAGCTCGATCGCGCGCGCCTCGTCGAGATGGCCAAGGCCGGCCTGCCTTTCACCTTCTCCATGTCGCTGATGGCGCTGGCGAGCGTCGCCGATCGCTTTCTGCTCGCCGAGCTTTCCGGCATTGCCGACGCCGGCCGGTACGGCGCCAGCGTCGATCTCGTGCGGCAGGCGCTCATCATTCCGGCGATCAGCGTTTCTACCGCCTTCGTCCCCATGGCCGTGCGGCTGCTGGCCGAGCGTGGCGAGGCGGAGGCGCGTCGCCATCTCGAGAAATCAATGGAGCTGCTGCTCGCCGTGGCGCTGCCGGCCTGCGTCGGCTTCGCGCTCGTCTCGCCGCAGATCGCCGATCTCGTGCTCGGGCCAGAGTTTCGCGAGACCGGGAGCTGGGCCATGCCCATTCTGGCGATGGCGGTGGTGTTCCAGATTCTGACGCAGCAATATCTGCATACGAGCTTTCTGCTCTCCAACCGCAACAGCTTCTATCTGATCAATACGGGCTCGATCCTCGCCTTCAATCTCATCGTCTCGGCGCTGCTGATCTATCGCTTCGGCCTCGCCGGCGCGGTGTGGGGGCGGCTCGCAGCCGAAATCTTCGGCTGCGCGCAAGCCTATGCGCTGAGCCGCGCCGCTTTCGCCATGCCGCTGCCGTTCGGCCGGCTCGCGCTCGTCGGCGCTGCGACGGCGGTGATGGCGGCCACAGTCCACATGCTTTCGGCGAAGGTCTCGGCGCTGCCGCCGGCGCTCGCGCTCATCCTATTGGTGGGCGCTGGCGTCGCCGCCTATGCGCCGATCGCTCTCGCCTTCGATCTCGCGGAAGCGCGCGCGCTCATCGGCGGCGTGGCGCGGCGCCTCGGCGCGCGCGCCTGTCGAAGCGAAGCCGCTTAGCCCTCACCAATTATAATAGGGGCGGGCGCAGACATTCACCCAGCCGCCACGGCGCGGCGACCATCGATAGCAACGGCTATAGCTGCTGCGGCCGCTGTAGTAGTGCGGTTGTCCCCAGCCGCCCCCGCCGCCATGAGCCCAGCCTCCTCCGCCATGGCCCCCGCCGCCGTGGCCCCAGCCACCGCCGCCGTGTCCAAAGCCGCCTCCACCGTGTCCGCCCCCTCCTCCGCCATGTCCAAAGCCGCCGCCGCCATGTCCTCCTCCGCCTCCGCCGTGTCCGTTGAAGCCATGCGCGGCGTCTGAAAAGAGAAGAGCCGGGCTCGCCGCGAGCGCCATCGTCGTCGCCAGAGCGAGAATGTTCCGCTTGTTCATGGCTGTCTCCTTTCGCTCGGGCATTCGCTTTCGTCGACGCCGAGGTCCGAGCGAGCGCAAGAGTGAAGAGACGGCTTACAGTAGGAAGGCCGTATCGGCTGGGAAGAAGGAAAGCGAAAAATTTGTCCGCGAGGTCGCGCAGCTCTCGCCTCCGCGCCGAGACCTCGCGAGCAGAGCTCGAGAGAGCGCCGGCTAGAACACGAAATTCGCGAACAGCCGCACATTGGCGCCGGGCATCGGAACCTCGTCCTTCTTATAGGAGACGCTGTTGCGTATGTCGGCGTTCAGAAGATTGTCGCCGACGATTCCGACGCTCATCTCGCGCGCGGGGAACTCGCCCTTGGGCAGCGTGACCCTATAGCTGATCTCGGCTTTCAGCAGATTATAGCCCTTGGTCGGCGTCTCGGCGATCGTCGCTACGTTGTTTTGCGCGAAAGCGTGCAGATAGCTGACGCGCGCCAGCCAATTGGAGTCGCGCCAGAAAACGCCGCCGCCCGCGCGCACGGGCGGAATGCGCGGCACATTCGTCCCATCCGAGAATGTCGCGCGCACCACATCGAATTTATTTTCGACGCCGAGGATTCCGCCGGCGATCTGCAGCGCGTCCCATTGGCTCTGGAATTCGCCGCCGCGGAAATTGGCGTCGCGCTGCGAATAGAGCGCCTGATTGAGAGGGCCGCCGGCGCCGGCCGGCGAGCAGCTGTCGAAATCATCCGCGCAAGTCTCGCCGGAGAGGCGGCGATAGATGAAGCCGTCGAAATGCGTGTAGAAAAACGTTGCCTCGAAGCGGAAAGGCCCTTTGGCGCGGCGCAGGCCGACCTCCACCGTGTTCGCCGCTTCTATTCCGAGCAGCGGATTGCCGATGTCGAAAGTTCCCGTCGCGTCATGGACGCCGTGCGAGAACAATTCCGGCCCCCGCGGCGCGCGCTCGACATGCTGCGCCGTCACGCTCCCGACTGTGTCGAAAGGCAGATCGTGCAGCAGGCCGACGGCGATGCTCTTGGGCGTGAAATGCCGATCATATTGGAAGGAGGTCGTCGGATCGAGGAAGAGATCGGGCGTCTGGCCCGTGGTCTCGACGCTCTCGATGCGGCCGGCGACCTGCAGGCGCAGCGCTTGGGTGAGCTGGAATTCGTTGAACAGATAGAAGGCGATGCTGTGCGAGTCGGTGGGATCGAACAGATTGCCGCCGGCGCCGGGCGCGGTGAGCCGCTGATGCGCGCCCTGCACGCCGAATGCGGTGGTGAGCTTGGCGAAGCGCAGATCGAAGGGCGCGAGCTGCGCCTCGATCCGCGCCTCCTGCTCCTGATTGGTGAAGGTCTGCTGTATGCCCTCGGCGCCGCCCTCGAGACCGATTTCGTGATGATTGTAATCGCTCGCGCCGGCCCAGAGGCGAATGGCCTCGATGAAGGAGGCGGGCGGCCGATATTCGCCTTTCACCGCCACTTTCGTCTGCCGCAGCTGGATGCGCGTGCGGCTCTCCGTCGAATCCATGCCGGGGATGCGATAGACGCTCTCGAATTGCGTGACCGAGGCGCCGAAAAAGCCGCGATCGAAGATGTAGGAGCCGCCGGCCGACCAGCCGCCGGAGCGCATGAAGGAATTGGGCTGGCGTCCGAAGACCAGCGGCGCCGGATCGGTCGGCGCGAGATAAGGGTAGGAGGGAATTGCGTAATTGCTCGTGCGGCGGCCGTGGGCGTCGGCGTGCAGAGCAAAATTGCCCTGGCCGACGTCGACCAGCGCCGCCTGTTCCAGCCCGGCGTCGACCGTCGAGACCGCGCTGCGCGTCTCCAGCCGCGTGCAGGGGCCGGGGAGAGTCTCGTCGCCGCGGCAGGGCAGGGCCTCGGGAATGCGGTTGTTGGTGGCGTTGACGACGCCGCCGATCGCCTGCGAGCCCCAGCGTAATGTGGCCGGGCCGCGCACCACCTCGACGCGATCGGCGCCGAGCGGATCGAGCGGCACGCCATGATCCTCGCCGAGCTCGGAGACGCCGCTGGAGCCGAGGCCGTTCTCTTGAATGCGGACGCGATGCGCGTCGAGGCCGCGCACGATCGGCCGGCTGGCGGCGCCGGGCGCGAAGCTGGAGCCGGTGATGCCCGGCTTGTCGAAGAGGAGATCGCCGAGCGTCGCGCCGCCGGAGCGGCGAATCTCGTCCGAATCGACGACCGTCACAGTGGCGAATTGATCCGCGACTATGGGGAGAACGCCTCGCGTCTCTGGCGCGGCGGGCTGCGCCGTCGTCGGCGCGCGCCGAATCGGGCTCGGCGCGGCGATGTCGATCTCGGGAAGCGTCTCCTGCGCGCCCGCCGGGCCGGAGCCGAGCGCCGCCAAGAGAATTCCGCCCGATAGAGTGAGGCGGATAGAAGAGTTTTCCATGTATCTCGTCCCCGAGAGCATATGTTATAACATAACGTCGATAATGCGCCGGGAGCTCGGCCATTGTCAATCTGCTGCGCTGCGGCGCGCGACGAATAGGCGCGGAGGGCTTGATCGCGGAGCCGAAATCGGGCATAGGCTGCGCCCACGAGGCGCTGGGCGGTGATCCCGGCTACATGTAATTTTGCCCGGGGATCGACCGATGAAAGTCCGCAATTCGCTGAAGTCTCTACGTGCGCGTCACCGCGACAACCAGCTCGTGCGCCGCAAAGGCCGCGTCTATGTCATCAATAAGGTGCAGAAGCGCTTCAAGGCCCGCCAGGGCTGACGAACCGCCCGCTTCGCCCTGAATTTACCGACGCGTCGCCCTCGAGCGGCGCGTTTTTCGTTTCTCAGGCGCCCATCAGCGCCAGAATATGCGCCGCCGCCGAGCGGCCGAGCGCCGTGAGGTCGTAGCCGCCCTCGAGCAGAGAGACGACGCGCCCATCGGCGCTACGTAGCGAGGCGTCGATGATGCGCTTGGTCGCCTCGCTATAGTCGCGCTCGGTAAAGCGCAGGCCGCCGAGCGGATCGTCCCTGTGGCCGTCGAAGCCGGCCGAGATCAGCACCAGATCGGGCGCGAAATCTTTGAGCCGCGGCAGGATGCGCGTCGTCAGCGCCTCGACGAAATCATCGCCCGTCGCCCCCGCGAAGAGCGGGGCGTTGACGATCTGGTCGAACTCGCCGGTCTCGCTCGTCGCCCCCGTGCCGGGATAATAAGGCGCCTGATGGGTGGAGCAGAACAGAACCTGCCGATCCGCCCAGAACACTTCCTGCGTCCCATTGCCGTGATGAACGTCGAAATCGACGATGGCGACGCGCTCCGCGGCATGGGCGGCGATCGCATGGCGCGCGGCGATGGCGACATTGTTGAAAATGCAGAAGCCCATGGGCGTGGTCGGCCCGGCGTGATGGCCGGGCGGGCGCACGCAGACGAAGGCGCTGTCCGCCGCCCCTTTCATCACTTCGTCCACGGCCGCAGTCGCGCCGCCGGCCGCATGAAACGCCGCCTCGAGCGAATCGGGACACATCAGCGTGTCGGGATCGAGCGCGACGAGCCCCTCGCGCGGCGCGGCTTTCTCGATCGCGCGCAAATGGCTCTCGGGATGGACGCGCAGCAGGGCCGCGCGCTGGGCGGCGGGCGCCGAGACGCGGATGAGATGCTGGAACCGCTCGGCCTCGAGCTCGCGCTCTATGGCGCGCAGCCGCTCGGGCTGCTCGGGATGGCCCGCGCCCATATTATGCGCGAGGCCGCTCTCATGTGTGAAGAACAGGGTCCTCGTCATGGCCAGCCGCTCTCGACTCTCGCTAAAGAAGTCGCCTTGCCAAAGAAGTCGGCGCCCTTGTAGCACGCCGCCGCGCCGGGAGGGCGCCGGAAAAATTCTCAAAAAAGCGCATCGGACCGTCCGCCGCCGTTGCGTTGCGGCAACAGGTCGGGAATTATTGCGAACCGATGTTTCCGTTCAGTAAGTTTATGGTAAGCAAATTCCTAAATAGATGCTTCGGGCGTTGAGAAAGGGCGCGTTCATGGATTCGAGGCAGGGTTTCGTCGCGGTCGTTCTCGCTGTCTCGCTCGCTGGCTGTAACGCCGCGTTCGGGCCGCGCTTGCCAGATCCGCAGCTCAGCGGACGCGACGCACAATTCATGGCTCTGGTGCCCACGGCGGATGTCGGCGCGGCCTATGAGCGATATCTCGTGGACTTCAAGACGAGCGAGGCGCCGGGGTCCATCGTCGTCGATACGAAGAATAAATTCCTCTATCTCGTGGAGGCGAACGGCAAGGCGATCCGCTATGGCGTCGCCACCGGGCAGGAAGCCTATGGCTGGACCGGCCGCGCTGTGATCGGCGGCATGCAGGAATGGCCGCGCTGGATTCCGCCCAAGGACATGCTGGAGCGTTGGCCGCATCTGCAGCCGACGGCGGACGCCGGCGGCCTGCCCGGCGGCCCGGACAATCCGCTCGGCGCCCGCGCTCTCTATCTCTTCGAGAATGGCAAGGACACGCTCTACCGCATTCACGGCACCAATGAGCCGGAGAAGATCGGCCAGAGCGTCTCCTCCGGCTGCATCCGCATGCGCGACATAGACGCGATCGACCTCTACAGCCGCGTCAAGGTCGGCGCGAATGTCGTGGTGATCTGAGGGCTTTCTTCTCCCTCTCCCCGCGAGTGGGGAGAGGGGTTTTTCCGTCAGTCCAGCGGCTCCACCGCCACGATCTCTATGCCGAAGCCCGAGAGGCCCACATAGGTGCGCGGCTTGGGCTTAGAGGTGCGCAAGCGGATCGAGGTGACGCCCAGATCCTTCAAAATCTGCGCGCCGAGGCCGACGTCCAGCCATTGCGCCGTGCGCGCCTCCTCCGAGCTGCTGTCCGAGACGACCGGATTGACCGGAACGCCGGCGGCGCCGTCGCGCAGATAGACCAGCACGCCGCGTCCTTCCGCCGCGAAACGCTCCATGGTGCGGCGGATCGCATCCGCGCCGCCGAACACGTCGGCGATGATATCGGCGCGATGCAGCCGCGCCGGCACGCCTTTGCCGTCGCCGATCTGCCCGACGACGAAGGCGAAATGCTGCACCGGATCGAAGGCGCTGACATAGGCGTAGCAGGTGGCCTCGCCGGCGAAGGTTTTGACCGGAAAGCTGGCGACGCGCTCCACCAGCTTCTCGCGCGCCTGGCGATGGGCGATGAGATCGGCGGTGGAGATCATCTTCAGCCCATGGGCCGCGGCGAAATCGACGATCTGCTTGCCGGCCATCACCGTGCCGTCGTCATTGGCGAGCTCGCAAATGACGCCCACCGGCGGCAGGCCGGCGAGACGGCAGAGATCGACGGCCGCCTCCGTATGGCCGGAGCGCATCAGCACGCCGCCGTCCTTGGCGATGAGCGGGAAGACATGGCCGGGCCGCACGAAATCATGCGGGCCGCGATTGCCATTGGCGAGCGCGCGCACCGTATTGCAGCGCTGCTCGGCGGAAATGCCGGTGGTGAGCCCCTCGCGCGCGTCCACGCTGACGGTGAAGGCGGTGCCGAGCGGCGCGTCATTGGCGGCGACCATGGGCGCGAGATGCAGCCGCCGCGCCTCCTCCAGCGTCAGCGGCGCGCAGACGATGCCGCAGCAATGGCGGATGATGAAGGCCATTTTTTCAGGCGTGCAGAGCGAGGCGGCGATGATGAGGTCGCCCTCGTTCTCGCGGTCGTCGTCATCGGTTACGACGACGATCTCGCCGCGCCCGATCGCCTCTATGGCCTCGGTGACGGAATGGGACAAGACGGGCTCCGCTGTTCCCGGCGCATTGGGCCGGCGCGGCTGTTCTACTCCCGCGCCCCAGCGGATTCAAACTTTAGCGCGCTTTCCGATCGAACGGAATCGTTCGATCGATCAGAATTCGCGCCCAACGAGAGAAGCCAGAGCGCTATCCGATCCAATTGGATCGGATAGCGCTCTGGCGAGCGCGAACAAAAAACTGCCCGAGTCGCCCCGGGCAGAAAAGTCGGGAGCCCCGCCCGGCGAGCGCGGCCGAGCGAAGATCGTTCGGCGGCGGCTCAGCCGCTCGCCAGGAATTTCTCGAGGTAGACCTGCTCCTTGGGCACGCCCGCCGTCGCCGCGGCGTCGAAGGCCGCCTCGATCATGCCGGGCGGGCCGCACAGATAAATGTCCGGCTTGCCGCGCAGCTTCTCGAGCTCGGCGCGCATGAGATCGATGACCGTTCCCTTGGCGACGCCATTCGCCTCGCTCGCATTGACGACCGCGACCTGCACATCGAGGCTGGGCATGGCGTTCTGCAGCGCCTTCAGCTCCTCGACATAGAAGAGCTCCTCATAATTGGTGACGCCGAAGAACAAGGTCGCCGGTTGCTGGTCGCTCTCCTTCTTCAGCTGCCGGATCATCGACAGCACCGGCGACAGTCCCGTGCCGCCGGCGACGAAGAAGCGCGGCCGCTCGCTCTTGTGCAGCATGAAGGAGCCCGCCGGTCCGCGCAGCGCGACGCGCAGGCCGACCTTGGCCTGCGTCTGCAGGAATTTCGAGAAGGCGCCGTCCGGCAGCAGGCGAATGAAGAATTCGAGCCGACCATCTTCCGCGACCGAAGCCATGGAATAGGAGCGGCGCGTGTGCGTGCCCGGAATTTCTATGTCGACGAATTGCCCGGGCGCAAAGTTCAGCGCGATCGGCGCCGCGCCATCGGCGGTCAAAGGCTGCAGCACGAGCCGCACGACATTTGACGACACGCGATCGCATTCGACGATCTCGGCCAGCCAATTGGTCTGGATCGCCTCGAAGGAGATGCGATCATAGGTGTAAGGCACGATCAGATGCAGATCGCTGCGCGGGAAGGTGCGGCACAAAAGAACCTTGCCGTCCTCCTCCTCGTCCGGCGGCAGCGCCTGCACCTTGACGTCGATGAGCTCGTAATCGCCATCCGTGCAATCGGCCTTACAGGTCGCGCAGCCGCCGGCGCGGCAGGAAGAAAGAAGAATCACGCTTTGACGAAGCCCTGCCGAAATGACGTCCTCGCTCGGTCCGCATTCGAAGGAGCAGGTTTCTCCGTCCTCTGTCTCGATGACGATCTGATACATACGTCTTCCGCCCTTGCTACTCTGGCTGCGCCAGCTCGTTTTTCGTTGTCTCGTTGCGATCATCGATCGGGATCGGCGTGCCGAGCGACTGCAGCAGACGCTTGATCTCCGCGCTATTGTCGCCGGGCCGCGCCGCCGCCTCGTCCTGCCGCTGGAAGAAGCGGAGCACATGGGAGACCGCCTCACGCGCCGAATCCAACGACAGCGAGCAGCCTTCCTGGACGAACTCGCCGTCGCGCAAAATCTCCCAGCGCCACATGTAATCGAGGTCCATCGTATAGGCGGCGTAGCGTGAATCTGCGTGAATCAGAATCCGCTGCTCTTCCGCCGCTTGTTCCGCGCACTGCGCCATGGCCTTCTCTCCATTGTCGCGAAGGCGTTCGGGCGGAGGGCCGCCCGAACGTTCGATCTCTGCTTTGTGAAGGAAGCCGTCAGGCCTGCAGATGCAGGACCTTGACGCCGCGCTCCTTGCGCAGACCCTCGAGAGGAGTCGCGTAATAGTCGGTGTTGCGCAGCTCCATGAGAATGGTGCCGAGCGCCGCATCGGTGCGCAGGAACACATTCACCGGCAGAACCGGCGGCTTGTAGAGCTGGCGGAACTCGACATGAATGCGCTCCGCCGCATATTTGCTCTCGGCGGCCTTCATCTTGGCGATCCAGGTCGCTTCCACCGCAGCGGCGTCCTCGCCGGTCGTCGCCTTGGTGACGAGATCCGCGACGGAGAGCTTCTCGGTCTTGAGCACCGAGAGACGCTCCTCGATCTTGCGCTCGATATATTGATAATCGACGTCGAGATCGTAGCTCTTGCGGAACGGCGAGGAATTGGCGACGCGGAAGTCCTGAATGAACTTCGTCGCCTGGTCCACACTGTTCAGCTTGGCGATCTTTCCTTCCCACTCGGTGCGAGTGGAGTTCTCGTGGATCGGTTCTCTCTTCGCCATTGTGGCAATCCTTATCGTCAGCCGATCAAATATCGGTCAGGGCGCGATCGAGGCCCATGAGCTCCGAGGTGATGGTGAATTTCGTGCCGAGCGTGTAGGCGCGGCCGACGGTCGACGACACATTGATGAGAAGGTCGTAGACCGAGAATGGCTTGCCGAGCAGATCGGCGGCTTCGGCGGCGTCGATCTCGATCGCGCCATCGGCCTTGATCCACCAGAAGCCCGCCTTGTCCTCGACGACGATCGACGGATTCTTCGCCTTGCCGCCTTTGAGGATGATATCCTCGATGATGGCGTCGATCTCGTCGCTCTTCATCAGCACCAGAACCACGGCGTTGGACTCGTGGACGACCTGATTCTCCTCGGCGAAGAACTCGTCCGCGAAGGCCTTGCCGGACTTCTGCATGATGCCGGCGTTGTAATTGTTATGTGCGCTGGACATAGGTGCGTTTCCTTTAGTTCTTGTAGCCGGCGAGAACGGCGTCGACCTTCTGGTCCACGTCGATCTTGAAGCCGATCTTGTCGGCGTAATCGACCTTCCAATCGCCGAAGACGCGCTGCAGCGCTTCCGAGACGCCCGCGCGATCCGTCGCGCCCGCGACCTTCTCGACCTTGGCGTAGATGCCGACGAAATCCTTCAGCGCCGTGACGGAACGCGCGAGATAATGCTCGGTCCAGGCGTTGAGGAAGGTGCGGTTATGCGCGCCGAACTCCGGATCATTCGCCAGGCTGTAGACGAAGAGATCTTCGATCGCTCCGCGCGTGATCTGGAAATAGGTCTGCGACTGCGCCGTGAAGAAGGGCGTCAGCGTGTCGCCATAGACCGTCGCCAGTCGCTGGAAGAACTCGCGACGGGCGAACTGGCCGAAGGTCGCGTCATAGACGGCGTGACCCGCCCAGAGGATCTCGTTCCAATCCTGAATGCCCTGCCAGATCTCTTCCACCGCGCCGCGCGCGCCGGCGTAGATCGGATCGGTGGTCCAGATCTTCTTCGGCACGTCCGTCGAAGCGTCGAAGCCGGGCACGAGCTTGGCGATGAACAGACGCTCCATCTGGATCATCTGCGCATTGTCCACCTTGTCGAGAGCCGCGAAGATGGCCGACTGGCGGATCGTGTCCGAGAGCGAGTCGCGGCCGACCGACGAATGGGCGTTGAACAGGCCATATTCGTTGTAGAGCAGCGCGCCGTAATATTTGTTGAGGATCTCATCGCGCCAATAAGCGTCGACGGTGCGGATCGAGCCCTCGGAAGAATAAGCCGCCAGGAAGCGCTGCGTGTAGCGCGCCTCTTCCGACTTGTCCTTCACATAAGGAGCGTGCCAGCGACGGGCCGGATCGCGATGGCGATACCAGTCGGTCGTGCGCAGCTCGGTGCTCTCATTGCCCCAGGACGGACGGCCGCCGTGGAACTTCTGAGTCCAATCGCCCCAATCGAGGCCGCCGGCGATCCAGTCAGGATTGGGCTGCGCATAGCAGGACAGCTGCTCATATTCCGACAGGCGCTTCCAGCGCGGCTGGATGAAGTAGTGATATTTGCGCTGCGTGTCGAGCGCGTGATCCGGAATCGCGGCGGCGATGATCGCGGCGCGTTCCGGGTCGGTGAGACCTCGCTTCGTAACCTGAGAGCTCTGAGGCTGTGACATTTCAGACGTCCTCCACCTAAGGGATTTTTCGTGGTTCGTGCTTGTCGACGGACGCACGTCGCCCGCCGAGGACCCGGCGCGCGCGAAGCGCGCCGGGAGCCCGTTACAATTCGACGCGAGAGGCGCCGATTGCAGATCAGAATTTGGCGAGCGGATCGGGGAAGACGCAGCCCGCGCGCTTGATGTCCTCGAGCGTCCAGAGGTTGTCGCCGCGCACGTGAGGCTGGGCGATCAGCGTCTTGCCGTCGGAGCGAACGCCATGACCCTCGGCGATCACCTCGGACAATTCGCGGCCCTCATACTGCTCGAAGATGCTGTGGCACTCGTAGCGCTCCGGCTCCGACAGCCACATACGCTCACCCCAATCATCCGTGAGCGAATGCTTCTTGCCGTTGTACTCGTGCACGCGCAGCGAGCCGGAGCCCTTGGCGAGCGACGGAATGAACGGCACCTGCGAGACGCGGTCGATGTAGACGTCGTGACCGTTCTGCAGCAGCCAGGCGTAGGGGATGAACCCGCTCTTGGGATCCTCGTAGCCGAGCTTCTTCCACTCATTGTAGATCTTGCCGTAGTGATCGGCCCAACCCGGGTAGTTCGCCTCGAACCACTCCTGATCCTCCTCGTCCGGCAGAGCCAGACGCGCGAAGCCGAGCGGCCACAGCGCGTAAGCAGCGAGGGCGAGATCGTGATGGGCCCAATAGGCGTCCGTCTTGGCGTCGCGCAGCGAGCGGGGGCTCTCCACGCCATACTTGCCGAGGCGACCGATCCAGATTCCACCCCAATCCTCGTAGACCCAACGGTTCCAGGTCTTCACCCACGGCTCGACCTTGAACTTGGAGCCATACTCGAACAGATAGCCGAGAGCAGGCGTGAAATACTTCTGCTGCGTCCAGAAGGCGTTGTTCAGATCGGTGTTGAGATATTTCGCCGCCGCCGGATCATTGGCGATGGACACCACCGTCTGATAGCCGTTCGCCATATGGCGCAGCTCGTCGGTCTCCACCGACAGGAAGACCGTCGGCGTGATCTCGTCGCCATTGGCCGAGGCCCATTCGGTGACGGCGACGATCAGCGGATTGGTGAAGCAGGCTTCGCCGACCAGCTGCAGATTGACCGAGCATTCCACGGCGTCGCCGGAGATGAAGCCGTCGGCGAAGACGCGCTTCATGCCCTTCCACAGCGGGCCGATCGCGCGGGTGCGACGGGCGTCATTGTGGCCGGCCGGATCGTGATAATGCTTGGAGTAATAGTGGTTGATGAAAGCGCACTGATGCGTGTGACGAATTTCGTCGAGCACCTGAGCGAGATAGCCGTTCTTCTGCTCGGCGGCGGTGGCGCTGTCCCACAGCATGGCCGAAGCGGCGATGGCGTTATACTCGCCGACCTCGAGGAAGTTCGAGATCACCTTCATGGTCTCGCCCCAGCGGGGATGCACCTTGTTGCCGGCGCCGAGACGGGTCAGACCATCGAGCAGAGTGCCGAACTGGCGCTCGTCCTTGGCCGCCTCCATGCGGGCGTATTCCTTGGCGATGACCTTGAACTGCTCCTTGGTCTGGTTCGCCATGTGATATTTGGTGGCGTATTTGGTGCGGTTTTCCTTGAAGTCCCAGTTGAAGCTCTGCAGCCACTTGTGAACCTCCTGCGGCTCGACGCCGACCGGAGCGCGGTTGACCTTCAGAGCATCGGTCGCCGCTTTTGTCGCGAGACTGATCGCCATGCTTTTCCTCCTCACAGACTTTTTGTTTCTCGGATTCGCCGCCTTATTGACGGTCGACAAATCCGAATGTGTGCGCCGCTTTCCAAACTTTCGAAGTGGAAAATGTCGATGTCGTCGGCAATTCATCTATTGCGAAAGCGACGACATTTATTGTTATGGCAAGCCCTGTGCCACTGATGGTGATTTTGCTGAATCGTAGCGTTTGCAAGGGATTCGAAAGGATCGTGAAAGTCATATGACGTGAGCGCGGCGATATTCGAAGGCGTCGCTCGATACAGCTGTCAAATTAGCATACGCACGAATTTCATCGCCTGTTTCGATCGCCGCGATCGTTAAAGAGATCGCGGCGATCGAGCGCGCATTCAGGCGCGCGGATCTTCGCGCGTTTCGGCTGCGCGGCGCGCATCGAATCCGAATGTCGGATCGCTCACCGGAATATGAGTCACAGCGCATTCCACCGTCATCAGCGACGCCGCTGTCGCGACTGCATTGCGCAATGCGAGACGCGTGACGCGCACGGGATCGATGACGCCTGCGGCGAAGAGATCGCCGCAGGCGCCGCTGCGCATATCCATTCCCCAGAAATCATCATTGGATCGCCGCAGCTCGAACAAGAATTCATCGGCGTCGACGCCGGCGTTCGCCGCTATGCGCCTGATCGGCTCGTCGAGCGCCGCGCGCACGATGGCGACGCCGTGGCTCTGATCGAGATTTTCACCACGCAGCTCTGCGAGAGCGGCGCGCGCGCGATAGAGCCCGACGCCGCCGCCGGCGACGACGCCATCGCTTTGCGCGGCGCGCGCGGAATTGAGCGCGTTCTCGATTCTCTGCATGCGCTCCTTGATGAGAACGTCGGACAAGCCGCCGGCGCGTATCGTCGCCATCCTGCCCGACAAGGCTTTTATGCGCGTCTGCAGATTTTCCAGCTCATGACGCTTGCCGCTCGGCGAGCCTTTGGAGGCGTCGCCTTCGACGATCCAATCGGCCTGACGTTTCGCCGAGGCGAGACGATCGGCGATGACGTTCGGATCGCCTTCGCCGCCGATGACGAGCGTGTCGTCCTCGCGCACGACGACGCGTCGCGCGCGGCCGAGATGCTCCATCGTGACATTGGAAATATCTTCGCCGAAGGCTTCCATGATCGCGCGGCCGCCGGTGATCGCGGCGAGATCGAGAAGATATTCATAGCGGCTGTCGCCATAGCCCGGCCCCTTCACGGCGATGGAGCAGAGATTCTTGCGAATGTGATTGAGCAAGAGTCCGGGAAGCGCTTCCTCCATTATGTTTTCGGCGACGACGAGCAGGCTGCCGCCGCTTCGACGCACCAGCTCCAGCGCAGGCACCAGCTCGGAAAATTCGTTGATGACGCGATCATAGACGAGAATGTAAGGGTTCTCGAGCTCGGCGACTTTGCGCGCGCTGTCGGTCATGAAATAGGGCGAGCGATAGCCCTGTTCCCAACGCATGCCTTCGACGGATTCGATGTCGTCGGCGACGCCATGGCCGAGCTCGACATCGACGACGCCGCCTTCGCCCGCGAGCGCTAGCGCCTGCGCGACGATCGCGCCTATGCCTTCATCGCCGCCGGCGGCGAGCGTCGCGACATGGGCGAGCGAACGCTGGTCGTTGCAACGCCGCGCGCGGCGCAGGAGATCGGCCTCGACAGCGCGCGCGGCGCGCTCCATGCCAAGGGTAATGTCACGCGGATTCATGCCGGCGGCGAGCGCTTTGCGCGTTTCGGCGGCGACGCGGCGCGTCAGCACGACAGAGGTCGTCGTTCCATCGCCGGCCTCTTTGGCGACAGTCGTCGCCATTTGACGCACGAGATTTATGCCGACGCTCTCCGTGCGTCCGGCGGCTTCCACCGCTTGCGCCACAGTGGCGCCGTCCTTGGTCGCGACCGGCGGCAGGCCGGAGGCGCGATGCTCGATGACGACATTGCGGCCGCAGGGGCCGAGCGTCACGCCGACAGCGTCGGCGAGAAAGTCGACTCCATCGAGCAGGCGCTTGCGAACGGGGTCGCCGAAGCGAATATTTCTGGCCACGACTCTGATCCTCCACTGGTGCGGCGCTCCGCCGCGGCGCCGCGCGCGTTTCCTTTTATTTTTTGTTCGGCTTGTCGAAAACCGTTATGTCTATGTCCTCGCGCCCGGCGTTGAGCGTCATGGCGCTGCGTCCCGCCGCCACGCGGCGCGCGCGATTGCGCTCGATGCGTATCCACACGGAGATCAAGCGGCGATCGTCGAAATCGAGCGTGCGCCGTATTTCCTCTATGTCGACAGGCTCGAACTCACGGCGCAGATAGGCTTGCAGCTCCTGCGCGCGCTCGTCGCCGACGACCTCCTGCAGACGCTCGGCCTCCTGCTCGAGCTCGCGCATGGAAGCGTCGAGCGCGCGCGCCGTTTCTTCTAAAAATGCGCGATCTTCCGGTTTCATCGCGTCACCTCTTGCAGACGATTCGCCGATCGCTTCGCAGGCCGTAGCGCGCCATCTTGTGGTAGAGCGTCGCTCTCGTGATGCCGAGGCTGCGCGCGGCTTTGGCGATATTGCCCTTTGCGGAGGCGAGCGCGTGCCGCACGGCGCGCGCCTCCCAATCGGAGAGGTCGAATCCCGCCTCGCTTTCGACGGCTTCGTCGATGATCGCGGCGGGCGGCGGCGCGCCGCCGACGTTGCGATTGTCGAAGTCGAGCTCTTGAATGAAGTCGATCGGAAGATCGTCGATCTCTATGAGCGGTCCCTTGGCGACGGCGATGCTGGAGCGCAGCACATTGCGCGCCTCGCGTATGTTTCCGGGCCATGGATGCTTGAAGAAAATGCGCCACACCTCATCGCAGAAGCGCAGCTCCTCGGGGGCGGCCAGCGCCTCGCGCTCGAGACGGAACAGCTGCGCCAATAGCCCGAGCCGATCGGGCCGCTCGCGCAGTGGCGGCAGCCACAGCTGCACGCCATTGAGCCGATAATAGAGATCGCGACGAAACGTCCCCTTCTGCACCATCTCCTGCAGGCTGCGATTGGTGGCGGCGACGACGCGCACATCGACGCGGATCGGCTTGCTGGAGCCGATCGGCACCACCTCGCTCGAATCGAGCACGCGCAGCAGCGTCGCTTGCAGATCGGCGGCCATGTCGCCGATCTCGTCGAGGAACAATATGCCCTTGTCCGCCTCGACGAATTTGCCGGCCTTGCCCTTGGCGCGCGCGCCGGTGAAGCTGCCGCCCTCATAGCCGAACAATTCGCTCTCGATCAGCTCGCGCGGAATGGCGGCGCAATTTATGGCGACGAGCGGGCGCTCCTTGCGCGGACCGCCGGCGTGCAGGCGGCGCACGAGATGATCCTTGCCGACGCCGGACTCGCCGGTGATGAGGATCGGGATATTGCGCTCCTGCAAGCCGGAGGCTTTGCGCAGCGCCGCCTCCAGCACATTGTCGCTCCAATCGGCGCGTGCCTCGGGCGTGCGCGGCGCGGCGTCGGCGCGGTCGGGCGCGCGGCGCGGCGACGTCGAATAGCTTTCTCGCTTGGGACAGCGATGCGCTTCGGCGAAGACCGAAAATTGGTTGCGCGGATCGTTGAGGGGAATGAGACATGCGCTCTCATGCGCCGCGACCAGCGCGGGAGGATCGACGCCGAGCGCAGTCGCCGCGCGCTGGCCGATGAGCGCGGAATGGTCGGAGCGAAGCGTCTCGACGCCGGCGCGATCGACGCCGTGAATAATTCCGTCGGCGCCGATGAAGATGCGGCCCTCGTCGGCGAAGCGCGGCTCCGCATCGCGGGTCGCGCGCAGGCGCAGCAGATAGCCGTCGGAGGCGATGCGGTCGAAGAGGCTCGCCTCCAGCAGAAGGCGGGCGATCTCGAGAAAGCCGAGGGCGAGCTTGGCGGCGTCGCGACGGTCGGAGACCATGCCGAGGATCGCGCAGAGGCTGCCGTCGGGCGCCGTGATGGGGCAGCCGGCGGTGGCGAAGCGATGCAGCGCGCCGTTGAAATGCTCCTTGCCGTCGAAGGCGATCGGCGTGCGCAAGAGGCTCGCCGTGCCGACGCCGTTATTGCCGAGGCTGGCCTCGCTCCAATCGGCGCCGATGCGCGCCATTTGCGCGGCGCCGGACGTTATGCGGGAGCCCGAGTCGAGCAGCTGCACGAGGGCGCCGGCGGGATCGGCGAGCAGCAGCGCGACATTGGTCTCGTCGAGCAGCGCGCGCAGCTCGTAGACGAGCGCCGAAAGCCGGCCGGCGACGCCGCCGACCGAATTGCGCCAAGCGTCGAGCTCCGTCGCGTCGCGATCGTCGCGGCGTTGGCGCGGGGCGAATTCTGCGCCGGGGGGCAAAGCGTGGTCGTCCACGCAGCGCGCCCAGGCCTCGGCGACCTGTGGGCGCACCCAATCGGCGCCGGCGGGGGCTTGCCCCGTCTGCTTCATCCAATCCCAGGCGACGCCGGGACGGTCGACTCCATAGAAGCCGGTCTCCTCGGCGCTGCGCATCTCTATGACAGAGGCGGCGGCATGGCCGAGCAAGGGGGATCTCATCGCCATATCGCTCAAAAGCGATCCTCCCGAATTTTTTTGCGTGTCAGGGCATGGCGCGTCGTGCCGACGTGTCCGCTCATGCGAGGGCGCTCGCTCGCGCTGCGCGCGGGCGAGCATTCGACGTCGCGCTTCTGGCGGCGTGGTCAGCCGCGCGCGGCGGAGGGCGCTTTCTGGCCGGGCAGAGGCAGCTTCGACAGCGCTTCGGCGAGCTGCTCCGCCGCATAGCCGAGGATCGCGCCGGCGATCAGCGACAGGGCCGCCAGCAGAGCGGGATTGGTCGGAGCGAGCGCGGCGAGCTCGTCGGCGCGCGTCGTCGCCAGCAGCGTCGCATAGGCGGCGAGCGAGACGGGCCATTCGGCGAGCGCCGGCAGCTTGGCGGAGAGCACGAGAGCAACGAGCGTGACCGCCACAGCGATCGCCGTCCATGCCGGGGCGCCGATCGCCTCGCCATAGGGAAGATGGTTGGCGGCGAGAAGCGCCACAGCGGCGAGAGCGACGCCGAGCAGATTATACGGGACCGATTTTTTCAGCCCTTCGAGCTTGCCGCCCAAATGCGCGTAGCCGGCCCAGCCGATGAGCGCGGCGAAGAGCTGCGCGCCATAGGGAGCGGCGGGACCGAGAGCCAGAAAAGCGGCGATACCGCCGAGAGCGCCGACGCTCACGGCCCTGAAATATGCGATGCTCATGACAATAGCCTCCAGCTGCGCGCGCGATCGTATGATCGGCGCAGTTCGCGTGAATCCCTCGACGGCGCTTTGCCGCCATCGATCTTCAAAAAGGAGAGTGGGGGAGTTCAGGCGAGAGGCGCTGGAGGCGCGCGTGGAAACAGAGGCCGCAGCTCGGGCGCGGCGGCGACCGCGTCGATGACATAGATCGGCGCCGGCGTGTCGGAAGATATTTCGAGCGGGAGGATAACGACGAGGACGATCTCGCGCTCGACATCTATCGCCGAGCTGCAATGAAGAATGCAGCAAGGGCCGATATGATGATTCTCGCTCGGAGCGGTATCGCTTTTGGCTGCGTCGGCCTTGAAGGACGCGCAGACCACGCCGGAGGATTGCGCGCTATTGGCGGTCGCTCCCGAGGCGAAGCCGACGCCGACGGTCTGCAGTAGGAACAGCAGCGCTGCGACCATGCCGAGGGTCGCTCGCTCGACTCTGGAATGTGTCCGGCCCGGGATTTTCAAGGCAAAGTGCTCTGCAGCGTTCGGAACGCGAAGGTACGAGCGGCGCAGGAAAGCGTCAAGCGACGCTCCTTGTCGCGCATGCGGCATGTTGTCGCGAGCCTCGCGCAAGCTTTCGTTCACGCTGAATGATGCGGCGGGAGCGGCCGCGCCGCTGCGGAGCGCTTTGGCGGCGAATGAAATCTTTCAGCGTTTTCGCGGCTTCGTCGCCACGTTCGGTGAAGGAGGCGACGCTGGACATGAGGCCGTCGCGATCGATGAGATAGACGAGCGTCGTGTGATCGATCGTGTAATCGCCGCCCTCCAGCGGCGCCTTGCGGCGATAGACGCGAAACGCCTGCGCCGCGCGGTCTGTCTCCTCCGGTCCGCCGCGCAAGGCGGTGATGCGTCGCGGGAAGGAGGAGACGAAATCAGCGAGAGTCTCGCGTGTGTCGCGTTCGGGATCGAGCGTCGCGAAGAGAATGTCGAAGCCGGCGCCGGAAGGGTCCGCCTCATTGGCCGCGCGCGCGACCTCGAGCATGGTGGTCGGGCAGACTTCTGGACATCGCGTGAAGCCGAAGAAAATGGCGTAGGGCCGTCCGAGCAACGTCTTTTCATCGACGATATCGCCATTGGTCGCGGTGAGACGGAAGGACGGCGCATAGGCGCGCGCCGGGGCTTCGTTGCGATGCGGGGCGACGCGCGGCGCCGCGGCGCTCGCGAGAACGATGACGGCTGCCGTCGCGATCCACCATCGCCGCGAGCGCAGAGCGGCGGGAATGCGCCTTTCGCCGCCCGGCGCGGCGCGGACGCTCGCCGGGCGGCTGGGACGAGCGGAGCTCTCGGGCGGGATGGAGACCGAGACGCCGCTCGAGCGGCGCGAGCCGCGTCGGCGAATGAAACGACGAAAGCGCGCCGCGAGCCGCATGCCGGCGCCGGGCGCGCGGCGCAGCGCCTCTGCGAATGTGGTGCGGATGCGCGGCTCGACCGCCATGCCGCGCAGGCCGGCGGCGAGGCTCTCGACGGCGCTCTCCTTTTCCGCCGGCGTCGAATGACGCCCGATCTCGAGCCGGCGTCCCGCCGTGGTGATCTCGACATGCGTGCAGCGACGCGCGCGATCGAGGCGCCGCTCTATGACCAGCTCCTCCGCTTTGATGCGTCGCTGATCGACGAGCCGGCCGCGACTGTAATGCGCGACGCGGACGACGCCATTCTCGATCGTCACGCGCTCGATGATCTCGCCGCGCTCGGCCGGCGCGCTTCCGAGGACGAGGCGGCAAAAAGCCGCGAGGCCGTTCGCCGCGTCGATCGCGAGCCGAGCGAGCCTGTGCGGCGCAACGACGGTCGTCGCGGCTTCGACGTCGGGAGAGGCGGATCGCGGCGTCATCGGCGCGTTCTTCGTCACGCAAGGCGCTCCATCTCGCGGCTGCGGGCGCCGCGTCGTCTTATCGAAAACAGCAATTGCGCATATAGGTCAACGTGAAGGCGAATGTTGCGCATGCGACCGGACGTCGCGTGCAGAAAGTGAACGGACATGCGTTCGATCGTGATCGTCGCGATGCGCGCGAAATCGATACGACTGTGCAGCGGTCATTTCGCGGATTCGCGCGCAGACTCGCCGCGCGCGCGTATTTCGCGCTATGTGTGTCGGCTCTGGTGTCTCTCGCAGCGCTGGCGCAAAAGTTGCGCACGGGGCGCCGAGGGGCAAGTTCAACGATCGGCTCGAGACATGATCATCGGCTCGCCGCGGCGGCGCGACCTTTCGACCTCCAAGCGATTCCGGACGTTCAAGCGATTCCGGACGTTGCGGAGGCATTGCGCTCTATGGGCGCTCTCGCTTCCGCTGGCTCTTTTCGCGACGGCCACGCTCGCGGCGCCGGCCGCGGCCGCGATAGAGGTGGAGCGCGCCTGGTGCGCGACGCCGCCCAAAGGGGTGAAGATCGGCGCCTGCTATCTGGCCTTGCGCAACGAGGGCAAGACGGAGGACCGGCTGCTGGGCGTGGAGGCGGACGCCGCCGCTCGCGTCGAGATGCATGTGACGAAGATCGCCGATGGCGTCGGGCGCATGCGCCCGCTCGCGGACGGCGTCGCTCTGCCGGCCGAGTCGGTCGTCGATTTCCACGAGAAGGGCTATCACCTTATGCTGGTGGATCTGCGCGGTCCGCTCGCGGAAGGCGAGACCGTGCGCGGCACGCTGCGTTTCGAGCGCGCCGGCGCGCAGCCCGTCCTCTTTCATGTCGAGCGGCCGGGCGCGCCTTGATTTCGCCGGGGCGGCGTAGGATTGCGACGCACCGTCCGACGGAGGCCGGGATGGTCGAATCGCGAGGCGCCCCTATTTCCACTCATGGTGAGGATCGCGGGGCGAAGACCCGGCGGAGGCGGCCGGCCGAAGCGGCCGGCTTTGCCGCGCCCAGTCCCTGCGCTGATCGAGGCCGCCGGTTTGCTCGAGAGCCGTCTGCATGGAAATTGATGAAAATCGAAGTTTTCGCCGTCGTGGCGCGCGGAGGAGGGGCTCGGCCCATTTCTCGCCGAGACGTAAATGGCTGTTCGCCGAGGCGATCTCTTATTGTAACCAGTCCGTCATGAATATGACGCAGAAAGGCCCGTCGTTCGCTCGGCCGGTCTTTTCGGCAACAAATTCCCTCCCATAGTGGGTTCATCCCGCATTCAGCCTGGATGCGGGATAGGATCGTCCTTCGCTCTCATGCTAGATGAGCGCGGATTTCCCGCGGATATGTCACGCGATGAATGAGTTGAACCCCAGTTTCGCCAATAGCGCGCCCCTCGACGGCGCGCCGATCGCCGAGGAAGCGGCCCGGACCGGGGCCGTGCTGCGCGGTCCGGCCATGCCGCATCTGCAGCGCGATGAGCTGCTCTGCGAGATTTTCGCCGCCCGCGTCGTCGCCAGCCCCAATGCGCTGGCCATGGCGACCTTGGAGCGGCGCTTCACCTATCGAGAGGTCGATGCGGAAGCCGCGGCCATCGCCTGTGGCCTCGCAGCGCGCGAGATCGGGCCGGGCGACGTCGTCGGCCTGTGGGGCGCGCGTGGGCCGGAGCTGCTGATCGCGCAGATCGCCATCGCCAAGACGGGCGCCGCCTGGCTGCCCTTCGACGCCGACGCTCCGGTCGACCGCATCGCCGTCTGCCTCGCCGACGCCGGCGCCAAGGCGCTCCTGACCTCCGCCGCTTTCGCCGGCAAGGCCGCCCCCGTGGTTTCGGTGGAGACGCTGATCGACGCCGAGATCGCGGTCGCGGGGGGCGTCTGCCCCGATCCGCGCGCCCTCGGCGCTACCGGCGATCATCCGGCCTATCTCATCTACACCTCCGGCTCGACGGGAACGCCCAAGGGCATTGTCGTCACCGCGCGCAACATCTGCCATTATCTGCGCTCGGCCAATGAGATCTACCGAATCTCGGCCTCCGATGTGGTGTTCCAGGGCGCTTCCGTCGCCTTCGACCTCTCCATGGAGGAAATCTGGATTCCCTATCTCGCCGGCGCGTCGCTCTTCGTCGCCACGCCGCAGATCATCGGCGAGACCGAGGCGCTGCCCGATATTCTGGAGGAAGCCGGCGTCACCGTGCTCGACACTGTGCCGACGCTGCTCGCCGCCATGCCGCGCGACGTTGCGACGCTCAAGACCATCGTGCTCGGCGGCGAGGCCTGCCCGCCTTCGGTGGCGGCGCGCTGGGCGCGCATCGGCCGCACCATCTTCAACAGCTATGGTCCCACCGAGGCGACGGTCGTCGCCACCGTCTCCGAGGTCTGGCCCGATGAGACGGTGACGATCGGCAAGCCGATCCCCAATTACAGCTGCTATGTCGTCGATGAAAATCTGTCGCTGCTGCCGCCGGGCGCGGAGGGCGAGCTGCTCATCGGCGGCCCGGGCGTCGCCCAAGGGTATCTGCGCCGCGACGAGCTGACCGCCGAGAAGTTCATCGCCAATCCTTTCCCCTCGGACGGCTCCGATCCGATCCTCTATCGCTCCGGCGACGCCGTGATTCTGGACGAGAATGGCGATCTGCATTTTCGCGGCCGCATCGACGATCAGGTGAAGATCAGAGGCTTCCGCGTCGAGCTGGGCGAGATCGAATCCGCGCTCTCGCGCCTCGACCATATACGTCAGGCGGCCGTCGTTCTGCGCAATGAGAATGGGCTGGACGAGCTCGTCGCCTTTCTTGTCGGCGCGACGGCCGTGTCGCCGGACCCGCGCGACCTGCGCGCCAAGCTGCGCGAGTTTCTGCCTTCCTATATGGTTCCGGGCCGGTTCGAGGTCGTGACCTCGCTGCCGCGGCTCTCCTCCGGCAAGGTGGACCGCAAGGCGCTGAAGCGGGCGCCGCTGACCGCCCCGCTGATCGACACAGAGGCGCAGGAGGAGCCGCGCACTCAGACCGAGGCCGCGCTGCTCGACGCCGCCAAGCGCGTGCTGCCGCCCGGCGCCATTCCCTTCGACGCGGATTTCTTCACCGATCTCGGCGGCCATTCGCTGCTCGCCGCGCGTTTCGTTTCCGTGGTGCGCGAGACGGCGCATCTCGCCTCGATCACGCTGCAGGACCTCTATTCCGAGCGCAATCTTCGCGCCCTCGCCGCGCATCTCGACGGCAAGGCGGCGCTCGCCGGGCCGCCGCGTGATCTTTCCTTCACGCCGCCGCCGCTGCTGCGGCGCTTCCTCTGCGGCCTCGCCCAGGCCGCGGCGCTGCCCTTCATCCTCGCCTTCGTCACCTCGCAGTGGCTCGGCGTCTTCGTCTCCTATCAGCTGCTCACCTCGCCGGACGCGAATATCCTCGAGGAGGTGGCGGCGCTGCTCGGCGTCTATATGTGCGTCAACATCGCCACTGTGGCGGTGTCGATCCTCGGCAAATGGCTGGTCATCGGCCGCACCAAGCCGGGGCGCTACCCGCTATGGGGCGTCTATTATTATCGCTGGTGGCTGGCGCAGCGGCTCATGGGCCTCACCCACGCCAAATGGTTCCAGTGCTCGCCCTTGATGCGCCTCTATCTTTCCGCGCTCGGCGCCAAGATCGGCGAGGACGCCATCATCGGCGAATTGGACGTCGGCGCGATCGATCTCGTCAGCATTGGCGATGGCGCGAGCCTCGGCTCCAAGCTGAAGCTCGCCAACGCCCGCGTCGTCGGCAATGAGCTGATCATCGGGACGATCGACATTGGCGCCGACGCCTATGTCGGCACTTCCTGCGTCATCGAGGAGAATGTCGTCATCGGCGAGGGCGGCGCGCTCGAGGATTTGACCTCGGTTCCCGCCGGCTCGCATATCGGCGCCTATGAGATTTGGGACGGCTCGCCGGCGCGCTACAAGGGCGATGTCGACGCCCGCACGCTCGATCCGCAATCGACGGCCTCGACGCCGCAACGGCTCGCCATGGGCTTCATGTTCACGGTCCTGGTGCTGGCGCTGCCGCCGCTCGGCCTGCTGCCGATCTTCCCGGCCTTTTGGGTGTTCGACCGTTTCGACAATTGGCTCGGCATAACGGATGTCGATCACGCCCTCTATCTCGCCGCCATCCCGCTCTTCGCCTGGCCGACGGCTTTCGTGCTGGTGCTCGTCACCGTGGCCTTCATCGTGGCCTTCCGCTGGATCGTGCTGCCGCGCGTCTCGGAGGGGACCTATTCGGTGTGGTCGGGCTTCTATCTGCGCAAATGGGCGGTGGCGCTCGCCACCGAGGTGACGCTGGAGACGCTCTCCTCGCTGTTCGCAACCCTTTATATGCGCACATGGTACCGCCTGATGGGCGCGAAGATCGGCAAGGATTCGGAGATTTCGACCAATCTCTCCGGCCGCTACGATCTCGTCGAGATCGGCGAGAAGTGCTTCATCGCCGATGAGGTGGTGCTCGGCGACGAGGATATGCGCCGCGGCTGGATGTATCTGAAAAAGGTGAAGACCGGCGCGCGCGTCTTCGTCGGCAATGACGCCGTGGTGCCGCCGGGCTCCGAAATTCCCAGTGGCGCGCTGATCGGCATCAAATCCAAGCCGCCGGCCAATAGCGAGCTCTCCGAGGGCGACACCTGGTTCGGCTCGCCGCCGATGAAGCTGCCGGTGCGCCAGACCTTCGACGGCGGCGGCGCCGCCTGGACCTATCAGCCGCCCTTCTGGAAGAAAGCGGCGCGCGCGGTCTATGAGGCGATCAACGTCTCGCTGCCGACCATGCTGTTCATCACTTTCGGCACATGGGCGGTGGAGAGCTTCGGCCAAAAGCTCATCGACGGCGATTATTGGTCGGTGTTCTGGCTGTTCGTGCTCTCCTCGACGCTGATCTCGCTGGGCATGACGCTCGTCGTGGTGGCGGTGAAATGGCTGACCATGGGGCGCTACGAGCCGCAGGTGAAGCCCATGTGGTCCTTCTGGGCCATGCGCACCGAGGCCTGCGCCGTGCTCTATTGGGGCCTCGCCGGCAAAATATTGCTCGAGCATTTGCGCGGCACGCCCTTCCTGCCCTGGATGCTGCGCCTGTTCGGCTCGAAATTCGGCAAGGGCGTGTTCATGGACATGACCGACATCACCGAATTCGACTGCGTGAGCGTCGGCGATTATGCGGCGCTCAATCAGGTCGCGGCGCTGCAGACGCATCTCTATGAGGACCGGGTGATGAAGGTCGGCCGCGTCGAGATCGGCCGCGGCGTGACCGTCGGCGCCGGCTCCACCGTGCTCTACGACACCCATGTCGGCGATTTCGCGCGGCTCGGCCCGCTCACCGTGGTGATGAAGGGCGAGAAAATCCCGGCGCATTCCGAATGGATCGGCGCGCCGGCCGAGCCGGCCGCGACGGCGCAAGTCGCGGTCGCGCCCGAGCGCGCGGCCAGCAAAGCGGCGTGAAGCGGGGCGCGGGCTCTCGCGCCTCAATCCACGGCTTCGATCCTGTCGCCGCGCGTCGAGGGATGTGCGATCACCAGAAATTCCGCATCCTCGTCGCCGTCGTTGCGGACCCGATGCGCCGCTCCCGGCGCGATCTCGACGCCTTTTCCTGCCGTTACGACGCAGCAGACGCCGGCGATCTCGAAACTGAGAGCGCCCCGCAAAACGAAGAAAAATTGACGCGCCTTCTCATGTACGTGGCGCGTCTCGGCCCGGCCCGCCGGCATAAGCTCGAGAATGACGCCGAGATCGCGCCGATCGACGAAGCGCCAGCCTTCGCAATCGCCGCCCCACAGATAATGCTCGACGTCCTCCTTGCCGACGACGCTCATTTGCATTCGCCCTCCCGCCTCACGACATGAAGATCAGATCGGTGTCCTGCGGCCGCGCGCCGGCCGCGGTCAGCATCGCATGGACCTGTCCGCGATGATGGGTCTGATGGTTGAAGAGATGGACGATGACGAGCTTGCGCGGCTTGACGATATCCATCTGCTTGGCGCCCGAATACCAGGAGAAATCGCCTTCGAGCGCCGCTTCGTCGAAGGCGTCCGCAAAGGCGATCAGCCGCGCGTCCATCGCCGCGCGCTCCGACTTCATGACCGCCCAATCGGCGCGAAAGGAGGCGGAGTCGGCGATCGATACATTCGGGTTCGGGTCGCCGGCGAGGCGGCTCATCCACATGGCGTCCGCCCAAAGCAGATGGCTCAGCGTGCCATGGATCGATTTGAAGAAGGCGCCGCGATCGGCGCGGCGCGCTTCGTCGGACAGCGTATCGGCCGCCACATAGAGGCTCTCATTCTGCCAGGCGTTATAGCGCGCCATTTTCTGCGCGAAGGCGGGGGTGATCATTCGGTCGGATCCTTGTCGTCGTTCGGCTCTGGCCCGGGCTCGAATTCCCCAGGCCAGAGACGCGCGCCGTGGAATATTGCGAGAATTTCCACCGCCTCGGCGCGCACCCTATATGGCGCCAGAAATGGCGTCCCGGCGATCGCCAACTCCCTGGTTTGCGGAACGCGGCCCGGCCGTCCGAGGTGAGGCTGCTGTGCGAGCGCATCGACGCGCTCCCAAATCCGAGCAATGAGCTTCGCGGCGGCGGCGGGATTGTCGCGCGAAACATAGTCGCCGATCTGCTCGAGATCGCGAAGCGCCGGCCTCGTCCAGCGCACCTTCATGACGACGAGAGGAACTTCCTTCGCACCCGCGCCACTTCCTCGTCCGAGGCGAAATCGCCGCTGTCGGCGGCGGCGAGGCCTTCTATGATCTTTTCTAGCAGTCGAGCGTCGGACGCCACGAAATCTTCGACTGCGCGGGCGACGATCTCGCCACGAGAGCGCGAGGTCTTGCGCGCCATCTCGTCCAGAGCCGCGAGCGTCTGCTCGTCGAGCCGGACGGTGACTGAAGCGGTCATGAGAGCCAAGTCCTGACTGCGCTATATTCTCTGTGCAGAGACTAGACGAAAGAGTCGTTCGCTTCAACGCTCCGCCGCTCGGCGCGCTCATTCATTTGACCCCGCGGCGGCCGGCGCCTACAACCGGCCCTCGGTAAAAATGTGATCGGCGCTCCATGTCCCACAACAGCTTCGGCCATCTCTTCCGCATCACCACTTTCGGCGAGAGCCATGGGCCGGCGCTCGGCGTCGTCGTCGATGGCTGTCCGCCGGGGCTGGAGCTGACCGAGGCCGAGATTCAGGTCTTTCTCGACAAGCGCAAGCCCGGCCAGTCGCGCTTCACCACGCAACGGCAGGAGGCCGATGCGGTGAAGATTCTCTCCGGCGTCTTCGCCGATTCCGCCGGCCGCCAAGTGACGACCGGCACGCCGATCGCGCTGCTGATCGAGAACACCGACCAGCGCTCCAAGGATTATGGCGATATCGCCGAGAAATACCGCCCCGGCCACGCCGATTACGCCTATGACGCGAAATATGGAATTCGTGACTATCGCGGCGGCGGGCGCTCCTCGGCGCGCGAGACGGCCGCCCGCGTCGCCGCCGGCGCCGTGGCGCGCAAAGTGCTCGCCGGCGTCACCATACGCGGCGCCCTGGTGCAGATCGGCCCGCATAAAATCGACCGCGCCCGCTTCGATTGGGCGGAGGTGGAGAACAACCAGCTGTTTTGCCCCGATGCGGAGACCGCGAAGCTCTGGGCCGATTATCTCGACGGCGTACGCAAATCTGGGTCATCCATCGGCGCGGTCATAGAGGTCGTAGCCGAAGGCGTCCCGGTCGGCTGGGGCGCGCCCATCTATGGCAAGCTCGACTCCGATCTCGCTTCGGCCTTCATGTCGATCAATGCGGTCAAGGGAGTCGAGATCGGCGCCGGCTTCGCCGCGGCCGAGCTCTCCGGCGAGGCCAATGCCGATGAGATGCGCGCCGGCCCGGACGGCAAGCCCGAGTTTCTTACCAATCAGGCCGGCGGCGTGCTCGGCGGCATATCGACCGGCCAGCCGATCGTCGCGCGTTTCGCGGTGAAGCCGACCTCCTCGATCCTGACGCCGCGCCGCACCATCGACCGCAACGGCCAGGAGACAGAGATCGTCACCAAGGGCCGCCACGACCCTTGCGTCGGCATACGCGCCGTGCCGGTGGGCGAGGCGATGATGGCGATTGTCTTGGCTGACCATTTCCTGCGGCACAGGGGGCAGGTGGGCGGGTAGCCGATGGTCGGACGAGCGCCGGCGTCATCCACTTTCACCCGTCGGCAGACGCTTGCGCTAGCGGCAGGGCTGGCGCTTTCGCCCGATTTCGTTGCGGCGGGCGAAAGTGCCGAGCCGACGACCCTCCTCGTCACTCACGCATCCGGCGTCGCGCATGAGGTCGGCGCAGGCCGTCCCGATCAGCCGCAGCGTCTGCGGGCCATCGCCTCCGCCCTGAATAGCGACGCCTTCGCCGCGCTGCGCCGCGCCGAGGCGCCGCAAGCCTCGCGCGAGGCGATCCTCGCCGTTCATGCGCCCTCTCTGCTCGAGCGTCTCGAGAAAGCCGCGCCGCAAAGCGGGCTCGCGACTCTCGGTCCCGATATCGTCATGAGCCCCGGCTCGCTCGAGGCCGGGCTGCACGCCGCCGGCGCCGCGAGCTTCGCCGTTGACGAGGTGATGCGCAAGGCCGCTCGCAACGCTTTCGTCGCTATGCGCCCGCCCGGCCATCATGCGACGCGCGAGGCCGCAATGGGCTTCTGCTTCTTCAACAACGCCGCCATCGCGGCGCGTCACGCCATCGCCGCCCATGGCGCCGAGCGCGTCGCCATCGTCGATTTCGACGTGCATCACGGCAATGGATTGCAGGAGATTTTCTGGTCGGACAGACACATCCTCTATTGCTCCTCGCATCAATCGCCGCACTATCCCTTCACCGGCGCCGCGAGCGAGCGCGGCGCGCATGACAACATCGTCAACGCTCCGCTCGCCAAAGGCTCCGGCGGCGAGCAATTCTCGCAGGCTTGGACGCAGGCGATTCTCCCGCGCCTCGACGATTTTGCGCCGGACATCCTCCTCATTTGCGCCGGTTTCGACGGGCATTTGCACGATCCTCTCGGCGGGTTGCGCCTGCAAAAACAGGACTTCGCCGAGCTTACGCTGCGCCTCGCAGAGATCGCCGCGCGCCGCTGTGACGGGCGCATCGTCTCATTGCTCGAGGGCGGCTATCGGCCGGACGACCTCGCCGCCTGCGTCGCCGCTCATGTCGGCGCGCTGATGGGGGCGTGAGGCGTCCCTGAGCGTTTCCAACCGAAGTGGACGCCGGTTCGGCGTTGGAAACGCGTCGAAACAAGAGCCCGCCCGGCGCGTGCGCGGGCGCACATCAATGACGATCTCGATCATGGCATCTCTCCATCAGAGACGTCGTGCAACAATTGGTGATGGGAGAAAACAATGGAATTCGGCAGGAGCGAATGGATCCAGGCCCGCGCGCAAATGATCGGCAAGCGCGCGCTCATCGGCCTCACCCGCGTGACGCCCCATGGCAAGGTGCTGCGTCAGATGTTCGGCACGATCGCCGCGATCGACGGAACCGGCGTCGATATAGAGCTCGAGGGCAAGGACGCCGGCCGCAAGGTCCGCCTGCCGCCGGACCTCGGCCGTTTCCGCATCGCCGGCCCCGGCGATTATCTGCTGTGGGAGACGGGCGAGATTCTCGCGGACCCGGATTTCGTCGGCGCCTTCACCGTCAACGAAGCGGCGTGAGCGGCGCGCGTCAGCGCGCCCGTTCGACGACGCCGACGATCGGCCCCATGGGGCGGAAGCGATCGTGCCGCGACAGCGTCGGCGCATAGAGCGCCGAGATCGAGCCGTCGAGGAAGAGCGCGTCCGGACATTTCAAACGCTCGCGAAAGAGAGTCGCGAAAGCGTGAAATGTCACTGGCTGGTTGGAGATTGCGAAAGCGACGATATGGCCGTCGCGCACGCCGACTCCATTGCGTATCTTCATCGACGTGCCGGTGTCGTGAATGCGCGGATTGACGCGGCCGCCGAGGACGAGCATCGGCCCCGATTGCGTCGCATAGGCGGGATGCTGCCGCTCTTTCAGAAAGCGCTGCGTCTCGGTGACGCCGGCGCGCGCGCCCTCCACCCAGAAAATTCCATTGGGCTTCATATGGAAATTGCCGGCGCCCGAATGGGTGTTGGCGCTTTTCTCCATATGGCCGCCTTCGACATAGAGCCCGATCGGCAGGCGCCGCTCGTCATACATTCCTGCGTTCATCGCGAAGAGGAGCTTTTCGCCCTTCTGCGCGAGCGCGGCGTCGAGCGCCGAGAAGGAGCCATAGACCTCGCCTTTCGCATCGGCGAGGAAGAGGCGAATGGAATCGCCGCGCGTGTCGAAGACGCAGATGGTGTAGCTCGCGCCCGCATCCTCCACATCCTGGCAAGGATTGCGCGCCGCCGCGGTCGCGGGCGAGACGAAGAAGAGCAAGAGGGCGAAGGGCAGGAGGCGGCGAAGCGGAATCATGCGCCGATCATAGCATGACCGCCGCGCCGCCCGCAGCGTCAGCTGCGCGCATCGGGCGGCGTCGCCGCGCCGGGGCCGAGCGAGCGCTGCAAGATCACCGAATCTGTCCAACGGCCGAATTTAAATCCGACGCCGGAAAGATATCCGGCTTGCCGAAAGCCGATCGCCTCATGCAGCTTCAGCGACGCCTCATTGGAGGCGTCGACATAGCCGATCATTTGCCGAAATCCCGCCGCCGCGCAGGAATCCACCAGCGCTTGCAGCAGCAGCCGGCCGACGCCGCGATGCAGATGGCGCGGATCGACATAGATCGAATGCTTGACGACGTAGCGATAGGCCGGACGCTTGCGAAACGGCACGACATAGGCGTAGCCGAGGACGGCGCGCTCATGCTCGGCGACGAGATGCGGCAGCCGATGATTGCCCATATTCTTGCGCCGGCGCTTCAAATCCTCCTTCTGCGGCGGCTCGTAGAGCGGCGCCTCGGATGGATCGAGCCCTTTGCGCACATGCTGGAGATAGATCGCCAGCATGGCGTCGACATCCTCGTCGCGCGAGGGGCGGACGAGGATCGTCGCGCGTTCGGCGCTCGCTTCGATCATGCTCATTCCTGCACCACATAAGTGTAGAGCCGCATCTTCGCCTCGCCGTTCCACTGCTTGTAGAGTCCCTGGATCTCATAATCGAAGCCGGGGAAGAGATTGGCGCTGCGTTCGAACATGCGCAAATAGTCGAGCATGGGCCGCGCCTTCGTGTCGAGCCGCTCGCCCGGAACGATCGTCGCGATGCCCGGCGGATAGATGACGAAGAGCGTCGTCGCTATGCGGCCCTCTATCTCGTCGATCGGCAGGAAATCCACGTCATTGCGCACGAGGCGCAGATATGCCTCGCGCGGCGTCATCGCCATCTCGGGCAGATGCTCCTGCCGGAATTGCGCCTGCTGCAGCGAGCTGGCGTTCGCCTCCTTGAAGAAGCGATGCATGTCGCCGCAAAGATCGCGCAGCCGCACGCCCCTGTAGCGCGCGGAGCGGCGCGCGACAAATTCGGGGATCACATCCTGCAGCAGCGCATTGTCGTCATGCAGGCGCTTGAAAGCGACGAGCGAGGAGACGAGCGTTCCCGCCTTGCTCGATTCGACGCCCGGCGTCAGCAGAAACAGCAGCGAGTTGAGATCGTTCTTCTCCGGCACGATGCGGTTCTCGCGCAAATATTGCGCGACGATCGGCGCCGGGATTCCATGATCGGCATAGGCGCCGGTCTCGCGATCGAAGCCCGGCGTCAGCAGAGTGAGCTTGGCCGGATCGGTGATCGCGAAGCCCGGCGCCATATTGGAGAATCCATGCCAGCGCGCATCCGGCGCCAGCGCCCAGAAGTCGGGATTGCGCGCGAGCTGATCGGTGGAGACGCTCTCCCAGGGAACGCGATGCGCGCCGGATTCGCGCGCGGCGTCTGGAATGGAGACCCAATCGGGCGCGAAAGGATCGAAGAACCAGCGCCGCGCCGGGTCTTGCTCCTTGGCCTCGAACTCGCGCCGCACCGCGCGCAGCTTCTTGCGCAGCTCTATGCCGAGCCGGATGGTGTCGTCCCACAAAAGCTCGCCGGAGCGGCCCTTCATCATCTGCGCGCCGACATCCAAAGAGGCGAACAGCGGATAGAAGGGCGAGGTGGAGGCGTGCTGCATGAAGCCTTCATTGAAGCGGCGATGTTCCACGCGCCGCCGCTGGCCCTTTATATGGCGATCGCGCACATGGATTTGCGAGGCCTGCGAGAAGCTGGCGAGCTGCTTATGCGTCGATTGCGTCGCGACGATTCCGGGCGAGGCCTCGGTGAGATTCTTCAGCCCCATCGCATAGCGTCGCTCATAGAGCGGATGAAATTTCATGAAGCCGGCCCAGGCTTCGTCGAAGAGAATGTAATCGCACAAATGGCCGATCTTGCTGACGATCCATTCGGCGTTATGGATGGTGCCGTCATAAGTGCATTGCTCGATGATGGCGGCGCGGAAAGGCCGCTCCTTGCGCCAAGCGTCCTTGTCCTTCACCAGCGGATTGGCGCGAATGCGCTCGCGCAATTTCTCCTCGTCGAAGGCCTCGTGATCGATCGGCCCGATGAGGCCATGGGCGTTGCGCGTCGTCGGCAGAAAGATCGGCACGCCGCCGCCGAGCAGCAAGGCGCCGTGATGCGCGGCCTTGTGATTATTGCGATCGAACAGCACGAGATCGCCCTCGGCGACCAGATTGGTGAGCACGACCTTGTTGGAGGAGGATGTGCCGTTGAGCACGAAATAGGTCTTCTCGGCGCCGAAGATTTCCGCCGCCGCCTTTTGCGCGGCGAGCGCCGGCCCTTCATGCGTCAACAGATCGCCGAGCTCGACGACGGAATTGTCGAGATCGTCGCGGAACACGGCCTCGCCCAAATGCTCCATGAAGATGCGGCCGATCGGGCTGCGGCTATAAAAAATGCCGCCATTATGGCCGGGGCAGGTCCATAGCTGATTGCCTTCCTCGGCGTAATCGACCAGCGCGCCGAAGAAGGGCGTCTTCAGCGTCTCCGCATATTGCTTCAGGCGCGAGACGAGATTTTTGGCGATGAATTCCGGCGTCTCCTCGGCGAGGAAGACATAGCCGTCGATGAAGTCCAGCACCTCGACCGGAATATCCTCGAAGCGCTTGCGACGAATGAGCAGCACGATCGGCATTTCGAGGCCGCGCTTGCGCATGAGATCGATGAGCGAGGCGGTCTTGCCCTCGAGGCCTTTCTTGCCCCAATCGACGACGAGGCAGCCGATGGCGGCGTCGGTCTGCACGACGATCTCGGCGTCCTCCACGCGGCGCGCGCGCACGACCTGAAAGCCCATGCTCTCGATCGCGGCGATGATCTGATTGACGCGCAGCCCCTCGAGGTCATCGGCCTCGAAATTGGGAGCGGAGAAGAGGAATGTGAAGCGACGGGAGAAGTCCATTCGAATCGGCCTGTGGCGCTGACGAGGAAGAGGAGGAGCCCCGCACTCACAGCCTTGTTCGATGACACAATCGTGACAGCGCTTTGCGGCGCCGCAGAGCAGGCCTCCGCTTCGGCTGGAAACGCCGCGGAATTGCGCATCCGCCGCTTGCCGCCGGCGTGACCGGGGCCTAAGCTATATAACAAACCTATATAGCGTGCCAGAAGGAGCTTCGGCCATGCGCATCGGCGTGTTCTGCACCTATGAAAACCCTGTTCGCGACTATAAGGCCTGCTTCGACGCGCAGACGCGTCTCGTGCGCCGCGCGGAGGAGGTCGGCTTCGAGGAGGCCTGGGTCGCCGAGCATCATTTCGACGATGACGCCGTCAGCCCATCCATATTGACGCTGCTCTCCTATCTCGCAGGCGTCACCTCGCGCGTGCGGCTCGGCTCGGCGGCGGTGCTGCTCGCTTTCCGCAATCCGATCCAGGTGGCGGAGGATGTCGCGACCATCGACGTTCTCTCCAATGGCCGTTTCGATTTCGGCGTCGCCAAGGGCGGTCCCTTTCCGGCGCAGAACAAGCATTTTCACGCGGCGAAGGAGGAGTCGCGCGACATGACTCTCGAGGCGCTCGAGCTGATCGAGCGTCTGCTCTATGAGGATCGCGTCACTTTCTCCGGCGCGCATTTTCATGTCGATGATCTCGCGCTCTACCCCAAGCCCTTGCAAAAGCCGATTCCGACCTGGATCGCCACATCGACGCCGTCAGCGATCGAATATGCGGCGCGCAAGGGCTTCGGCCTAATGGCGGCCTCGCTTGTGCCGATCGCCAAGATCGAGCAGGCGGCCGCCGCCTATCGCGCGACGGGGCCAGCCGCCGATCCGCGTCTTGCTCTGGCGCGCTTCTATTATGCCGCCGAGACGCGTGAGAAGGCGCTGGCGGAGGCGCTGCCCTTCATCGCGCGTTTCGCCGATCGCATGCGCGGCATTTTTCTCGCGCAAAATGCGCCGGCCTCTTTCGATCCGGAGGAGATCGTCGAGCGCTCGCTCATCGGAAGCTATGAGGAGCTCGCTGAGAATATCGTCGGCATTCATCGGCGGCTCGGCGTGGGCTCGCTGCTGCTGAAGCCGGCGACGACGAACGAGGCTCTCGCGCTTGCGAGCCTCGATGACTTCGCGGCGAAGATTCGCCCGCGCATAGAGGCCGCGCTCGCCTGAGCGGAGCGCGCTCGGCTCAGGGCGCGGCGTTCTCGGCGAGCAATCTCTGTATCGTCTCCAGCAGCCGCTCGACGTCGGCCGGCTTGCCGAGCTGCGCGCTGTTTTGCAGCGGGATGCGGACGGCGTCCTCATCCGCTGTGGCGCCGCTCAGGACGAGCGCCGGAAGGTCGCGATTGAGCAGCTCGCGCAGGCGCCGCACGACGAGCGGCCCCACCACGCCATTGGGCAGATGATAATCGATGATCACCATGTCCGGCCGGGCGCGGTCGCCGACGACGATCTTGGTCGCGGCGTCGCCGTCTGCGGCGGCCAGCACCTCATGGCCCTCTGTCGTCAGCAGCAGCTCGAGCGAGTCGAGCACATCGGCGTCGTCGTCGACGACGAGAATGACGCCTCTGCGCGACGGCCGCGCGCCGACGCCGAAGAGCGCGTCGCCGCAGCGTAGCGGTTCCGATCGCCCGTCGTCGCCGCGCGAATCGTGGAGCGGCGCCTCGATCGCGCAGCGACGCGGCAGCCGAATGTGAAAGCATGTGCCGCGCGAATCATCCGATTCGAATTCGATCGCGCCGCCATGCGCCAGCACGATCTGCCGACAGATGAACAGGCCGAGGCCGAGGCCACGCATGCGGTCGCTGCTGGCGAAGGGTTCGAACAGCGCGTCGCGCAGCGCGCTCGGCACGCCGCGTCCGCCATTGCAGACGTGGATCACGACAAAGTCCGCCGCGCCGCCGTCGATCCGCAGCGAGACCGGCGCGCCGGGCGGGCTGTGCTCGACGGCGTTGCCGAGGAGATTGGAGAGAAGCTGCAGAATGCGGTCGACATCCCAGGCGCCGTCCATGTCGCCGTCGAAATCGAGCCGCAGGGCGCGCCCGCGTCCGCTGAACTCATCGGCGATCTGCTCGACGACGCGCCGGAAATTCGCCGCGGCGGGACGGATGGCGAGGCCGCCGCCCATTCTGATGCGCGTCAGATCGAGAATCTGCTCGATCATCCGCGCCATGCGCTGGCCGCTCTGGCGAATGAGCTGCAGCGCCTTGCGCAGATCGTCGTCCTGCGCAACGCTCAGCGAGCGCTCGGCGGAGGTGAGTATGCTCTGCAGCGGATTGCGCAGATCATGCCCGAGAATGCCGACGAACATCTCGCGCATGCGTTCCACTTGCAGAAGCTGCTGGCGCTGCCGCTCCAGCGTCACGAAGACGTCGACCTTGCTGCGCAGCACCTGCTCGTCGATCGGCTTGAACAGATAGTCGACGGCGCCGACCTCATATCCCTTGAACATGCGCGAGACGTCCGGCGAATGCGCGGTGACGAAGACGATCGGCACATAGCGCGTCTTCTCCACGCCGCGCATCAGCGTCGCCAGCTCGAATCCGTCCATCTCCGGCATGTTCACATCGACGATGGCGAGCGCGATGCTGCGATCGAGGAGAATGTCGAGCGCGGTGCGGCCCGATTGCGCGGTGACGATGTCGAACGCGTCGCAACGCAGCAGCGCCTCCATCGCGATCAGATTCTCCGCGAAATCATCGACGATGAGAACGACCGGGAGCTTGGACGTGCGGCCCGAGTCGAAATCGGGCGTCGACGACCGCCGACGCCCGGACGGGTTCGAGGAGTTTTCGATCGCTCTCATCATTTCACCCGATAGATGTGCTCGTCAGCCGAAAGAATCTCTAGAGAAGACGCATGACGTGAGAAGGCGAGCGATTCATTCGGCCCGAGGCCGATGAAGCCGCGCGCGCAGAGCGACTCGCGAAACAGGCCGATCGCGCGATCCTGCAGCGTTCGGTCGAAATAGATGAGCACGTTCCTGCACGAGATGAGGTGCATTTCGGCGAAGGCGGCGTCGGTCGCGAGGCTGTGGTCGCAGAACAGGATGCGCTGCTTCAGAAAGGGCGCGATGGTCGCATAGGCGCCGCGCGCGACGAAATAGTCGGAGAGCGCCGCGCGTCCGCCGGAGCCGTGGTAATTCTCGGCGAAACCGCCCATGCGGAAGAGCTCATAGGCGCCGGCCTGCGCGATCGCCATGCTCTCCTTGTCTATGTCGGTCGCATAGACGAGCGAGCGCTCGAGCAGCCCTTCCTCGTGCAGGAGAATGGCGATGGAATAGGCCTCCTCGCCGGTTCCGCAGCCCGCCACCCAGAAGCGCAGCGAAGGATAGGTGGCGAGATGCGGCGCGACCGTCTCGCGCAGCCCGCGGAAATAGCAAGGATCGCGGAAGAGATCGCTCACCTGTATGGTGAGATGGCGCAACGCTTCCGTGAAAGCGCCCCTGTCGTGGACGATGCGGTCGAGAAGATCGGTGATCGTCGCGCATCGCAGCGCGATCTGAGCGCGGGCGACGCTGCGGCGCAGAGAGGAGCGCGCATAGCCGCGAAAATCATGCTGATAGAGCCGGAATATGGCCTCCAGCAGGAGGTCCAGCTCGATCTCGGCTTTCTCATCGGAGTCGAGAAGGATCATTTCGGCATCCATACGCGGATCAGCGACAAGAGCTTCTCGACGTCGATCGGCTTGGAGATATAATCATTGGCGCCGGCCGAAAGACATTGCGCGCGATCGTCGGGCATGGCCTTGGCGGTGAGCGCGATGATCGGCAGAGCGGCCTTGTCCTCGCGCTCGCGGATCGCGCGCATGGCGGCGAGCCCGTCCATCTCCGGCATCATCAGATCCATCAGCACCAGATCGATCGTCGGATCGCGATCGATGCGCTCCAGCGCTTCTTTGCCATTGCGGGCGATCTGCACCGTCATGCCTTCACGCTCGAGCACGGCCGTCAGCGAGAATATATTGCGCACATCGTCCTCGACCAGCAGCACGTGGCGGCCGTCGAGAACGCTGTCGCGGCTGCGCGCGATCTCGAGCATATGCTGCTGCTCGGGCGACAGCTTCGATTCCGCCTGATGCAGGAAAAGAGTGGTCTCCTCTATGAGCCGCTCCGGCGAGCGCGCGCCTTTGATGATGATGGATTTCGACAGGCGCCGAAGCTTCTGCTCCTCGTCCATGCTGAGCGAGCGCGCGGTGTAGATGATCACCGGCGGCGCGACGCGCGTCTCGTCGCGGCTCATGCGCTCCAGAAACTCGAAGCCGCTGACGCCGGGCAGCATGAGGTCGAGAACCACGCAGTCGAAGGGGCGCGCGTCGATCTCGCGCGAGGCGTCCTCGGCCGTCGCGACCGCGACGATCTCCACGCCGGCGGAAGACAAGAGCTCCATGAGAGCGGTGCGCTGCACGCCCTCGTCCTCGACGATCAGGATCGACTTGTCGCGATCGAGCCGGTCCTCCAGCAGGCGGAAGGCGGAGACGAGCTGCTCGCGCTTGGCCGGCTTCAATATGTATCCGACGGCGCCCATCTCGCGCGCCACTTTCTGATAATCATGCATCGAGACCACATGGATCGGCGCATGGCGGACCGCGGGGTCGCGCTTCAGCAGCTCGAGCACGGTGAGGCCCGACTGGTCCGGCAGGCCGATGTCGAGCAGCACGGCTTGCGGACGGAAGCGTCGCGCCAGCGTCAGCGCGTCGCCGGCCGAGCCTGCGACGATGCATTTGAAGCCGAGCTCACGCGCGAGATCGCGCAATATTTCTGCAAAGGCGGGATCATCCTCGACGATCAGCGCCACGCGGCGTGAATCCGTGATCTCGTCGCGATCGTCCGATATCGGCGCCGGCGCGGGCGCCACAGGCGACGGCGGCGGCTCCTCGCGTCGCACGGCGAGAGCCGCCGCGCCATCGGCGCGCAGCGGCAGCAGCAGGGAGAATGTGCTGCCCTGTCCCGGCGTGCTGCGCACGCTGAGCGCGCCGCCCAGCAGCTCGGCGAACTCGCGTGAGATGGAGAGGCCGAGGCCGGCGCCGCCGAACTTGCGGTTGATGCCGCCATTGGCTTGGCGAAATACCTGGAAGATCGTCTCCTGCTGATCGACCGCTATGCCGATCCCCGTGTCCTCGACGACGAAGGCGACGCGCTGCGCGCTCTCGCGCCGCACGATGAGGCGCACGCCGCCGCGCTCGGTGAACTTCACGGCGTTGGCAAGAAGATTGGAGAGAATCTGCTGCAGGCGCTGGCGATCGGTTTCGATCATGTCCGGCGCGCCGGGCTCGACGGAGATGGAGAATTGCAGCCGCCGCTCGGCCGCGAGCGGCTCGAAGCGCCGCTCGAGATCGGCGAGCAATGTCGAGATCGCCGTCGTCTCCATGTCGAGCTCGATCTTGCCGGCCTCTATCTTGGAGAGATCGAGAATATCATTGATGAGCACCAGCAGATCATTGCCGGCGGAATAGATGCTCTGCGCATATTTGATCTGCTCGGGCGCGAGATTGCCGTCGCGATTGTCGACGAGCAGCTTGGCGAGAATGAGCGAGCTGTTGAGCGGCGTGCGCAGCTCATGCGACATATTAGCGAGAAATTCGGATTTGTAGCGGCTGGCGCGCTCCAGCTCCACGGCCTTCTGCCGCAAGGCGGATTCTGTCGCCAGCAGATTCTCCTTCTGCAGCTCCAACGCCCGCGTGTGCTCTTCGAGCGTGTCGTTGACCTGACGCAGTTCCTCCTGCTGCGCGGTGAGCTCCTCGCCTTGCGCGCGCGATTCCTCCAGCAATTGCTCTATGCGGCCGCGCGCCTCGGCGGAGCTGATCGCCTGTCCGACGCCGCTCGAGACGAAGTCGAGAATAGCGAGACGCTTCTCGCAAAAAGGCTTGATCGCGCCGAGCTCGATGACGCCGCGCGTCTCCCCTTCGTGCAGCAGCGGAAAGATCAGCAGATGGCGGGGCGGCGTCTGCCCGAGCCCCCAATGAATGGCGAGGCCGTCCTCTGGAATGTCGGTCACGACGATGCGTCGCTTGTCCAGCGCGACTTGGCCCACCAGCCCCTCGCCGAGCCGCCAATGCTCGCGCATGCCGGAGGCGCCGGCATAGGCTCCGGCGAGCCGCAGCGTCGCGCCGCCATCCTCGGCGACATATTGCGCGCCGACCTGCGCGCTCAATGCGCGGCACAGCAGAGCGAGCACGCGCTGCGCCAGCTCGCGCATCGTCGGATTGCCGCTCATCGCCTGGGACAGCGCGGTCTCCTGCTCGGCGAGCCACATTTGCCGGTCATTGCGCTCGGCGGCCTCCCGCAGCGCGCGCGTCATCGCCTGCAGCGATTTGCCGAGCTGATCCTTGTCGCTGCGCGGCGAAGGCTGCGCGGAATAATCGCCGCCGGCGATCGTCTCCATCTCGCGGGCGACTCCGCGCAGGCTGTCGACGAGATCATTGAGCGATAGGCCGAGAATGTCGCTGGGGCCGGCGAGATCGATATGGCGCTCGAGATCGCCCTCCGTCACCGCGCGCATGACGCTGGCGACATGATGCAGGCGCTCGCGATGATCCTCGAGATTTTGCGCGGTGAGCGCGCCATAGGTGTCGACGACGACGGCCGAGTCGAAGGCGATGAGCTTGCGCACGGAGAGAGCGGCGGTCGCACGCGCGCGCAGCCGCTCGTCGTTCTCGATCGCGCGGCGCAGCCAGGCGGAGACGAATTCCATGGCCAAAAGATAGATGAGCAGGCCGAGCTCGATGCGCGCATGCGTGCGTCCGATGACGCGTCGGCGCTCCACATAGGCGTCATCGACATTGGCGGCGAGAAAATCGGTCCAATATTCGTTTTGCTGCGCCTTCACGCGCTGCAGCATGCGCGGGTCGGCGAAGAAGCGCGCGAAATCCGAGAAGCCGCGGAGCCAGGCGTAGAAGTCCTCGATCAGCTCCGGCACGCGCGCGGAGAGCGTCTCGCCGACGAAGCGGATATCCGCGAATGTGGACTCGTCGAGCCCATGCGAGGCGCGCAGCGAGTCGTGATCCACGAGGAAGGCGGCGCTGGTCTCGCCCGGCGACATCAGCGTTCCCCTCGCGTGAAGGCGCCGGCCGAGGCGCGCCAGAGTCTTTCGAGATCGTCGCGCATCGGCAGTGTCCGCATAGGGTTGATAAAGAGTTAATGTCTCAAATGAATCGGCCGAGCGAGCGCCGAGGCCGCCGCGCGGGAACGATTGGTATAAACGTGACGTGGCGCCGTCAATAGGCCGGCGAGGCGCGTCTTTCCCCGGCGGAGAACGGGCCGACCGCGCATCATAGAATGAATTCTATGACATTTCGGGAAAAATGCCCGATTTTTTTAGACGATTGTCCCTCGACAGCGCGAGCCGCAGAGGCGAAAGTTCAGCGCCGCCGCGTGATCGCCGGTATTGGACCAATCGCATGAACCCGATGGAACCGCTTCGCTTTCTCTCCCCCGACCGCGCCTTCGATGTGGGCGCGCGGCTCGGCGAGATCAGGACATTCTTGCAGGAGCGCCTCATCGGCGCCGATGCGCTGGTCGAGCGCCTGCTGATCGGCCTCGTCGCCGATGGCCATGTGCTGCTCGAGGGCGCGCCGGGCCTCGCCAAGACGCGCGCGGTCAAGCTGCTCGCCAGCGCCTCCAATCTCACCTTCGCGCGCATTCAATGCACGCCCGATCTCATGCCCGCGGACATCACCGGCACGTCGATCTGGCGTCAGGACAAGAGCGTCTTTGAATTTTCCGCGGGGCCGATCTTTCATTCGCTGCTGCTCGTCGATGAGATCAATCGCGCGCCGCCCAAGGTGCAATCGGCGCTGCTCGAGGCCATGGCCGAGCGTCAGGCGACAATCGCCGGCGCGACCCACGCGCTGCCCGACCCTTTCATGACCGTGGCGACGCAGAACCCGATAGAGCATGAAGGCACGTTTCCGCTGCCGGAGGCGCAGCTCGATCGCTTCATGCTGCATGTCGAGCTGGCGCTGCCGGACGCGGCCACCGAGCGGCTCATTCTCGATCTCGTCGAGCGCGAGGATCAGGGCGCGGCCGTCGCGCCGCCCGAGGCGCTGCAGCCGGAGGAGATCGCCGGCGCGCGCCAGGCGGCGCGATCGGTCTTTCTCTCCGCCGCAATCAAGGATTATATCGTGCGGCTCGTCACCGCGCCGCGCGACGCGAGCATTGCGCCGGAGCTGGCGGCGAAGATCGCGCATCCGTCCTCGCCGCGCGGCACATTGGCGCTCGCTGCGGGCGCCAAGGCGCGCGCCTTTCTCGATGGGCGCGATTATGTCGCGCCGCAGGATGTGACCGAGCTCGCCGTCGATGTCCTCTCGCATCGCACGATTCTCGGCTGGCGCGCGCTCGCCGAGGGCGAGACTCCGCGCGGCGTCATTCGCGCCTATCTCGATGCGGTTCCGCCTGCATGAGCGCGGCGGAAGCGCCTGTCCTCGGCGTCGATCTCGATGTCGACTCCTTGATGCGTCTGCGGCTGCTTTCGACGCGCAGCAGCGCGCGCAGAGCCGCTGCGACTGCGCCGCTCGGCGGCGTGGCGCGGCGTCGGCGCGGGCGCGGCGCCGAGACCTATGACGTCCGCCCTTGGTCGGACGGCGACGATATGCGCAGCCTCGATCGCAATGTCACCGCCCGCACCGGCGCGCCGCATGTGCGCACCTTTCACGACGAGCGCGAGCGCTCCGTGCTTTTTGTCGTCGATTTTCGCACGCCCATGCTGTTCGGCACGCGCCGCGCCTTTCGTTCGGTCGCGGCGGCGGAGGCCGCGGTCGCCTCCGCCTGGCGCGTCATCGACTCGCAGGGCCGCGTCGGCCTCGCGGCGATCGGCTCGGCGGGCGCGCGCTGCTTCGGCTGGGCTGTGGGCGCGCGCAGCTTTCCGCCTCTGCTCGTCGCGCTCGCCGAAGCGCATCGCTCCGCTCTCGCGGAAAGCGCCGAAACAGCCGAGCCGCCGCTCGCAGCCGCGCTCGAGGAGATGGAGAGCGTCGGCGGAACATCGGCGCTCACTCTCGCCAGCGCGCTGGATTCGCCGGGCGAAGCTTTCGACGTAATTGCAACGCGCATCGCGCGTCGGCGCGACCTCTCCGTGCTGCTCGTCGCCGATCGTTTCGAGCTGGCGCCTTCGCCGGGTCTCTATCCGTTTCGCACGCGCGTGGAAGACGGCTTGCTACGCATCGCGCATGGAGCGCGGACTGCGCCCGACGAGCGGCTGGCGCGCTTGCGCCGGCTCGGCGCGCGCACGCTCGAGATCGACGCCGGCCTCGATGCGGAGACGATCGCGCGCCTGCTCGAGCGCTTGGATATGGAGCGGTTCGATGGCTGATCCTTCTGAGCTGCTCCAGCAATTGCGGCCGCTGCGCGCGCCGCCGCCGGATGGAACGGCGGAGGTTCTGCTCATGGCGCTCGTCGGTTGCGGCGCCGGCGCTTTGTTGACGCTCGCCGTCTTGTTCTGGCGCGCGCGCCGCCGTCCTCTGCGTCGCGCCGCGCTTTCCGCGCTGGCGTCGGCGCGCGCGTTGCCGGCGACGGAACGGCTCGCGGCGCAGGCGAGAATGCTGCGCGATCTCGTCGGCGCGCTCGACGGCGGCGTCGCGCATTCGCATGGCGAATCCTGGCTGACGCGGCTCGATGCGATTTTCGCGACGACTTTGTTCAGCGAAGGCGAGGGCCGCGCTTTCGGCGATGCGCTCTATCGCCCGCGCGCCGATGATCCGAGCGAGACGCTCGATCGTTCATTGCAAAAGCTGCTGTCGAGGCTCGATCGATGAACGGCCTCGAATTGGCGACGCCTCTCGCGCTCGCGCTCTTGCCCGCGCCCTTGCTGCTGCGCTTGTTGCGCGGGCGCGCGGCGGGCGGCGGATTGCCATTGCCGGAGACCATTCGTCATCGGCTCGGCGCCGGCGCCGCATCGGGCGGCCTGCGTCTTTCCTGGCGGGCCATCGCTTCCGCGCTCGCCTGGATCGGACTCGTGATCGCGCTCGCGGGGCCGCGCGTCGCCGGCGCCGTCGCGGCGCTGCCGGCGACCGGGCGCGACATCATGCTGGCGCTCGATCTCTCCGGCAGCATGACGAAGACGGATTTCGAGATCGACGGCGTCGCCGCCAGCCGTCTCGCCGTGCTGAAACATTTCGGCGCGGAGCTGATCCGCCGTCGCTCCGGCGATCGCATCGGCCTCGTCGTCTTCGCCGAGACGGCTTTCGCCGCGGCGCCGTTGAGCTTCGATCTGCGCGCGGCGAGCGCGACGCTCGAGGAAATGGAGATCGGCCTCGTCGGCCGCTCCACCGCGATCGGCGAAGGGCTCGGCCTCGCGGTGAAGCGTCTTTCGGATTCCACCGCGCCGTCGCGTCTCGTGATACTGCTCTCCGACGGCGCCAATAACGCCGGCGTCAGCGAGCCCAGCGCCGTCGCCGAGCTGGCGCGCGACATGGGCGTGAAAATCTTCACCATCGGCCTCGGCGTGAATGACACGGTCGCCAATCCCGACGATACGGATGCGGTGGATTTCGTCGCGCTTCAGCACATAGCGGAGATCGGCGGCGGCGTGGCGTTTCGTGCACGCACGGGCGCCGAGCTCGACGCTGCGACGCGCGCGATAGAGTCGCTGATCGCCGGGCCGGCGCCGGCTCCGCCGACGATCATCTATCGTGAGCTGTGGATTTATCCGGGCGCGCTCGCTTTCTTGGCGGCGGCGGCGCTCGCGCTCTCGACCAGAGAAAGACGATGATCGAGCTCGGCGATTTCGCTCTGCTGCGACCGCTCTGGCTGCTGGTTCCGCCAGCGCTGGCGCTGGTAGTCTTGGCGACGCGGCGGCGCGATGCGCTCGGCGATTGGCGCCGCATCGTCGATCCGGCTCTGCTCGCTGTCATGCTGCGCCGAAGCGCGAGCGTCGGCGCCGCCCGCAGTGACGGGCCGCTGTTTTTCAGCGTCGCGCTCATCGCTCTCGCGCTCTGCGGGCCGGCGATGAAAATGCGCGGCGCCGAACAGTTTCGCAATCTCGACGCCACATTGATCCTGCTGGACGTCTCGCGCGCCGAGCGCTTGCCTCGAACCATCGCGGCGGCGCAATTTCTGCTCGAGCGCTCGGGCGCGCGGCAGATCGGGCTGGCGCTCTACGCCGGCGACGCCTATCTCGCGAGCCCACTGACGGATGATGCGAAATCGCTCGAATCTCTGCTCTTCGCCATAGACGAGAGAACGGTGCCCGATGGCGGAACGAGGCCCGATCGCGCGCTCGCCTTCGCTCGCCGCCTGCTGCGCGAGGCGGATATCGCAGAGGCGGATATCGCCATTATCTCCGATGGCGATGGGCTCGATCCGCGCGCCGAGCGGCTCGCGGCTTCTCTCGCGCGCGAAGGGCGCAGGGTGCATAGTGTCTTCGTCTCGGCGCGCGCCGGCGCGGATGCGCTCGAGCCCGCGCGCCGCGCCGCTATGACGGCGCTCGCAGCCGCCGGAGGCGGGCGCGCCGGCGACGCCGCCGATCCTCGCGAGATCGCGCGCGAGATAGAAATGCGCGGCGTCGCTCATATTGCAGAAGGCGAGCTGCGCGCGCTCGAATGGCGCGACTATGGTCGCTTTATCCTGCTGCTCGCGGCGGCGGCGCTGCTGCTCGCGCTGCGGGGGAGGGGCGCATGATCCCGCATCATCGCACGAGGGGCGAGCCTGGAGGCGCGCGGTCCATTGCGCGCCTCGGGCCGCGCGCCTTCAGGCTCGCTCTCTTCTTCCTCTCTCTCGCGCTCGTGAGCGCTCTATCGACTCTCGGAACGCAGCTCGGCGGACGCGCATTGCTGGCGCTCGGCCTGCCATCCCTTGCGGCGCAAGTCTTCGCCGATCCCGTCTGGAAAGGCGCCGCCTTCTATTCGGCCGGGCGCTGGGAGGAGGCCGCCGCCGCTTTCGCGCGCGATAGCGACAGCCTCTATGATCTCGGCAATGCGCTGGCGCTCGCCGGTCGTTACCGGGAGGCGGTCGCCGCCTATGATCGCACGCTGCGCGCTGATCCGGACGATGAGGACGCGGCCTATAATAAAACTCTGCTGCTCGGTCTGCTCGAGCGCGAGAGCGCCGGCGGCGACGCCAAGGCCAATTCGGCCGCGACTGGCCAGCAGCGCGCGCTCGGCAGTCTCGACGATGACAAAGGCGGCGGCGGGGAGGGCGCGGCGGGCGAGCGCGAGACGAGCTCGCGGCCGGGCGACCGCGGCGGCGCCAAAGCCTCCAAGCAGGGCAAGGGCCAGGAGGAGACGAAGGAGAGCGGCGCCGGCGCGACTGGCGCGGTCGGAGCCTCGGAAGGCGCGGGCCGCACCGGCGGCCAGAGGATCGACGTCGCGGCTCTGCTGCATGAGCGCGATCGCCGCGTGCGCCGGCGCCTCGAGGCGCGCTCCATTCGTGCGAGCGCCGATTGGCTGCAGAGCCTCGACGACGATCCCGGCCGTTTCTTGAAGCTGCGCATCGCCGCTGAGAAGGCGCGCCGTTTGCGCGCCGGCGGCGGCGCGCTGGAGGAGGATGATTGATGCCGCGCCGGCTCACGCTTCTTCTGTTCTTATTGCTGCAGCCTCTCGCGCAGGCGCTGGCGCAGGAGGAGCCGCCCTTCGGCCGCGTCGAGCTCCGCGTCGAAGCGCCATCCGAGACGCCCTATGTCGGCGAGCCGCTGCGGTTGGTGATCCGTTCCGCCATACGCGGCCGCGTGCTGCTGGATCATATCATCCAGCCTTCGCTGCTCGATTTCGATTGGCAGCAATTCGGCGTCGACTCCTCCAGCGAGGAGATGATCGACGGCTTTTGGACGCCGGTGGTCGAGCGTGTGCTGATGATCTATCCGCTGCGCGCCGGGCGGCTCACCATTCCGCCCTTCAAGCGCCGCATCGCCTATCGCATCGACGAGAGCGGCAGGGTGGAGGCGGAATATGTTTCCGCGCCTCTCCAGATAGAGGCGCGCGCCCGCGACGGGCTGGTCCCGCCGGGCGAGAGCTTTCTGCCGGCGAGAAGCCTGCGCATCACGGACGCCTGGGACATAGAGCCGGACAGGATTCCCTTCGGCGAGACGGCGCGGCGCACCGTCACTGTGGAGGCCGAGGGCGTCACCGCCGATCGCCTGCCGCCGCTGCCCAATTTCCGCGCGCCGGGAATCATCACTTTCGCCGCGCCAGTGGAGCGGCAGACGATCGTGACCGATCAGGGGCCGATCGCCCATGCGGTCTATCGCTGGAGCGTGCGGCCCGTGTCGGCGGTCGCGGCCTATGCGCCTGCGATCCGCATCGCCTGGTTCGATGTCGCGACGCGGCGCATGCGCGAGGCGATTGCGCCCGAGCGGCGCATCGCTTTCGGCGACGCGCCGCGTGAGCGCTCGGCCGCGAAGCTGCGCGAGAGTCCGGGCCTGTCGGCGCCGCAGCCGATGATCGCCGCGCTGGCGAGCTTCGTCGCGACGGCCGCTCTCATCTGTCTCGTCGCCGCCATGCGGGGACGGATCGGCGTGCGGCGGCCGGCTGCGCTCGCGGCGTTGAGACGAGCCGCTCGCATGGCGGACGCCGTCGCCTTTCGCCATGCCGCGCGCCGCTTGGCGGAGGCCGATCCAAAAGCATGGGCGAGGGTTGTCGCGCGCGAGGACATTGGCCCTGCGCTGGCCGTGTTGGACGCTGCGCTCTATGGGCCGAGGCCGGCGGCCGCCCCGGCGCTCGCGCCGCTGGCGCGCGCCATCGCCGCCGCATGGGCGCCGAGCGGCGCTGGATAGCGGACAGAATATGGAAACCGCCCTCACGGAACGACGGTGATCGTCCCGCTCATATGAGAATGCAGCCCGCAGCGAAAGGACACCTCGCCCAGACGGGTCAGCGTGACGTCGAAGCTCTCGTCCTCATCGACATGCTCGGGCGAATGGAAGATTTCTTCCTTGCCCATCGCGCCGATGATGGAATGCGGGGCCTGATCGTGGTTGACGAAAACGACGGTCTCGCCCGCTCGCACGGTGATATGGACCGGCGCGAAGGCGAAATTCTCGATGCGCACCTCGGCCGCGAGGCCGGGACCGAGCCAGAGCGATATTGCGAGAAGCGAGGCCCAGAAAGCGCGCAGTCTCATACGAAGCCCGCGGCGATATTGACGGTGAGCGCCAAAATCGCGGTGTTGAAGAAAAAGGCCAGCACGCCTTGCACCAGCGCTGCCGCGCGCATCGTCGTGGAGGCGGTGGAGACGTCCGCCGTCTGCGAGGCGACGCCGATCACATAGGCGAAATAGAGAAAATCCATATAGCCGGGCTGCTGCGCGCCCGGAAAGATCAGCCCTCCGCGCAGCTCCGCGGGGCGATCCGGCGTAGTGGCGCGCTCGAAATAATATTCATGCGCATAATGCAGCGCGAAGGTGAGATGCACGAACAGCCAGGAGAGCACGACGGTGAGCACGGCGAGGGAAATATGCGCATGCTTGGAAAATCCCTCGAGATTTTTGACCGGCCCGAGCTCGGCGACGATCGCGCCGATAGAGGCGCAGGCGGTGGCGATGGTCATCACCAGAATGACGAGCCGGCCTTCGTCCTGAAATTGCGCGCGGCGCCGTATGGAGCTCGGCGTCGAGCGCGCCATCATCTCCGCCGAGAGGAGGAGATAGAGCGTCGCGAAGACGTCCCAGCCGACCAGCGCGCGCGTGACCTCGCGCCAGCTCGCGGGCAGCAACAGGCCGACCGCCGCGCCGGCGAGCAGGCAGAAGAACAGCCGCGCGCGCGCCCTGGCGATGCGCCACAGCAGCGGGCGCCGATGGCGCGCGTGAGTCTCTGCGGCGTGGCTCATCGGCTCGCTCAATTGCTGCGCAGCGCGACGAAGCGCGCGGCCTGCGCGAGCACGCCCGTCGCCGCGCCGAGCCCCGTCTCGGCGAGCGCCGCTACGGCCGCCTCGACCAGCGCGTCGCGCCGCTCGCGCGCCTTGTCCATGCCGAGCAGGCCGATCAATGTGGCCTTGTTGCGCTCCGCGTCCTTGCCGGCGCGCTTGCCGAGCGCCGCCTCGTCGCCCTCGGCGTCCAAAATATCGTCGGCGATCTGGAAAGCGGCGCCGAGCGCGTCGCCATAGCGGCCGAGCGCCGCCGCCACAGGAGCCGAGGCCCCGCCGAGAATGGCGCCGAAATCGACCGAGATGCGCAAGAGCGCGCCGGTCTTCATGGCCTGGAGGCGGAGCGTCTCCTCCTGGGAGAGCGGGCTGGTCGCCTTTTCGGCCTCGAGGTCCAAGGCCTGGCCGCCGACCATGCCGCCGAGCCCGGAAGCGCGGGCCAGCGCCAGCACCAGACGGGCGCGGATTTGCGCATCCGCATGGGTCGCCGGATCGGCCAGAACGTCGAAAGCATAGGTCAGCAGCCCGTCGCCGGCGAGAATGGCGGTGGCTTCGTCGAAGGCCTTGTGGGCGGTGGGGCGGCCGCGGCGCAGATCGTCGTCGTCCATGGCGGGGAGATCGTCATGGGCGAGCGAATAGCAATGGATCATTTCGATCGCCGCGGCGGCGCGCCGCGCGCTCTCGCCCTCGACGCCGAAGAGGCGGGCGGATTCGAGCGCCAGAAACGGCCGCAGCCGCTTGCCGCCGCCCAGCGCCACATAGCGCATCGCCTCCAGCAGCCGCGCCGGCCGGGCGATTTCGCTCGAAAGCGGCTCCGCGCCGAGGAGACCCGCGAGCGTGGCCTCGGTCGCGCTCGCCGCCTCGTCGAGGCGGCGGCGGAAAACGTCGTCGATGGTCTTGGCTGCGTTGGTCTTGGCTGCGTCGCCGGTCATGGGACCCTTTCCCGAGAAAATCATTCCATCTGGCTCGGACCTAACAAATTTGCGATCAATCCCCAAGTGGCGAGGGGAAGAGGCCGCGCAGGGGGCGCGGCGCGAGAGGAAATCCGAAAATATGACCGTTTCTTTGTTCGAACCCTTTCGGCTGGGTGATTTTACGCTCGCCAATCGCATCGTCATGGCGCCGCTGACGCGCCGTCGCGCCACCCATGGGACCAACGCCGCCAATGCGCTGATGGCCGAGCATTATCGCCAGCGCGCCTCGGCGGGCCTCATCATCGCCGAGGCCTCGCAGATTTCCCAGCAGGGGCAGGGCTACGCCTATACGCCGGGGATTTATTCGCCCGAGCAGGTCGCCGGCTGGCGTGAGGTGACGGAGGCCGTGCATGCGGCGGGCGGGCATATCGTCCTGCAGCTCTGGCACGTCGGGCGCGTTTCGCATGTCTCGCTGCAGCCCGGCGGCGGCGCGCCGGTCGCGCCTTCCGCCATCGCCACGACGAAGCAGGTGGCGATCGAGACCGGCGCCGCCGATTGCTCCGCGCCGCGGGCGCTGGAGCTCGGTGAAATTCCGGGGCTGATCGCCGATTATCGCAAGGCCGCGCGCAATGCGAAAGAGGCGGGCTTCGATGGCGTCGAGGTGCATTGCGCCAATGGCTATCTCATCGACGAGTTCTTGCGCGACGGCTCCAACAAGCGTGAGGACGCCTATGGCGGCGCGCCGCAAAATCGCGCGCGCTTCGGCCTCGAGGTCGTGGACGCCGTGCTGCAGGAATGGGACGCGTCGCGCGTCGGCGTGCGCATATCGCCGGTGAGCCCGGTGTATGATATGTCGGACAGCGATCCGCAGAGCGTCTTCGGCTATTTCGTCGAGAGGCTGGCGGAGAAGAAGCTCGGCTTTCTTCATGTCATAGAAGGCGCGACGCAAGGCCCGCGCGATGTCGCGCCTTTCGATTATCTCGCTTTGCGGAAGAGCTTTCCCGGCGCCTATATCGCCAATAACGCCTATACTTTGGAACTCGCGCAGGAGACGCTCGCGAGCGGGCGCGCCGATCTCATCGCCTTCGGCCGGCCCTTCATCTCCAATCCCGATCTCGTCGAGCGCCTGCGTCGGCGCGCGCCGCTCGCCGATGTCGATTTCGAGACAGTCTATGGAGCGGGCGCGAGAGGCTATACGGATTATCCGACGCTGACGGCGTGAGCCGGCCGGGCTCGTTTCTCTTTACGGGAAACGAGCCCGCTGAGCGTTATTCCGCCTTGGGCGCAGCGTCCGGCGCATGGCCGTCATGGCTGCTCTCATGTCCGCCATCATGGCCCGCGCCATGGCCCTGATGCATGGATTTCATATGATCCATCATCATCTGATCATGCATCTGATGCATTTGACGCATCTCTTGCATCATCTTGCAGCAGCCGCCCCCATGGCCGTCGCCGTGCTCCTCCTGCGGAGCGGCGGGCTTGGTCTCGACATTGGTCTCGGCGAGCGCCGGCGCGATCGTCGCCGCCAGAAGAGCGGCCGCCAGTGTGGGAATGATATTTTTCATCGCATCGCCCTCGCTATTGCCGGCATCTTTATAGGAAGTGGTCGCCGGCAGGGTCGATCGCAATGCGGCGACATGTCCTATTTGTCGCGTATTTCTCCAAAAGCGAGCCTCTCGGCCCGCCGGCGAATCAGCTTTCTGGCTCGGCGACAGTCTCGCAGGAGACAGAACGCAGGCGCTGCTCGGCGCGATCGCGATCGCTCGCGCGCTTGGCCAGCGAGCGCAGCAGCACGAAGCCGCGCATCGAAGGCGCCGTCACATGCACTTGGCTCGGCGGTGCTTCCTCATCCTCGCCCTCGACGGCTTCTATTTGGCGCGCATCGCCGATCAGAACGTCGATCTTGCCCTTGATCGCCGAGCGATCCGTGGCGGAATGAAAGATGCGGCCCGTTCGCGCGTGAAAGGAGAGCGCGAGCAGATCCTCCAGATCGGCGTCGGCGCGCACGCGCATCAGACCTTTGGAGAGATCGAAGAGGCAGACGCCTTCGACGAAAGCCGAATCCTCGAAAGGCGTGACCTCGGCGCCGGGCGCGGCGCGCGGCAGCAGAGCGACGCCATTGGTCGTCGTCTCGGCGTTCTGCGCGGCGGCGAGCAGGCGCGCATAGGCGTTGCGCGGCGCCACGTCCGGCATCAGCAGCACGGAGACGATGTGAACGGAGCCCGCGACGCAGACGGTCGCGAGCGCCCAGGGCAGCCAGTCGAGATAGTCGCGAGAAATCTTCATGCGCAATGGAGCTTCACGATCTTCGGAAAGGTCTGAGGGTCGGGCGCCGATTCGAGGTCGAGCGGCGTGTCATAGAGGCGCAGCGCCAGCACGAAAGGCTCTTTCGACACCGGCAGCCAATTGCCGGGCCGCGCCTGCGCGCCAATGTCGATCTCGAAGGCGCCGCCCTCGCGCCGCGCAATCTCGCTCGAGGTGAAAGCGTGGCGATCGGCGGGATTGTCGATGAGCCGGCCGGCGACGCTGGTCGCGCCGAGCGTCCAGAAGCGCGCCGCGGGAGTGGTGTCGAAGACGCGATAGTCGCAGCGTCCATCGAGCGGCGCCCCGCTCGAATCCGCATGGGCGAAAAAGGCGAGGCCCTGATCGCGCCCGAGCGGCGCCTCGCCCGAGCGCGCCAGCACAGCGCGCGCATAAGGGTCGATCTCCGCGCCGCCATGGCGCGGCCAGGCGGTCCAAGGTCCGACATGCAGCGCGCCGAAGCCGCGGCCGAGCCCGAGCGAGACGGCGGTCATCGCAAAGCCCAGCAGCAGGCCCGCGATCATCACGACGAAAGCCCTCAGATAATTGGTCATGCGAAATCCGTCAGCGCCGATCGGCGCGCTTGTCGGTGGAACGCGTCTGCGGCTGCGAGCCGGCGGCGGGGCGCTCGGGACCGTCGAGCTTCATCTTCGACTCGATTTGTCCGAGCGCCTCCAAGGCGCCGCGCGAGAGCGCCGCGGGACGCGCCGGCGCGCCGAGCTCCAGCGTCTTGGGCTGAGCGGCGGCCGCCGCCGCGAGCGTGGCGGGCGTGGCGAGTCCGCGGATCGGCTTGATGGCGATTCCTTGATGCGCATAGGCCATGATGTCGTGCCATGTCTTCGCCGGCAAGGTGCCGCCGGTCATATTGGACATGCCCTCATTGTCGTCGTTTCCATACCACACGCAGCCGCCCATATTGCCGGTATAGCCGCAGAACCACGCGTCCTTATAGCCATTGGTGGTGCCGGTCTTGCCGATGACGTCGATTCCGGGGCCGAGATTGGCGCGCCCGCCCGTGCCTTCGTCGATCACGCGCTTCATCATCGTGTCGAGCTCGGCGACCTTCTCGAAAGGCACGACCTGCTCTTGCGGCGGCGCGTCGCGATCATGCTGATAGAGAATATCGCCGCGGCTGTTGCGCACCTCCGTGGCCGCATAGGGCGTCGTCTTTTTGCCGCCATTGGCGAAAGCGGCGTAGCCGGCCGCATGCTCGAGCAGGATGACGTCGCTCTGCCCGACGGGCAGAGAGGGCGTGTCCTCGAGCGGCGTGGTGATGCCGAGCTTGCGGCAAGTGTCGATGATCTTGGCGCGGCCCGCATGAGAATCGCCATTGCCGATGGCGATCGACAATTGAATGGCGATTGTGTTGAGCGATTTGGCGAGCGCCAGTGACAGCGGCAGCGAGCCGGCGTAGCCGCCGCTATAATTATGGACGCAATAATTGCCGATGCAGGTGGGACGATCCGTCACCACCGTCGTCGGCTTGAACTTATTGCTCATCAGCGCGGTGAGATAGACATAGGGCTTGAAGGACGAACCCGGCTGGCGCGCCGCCTCCGTCGCGCGATTGAACTGGCTCGCGCCATAATCGCGCCCGCCGACCAGCGCGCGCACGGCGCCGTCGAGATCCATGAAGGCCGAGGCGCTCTGCTTCGCATGATAGGAGCGCCCGCTCTCGCGGAGATTTTCCTCCACCACCTCGTCGGCGCGCTTCTGCACATTGGGATCGAGCGCGGTGCGAATGACGAGCACGCGATCGTCGCCGAACTTGCCCGCCTCGGCGAGGCGCTGCGCCTCCTTGAAGGCGAAGTCGAGATACCAATCCGGGCTCTGGTCGCGCTTGCGCTCAACCGGCGTCGCAGGATTGCGCTGCGCGGCGACGATCTGGCTCTGCGTCATGAAGCCGGCGTCGACGAGATTGTCGAGCACGTCATTGGCGCGCGCGCGCGCTGCGGGGAGATTTACGTGCGGGGCGTATTTGGTCGGCGCCTTGAACAGGCCGGCGAGCATGGCGGCCTCCGACAGCGAGACGTCGCGCACCGATTTGCCGAAATAGAATTCCGCCGCCGCCTGAATGCCGAAGGCGCCGCCGCCCATATAGACGCGGTCGAGATAGAGCTTCAGTATCTCCTGCTTGGTGAGACGCTCCTCGAGCCAGAGCGCGAGAAAGGCCTCGTTGATCTTGCGCGTGAGAGTGCGCTCATTGGAGAGGAAGACGTTTTTGGCGAGCTGCTGCGTGATGGAGGAGCCGCCCTGCACCACGCCGGAGGATCGCGCATTCACCGTGAGCGCGCGTCCCGTGCCGATGATGTCTATGCCGAAATGCTCGTAGAAGCGTCGATCCTCGGTCGCCAGCACAGCCTTGATGACGTAATCTGGATATTGATCGAGCGGCACGGCGTCGTCATGCTTGATGCCGCGCTGTCCGGCGACGGCGCCATAGCGATCCAGAAAAGTGATCGAGAGGTCCTGCTTCTTCAGCCAATCGTCGCTGGTCATGCGCATGGCGGAGACCGACAGCGCGAGCGCGACCAGACCGCCGCCGAGCGCCAGCGTCAGCGACTCGCAGCCGATCTCCACCGCGACCCGTCGCAGGCCGCGCACCTGGAATCGGTTCATGAAGGCCGAGAAATTCTCATAGGCCTCGCGCGCGCCGCGGCTCGAGTCGAAGAGGCTCGAGTCGATATAGGCGTCGAGCGCCAGCAGAAGCCTTGCAGCCCGCTTGTATAAGCGCGAGGATCGAATAGGTTCGAGCAATTGCGCCGCTCCCTTGGCCCAACCGGGCGATTATGCGAACCAGGAGGCGGATGATAGCACTCCTCGAGCCGCCTTGACGATGGCCGGCCCGCAGGATCGCCGGCAGGATGAATAAAGCGCGCGCTGCGCCAAGGACGAGGGCCGAAGACAGAGCATGGCGAGGAATGGCGAAAAAGAAGCGGGCGAACCGTTCTGGATGAGGCCCTTGAGCGAATTGACGCGGACGCAATGGGAAAAGCTCTGCGACGGCTGCGGACGCTGCTGCCTGGTCAAGCTCGAGGACGAAGATAGTGGGGAAATCTATCATACGAGCGTCGGCTGCGACCTTTTGGACGGCGACACCGGGCGCTGCCGCGACTATGCCGGCCGCCAGACCAAGGTGCCCGACTGCGTGCGCCTGACCGTGAAGGCGCTCGCCGGCATCGCCTGGCTGCCGCCGACCTGCGCCTATCGCCTGCGCGCGGAAGACAAGCCGCTGCCGGACTGGCACCCGCTGCTGACCGGCGACCCGGCCAGCGTCCATACGGCCGGGGTCTCCGTGCGCGGCCGCGTGGCGGCTCATGAGCAGGAGGTGGAGACCGACGATCTCCCCAATTTCATCGTGCTATGGCCCAAGCGCTGGCCGCGGCGCAAGAAGGGGCGGGCGGCGTGAGGCGGGGTTGTGATTTTATTCCTTGACAGCGGGACGCTGGTCCTATAGACAAGTCCCATGCTCCAGAATTGCGCTTGGGGCGAGGGGCGGCGGCCCCCTGCCTCTCGGAGAGAGCTTCGAGATGGATTTCGCGATCAAAACGGAGATCGCCGATGCTCGCGCCGAGACCTTCGTCTTCACCGCTCAGAAGACGATGTACGGCGGCAAGACGATCGCCGTCGGCGACAGAGTGTTTCTTTTCGCGAGCGAGAATGAAGGCGGCCGCGGGCTTGTCGCGCGCGGAGTCGTCGTCTCCGCGGAGCCTGTCGCAAAGAAGGCCGGGGGCGAGCGGCAGACGCCCCGGGTGAACGTCGCGATAAGACGCGACGCGCTCGCGAAGCGTCCGCTCGGCCGCTCCGAGCTGAAGGCCTTCGACGACTGGACCGACGGCCGGCCGCAGACTGAGCTCAACTTCAAATTCTATCGCCAGGCGACCAATAAGATCGTCGGCGTCTCGAATGAAACCGCGGCGTTTCTCGATCGCTTTTTCTGAGCGCGCGCTGCGGATCGCGAGCCCTCGCGCTCGTCTCTTCCGAGAATCTCACGAAAGGCCGATGCATGGCGTCAAAGTCCGACGCGCTTTCGCGCGACATCGTCACGCAGGCGAAGCTGCTCTATGACGCGGGAGTCACGCCGCTCGCCGAGGTGCGCGCCATGCTCGGCATGAGCGAGCGCGCTTTCCACAGTTTTCGCGAAAACGAGGGATGGCCGATGCGGCCGTCGCCGATCAAGCGCAAGAGCGTGGAAGAGCCATCCATGGCGACGCGGCGGAGCGCGCCGACGGAGAAAGACTCGGGCAGCCTCATCGCGCGGCTCGAAGAGGCGGTGGAGCGCGAATTTGTCCGCGCCGAAGCGGCGCTCGCGACATGCGGCGCAAAGGCGGCGCCGAAGACGATGGAGACGAGCGCGCGCGTGCTTGCGAGCCTTGTGCGCAGCCTCGCGGAGTTGAAGCGCATGAATCGCGACGCCGCCGTGGCGCGAGAGGAGGACGGGCGTGTCCGAGACGCTTTCGACGACGAGCCTCCCCGCCAATTGGCCGAGCTCCGCGAGGAGCTTGCTCGCCGGCTCGAGCGCATGTGCGGCGATGGGCCGCCTGAATGAGCTGATCGACGGATTTTCCGCGCGCGAGCTGGAAACGCTGCTCGCGGATTGGGAGTTTTGCGCGCGCGAGGATCAATGGCCGCCCTTGCTCGCGCGCAATGGCGAGCCATGGCGCGTGTGGCTGATATTGGGCGGGCGCGGCGCCGGCAAGACGCGCGCCGGCGCCGAATGGGTGCGCGCCGTCGCGCGCGGCCGGCCGCAATTTTCGACGCGGCCCTTGTCGCCGATCGCGCTCGTCGGCGAGAGCGCCGCGCATGTGCGCGATGTGATGATCGAAGGCGTCTCCGGAATTCTCGCCATACATCCGCGCAGCGAGCGGCCCTTGTGGGAGCCGTCGCGCAAGCGCCTCACATTCGACAATGGCGTGGTCGCGCAGGCTTTCTCGGCGGAAGATCCCGAGAGCCTGCGCGGCCCGCAATTTTCCGCCGCCTGGTGCGACGAGCTGGCGAAATGGCGCTATGCGCAGGAGAGCTGGGATATGCTCCAATTCGGGCTGCGCTTGGGCGACTGGCCGCGCCAGATCGTCACCACCACGCCGCGCTCCATTCCGCTTCTGAAGCGCCTGATGAGCGAGCGCGGCGTCGTGACGACGCGCGCGACGACGCGGCAGAATGCGACGCATCTCGCGCCATCCTTTCTCGAGAGCGTCGTCGCGCAATATGCCGGCACGAGATTGGGGCGTCAGGAGCTCGACGGCGAGATCGTCGAGGAGCGCGCCGACGCGCTCTGGACTCGCAATATGTTGGAGGCGGCGCGCATTGTCGAGGCGCCGCCGATGGAACGCATCGTCGTCGCCATCGATCCGCCTGCGTCATCCGGCCAGCGCGCCGATCGATGCGGAATCGTCGCGGCGGGAGCAGCGAATGGAATCGTCTTCGTGCTGCAGGATGCGACGCTCGCCGCCGCGCGGCCGGCGCAATGGGCGCGCGCCGGCGTCGCGCTCTATCACAGGCTCGAGGCCGATGCGCTGATCGCCGAGGTGAACCAGGGCGGCGAGATGGTGCGCGCCGTCATTCACGAGGCCGACCCGAGCGTGGCCGTGAGAGAAGTCCGCGCGACACGCGGCAAATATTTGCGCGCGGCGCCGGTCGCGCAGCTCTATGAGCAAGGGCGCATCCGCCATGTCGGCGCCTTTCCGGCGCTCGAGGACGAGATGTGCGATTTCGCCACCGACGGCTTGTCGTCGGGGAGAAGTCCCGATCGTCTCGACGCGCTGGTGTGGGCCGTTCACGCGCTAGCGTTGGCGCCGCGCGCGCGCGAGCCGCGCATGCGACGATTGTGAGGCGACTCGGCAGCTCACTACTCACTCGATTCAAACGGACGTCTCATGCCCTCATTTCTCTCCCGTCTCCTCGGCGCGCGCGCGCCGGAGCGCAAATCCTCGCGCGCCATGCTTTCGCTGCATTCCATGGCCGCGCCGCAATGGACAGCGCGCAACAATGTTGCGCTCACACGGGCCGGCTATGAGCGCAACGCCGTCTGCTATCGCGCTGTGCGCATGGTGGCGGAAGGCGCCGCCTCCGTGCCCTGGCTCGCTTATGAAGGTCGCGTCGAAAATCCGGAACATCCCCTGCTGCGATTGATCGAGCGGCCCAATCCGAGCGATACGAGCGTCTCCTTCCTCGAGGCGCTCGTCTCCAATCTTCTGCTCTATGGCGACGCCTATGTGGAAGGCGCCTTCGTCGATGGATTGCTGCGCGAGGCCTATTGCCTGCGGCCCGATCGCATGAGCGTCGTCGCGGGACGCAATGGCTGGCCGACCGCCTATGTCTATTCCGTGGCCGGAGACAGCGTGCGCTATGACATTCAGGGTCGCGGCATAGAACCGATTCTGCACATTCGTCTCTTCAATCCGCTCGATGATATCTATGGCTTCGCGCCGCTCGCCGCCGCGCAGACGGCGCTCGACACGCATAACGCCGCGAGCTTCTGGAACAAGGCGCTGCTCGACAATAGCGCGCGGCCTTCCGGCGCGCTCGTCTATGCCGGGCCCGAGGGCGGACATCTGACGGATGAGCAGTTCGAGCGGCTGAAGCAGGAGTTGGAGGAGAATTTCTCCGGCGCCTTCAACGCCGGACGTCCGCTGCTGCTGGAAGGCGGGCTCGATTGGAAGGCGCTGTCGCTCTCGCCCAAGGACATGGATTTTTCCGAGACGAAAGCCTCCGCTGCACGGGAGATCGCGCTCGCCTTCGGCGTGCCGCCGCTGCTGATCGGCCTACCTGGCGACAACACATTCCGCAATTATGAGGAGGCCAATCGCGCCTTCTGGCGCCAGACGATCATTCCGCTCGTGCAGCGCTTGCAGAAGGCGTTTCATGCCTGGGCGCAGCCGGGCTTCGCGCCTTTCCGCTTCGACTATGACGCAGATCGCATCGACGCTCTGGCCAAAGAGCGCGCGCTCGAATGGAGCCGCATCGGAAGCGCCGCTTTCCTCACTGTCGACGAGCAGCGCGAGGCGGCTGGCTACGGCCCGATGGGAAAGCGCGTGAAATATTCGGCGGATCAGCCTCGCGTCAACGCCGGATCGCCGGACGGCGGGCAGTGGACGAGTGGCGACGGTAGCGGCGGCGGCGATCTCGCGCAAGTGGCGCTGAACACGATCGCTGGTGTCGTGAGCGATGTCGGCGCTACACTGGTCGGCGAGGGCGAAGGCTATTTCGTCGACTTGCTGGGTGAGAAGGAGCGAGGGGGCCATGCGATCGACTACCATGTCGGAAAGTCAGACGAGTTCTTGCTAAATCGAGTATTGACGGAACGTTATTCAGGACTTTTTGTCGATATGGGTCTTCAGGCTGCGGGATCGTTTCCTTCGTTGGCGGCGGCGAACAAACTCGTCAACGCGACGCTATCGGCTAATCGTGCTATTGTCGAAGCAGTGGCAAAGGGATTGCTTGGAGGAACCGATATGACCAGCTTTTTCGGTTCTCCGACCGGTAAGGAAGCGTTTGCAAACAGCGGCCGTTCCGCTCCATATATACGAGAGACAAACGGAGTTTTGGTGCTCATTCGACATGACGACGCCTCCCCTAATGGCTTCACGGTGGTCACCGCCTATCCGATAAACGACTAAATGAGAAAGAGACGGCATATGAACCTCCCTGAGGCGTTCGCGAGCTACAGTCGCCTTTTCCATCAGGATCTTCTCAAGATTTATCCTTCTTTGGATGACGCGGTTCGACAGGCCCCGAATTTCCTTACGAGAGATCAGGTGGAATCGTTGAAGACCTATCTCGACGAGCTCACGAGCGGACGCTATTCGAACGCCGAATTGCAAGAAATTTGGAACAGCTCGAAGGCGCAATTATATATCTCTGGAGGCAGCATGATCGAATTCTTTCGTAAGGCGCGCGCCTATTTGAATTGACCGACCGGCCGCGCGTCGCCGCCGGATCGCCCGAGGGCAGGCAGTGGACGAGCGGGGATGGGAGCAGCGGCGGCGATTTCGTCCGGGTCGCGCTGAGCACGATCGCCTGAGCGATGTGGGCGGGCTCGTCACGCAGGTCGGCGATTTTATCGATCTGCGGGACGAGGAAGCGAACGGCGGACACGCCATCAGCGAGCATGTCGGCAAGAGCGATGAGTATTTGATACGACGCGTTCAAAGCGAGCGCTTCGAGAGGGGGCCATTCAGCACGACGCCGCTTGTCGGGTCGTTTCCTTCGTTGGAAGCAGCGCAGAAGCCGGTCAATTCGGCGATCGTCCACCAACAAGACACCGTCGAACTTGTCGCACGCGTCGTCACTGAGCGCAAGCGCGTCAATGCCGAATTCAATTCACCGACGGGTAAGGAAGCCTTTGTCGCGAGCGCTCGAGGACAGCCTGATATTCGTGATAAATGGTGGGTCGCCGTGGTCTTGTGGCATTAGCATATCTCGATGTTGAGTAGGAATTATAGCGACGAGCAGCTGGTCGCAAATTGGAACCAGACTCTCGGCGGCGGCTTTGGCATTTCCAGTGGCAATGAAGGCGACGCGGAGGCGTTTCTTGGCCTCATACGCGCCGCGCTCGAGGCCTCGCTCGCTTCGCAGAAGAACACGTAGGCCGCGCTCGTCTATGCCGCGGCCGGAGGGCGGACATCTCACCGGTGAGCAATTCGAACGTCTGAAGCAGGAGTTGGAGGAGAGTTTCTCCGGCGCCTTCGACGCCGGCCGTCCGCTGCTGCTGGAAGGCGGGCTCGATTGCAAGGCGCTGTCGTTCTCGCCCAAAGACATGGATTTTTCCGAGACGAAAGCCTCCGCCGCGCGGGAGATCGCGCTCGCCTTCGACGTGCCGCCGCTGCTGATCGGGCTGCCGGGCGACAACACATTCCGCAATTACGAGGACGCCAATCACGCCTTCTGGCGCCGGACGATCATTCCGCTCGTGCAGCGCATGCAGAAGGCGTTTCCACGGGCTCGCCGGTGGGCGGGCGGCGGATGAGCCGCCACCTCGCGTAGCTCGTGATCAGCGGCATCGAACGAAGTCAGCCGCGACGACCGCTCGTCAGAACGGCCGGCGTTTTCTCGCGTCTGAAAGGGGCCCCATGTCCGAGATCGTCACCTCCATTATCGAGCGCGGCGATCTCGCCCATCTCGCGCTCTTTCTCTGGGCGAGCGCCGCCACTGCTTTCGCGTTGCGCGCTCTGCGTGAGCTCGGCCGCTCCATGCGGCGGCTCGACGCTTTCGTGCGCGAGCTCGCGCGCTTCAACCGCCGCTATGGGAGCGAATGAATGAGTCTAGCCGCATTGCCTCTCCGCATAATGAAGCGTCGCACGCCGCGCAAGCCGCCGCGCCTCGAGCCCGACATCGTGTTCAAGACTTTTGTGCGCGCATTGCAGCGCCTTCGCGAGCCGCCGCGCGGCGGCGGTCCTGCCGCGATCGGCGCGACGCGGGAGAAAGCCTGATGGCGCGAGCGCTGACGCGAGACATTCACATAGAGAGCCCTCCGTTGGAGACGAAGCGCGCGCCGTTTCCCGCGGCGATCGGCGCCGACGGAACATTCGAAGGCTATGCGAGCCTCTTCAACGTGCGCGACACTTGCGGCGATATCGTCGAGCGCGGCGCCTTCGCCGCGAGCTTGCAGCGACGCGGCGCCGCGAGCGTCAAAATGCTGTGGCAGCATCGCGCCGAGGAGCCGATCGGCGTGTGGGCGCAGATCGCCGAGGACGAGCGCGGATTGAAAGTGCGTGGGCGGCTCGATCTTTCGGTCGCGCGTGCGCGGGAGGCGCTGTCGTTGCTCCGCGCAGGCGCGCTCGACGGCCTGTCGATCGGCTTTCGCACGCTTCGCGCCGCGAGCGATCCTAAGACTGGCGTCCGGCGATTGCTCGAGCTCGATCTCATCGAGATTTCGATCGTCACCTTTCCTGCGTTGCCGCAGGCGCGCATCGCCGTGATTCCCGCTTTGACGATCGCGCCGCGTCACGCGGCGGCTCAGCTCGGCCAGAAGCTCGCGCGGCTTCGCATGCAGCTCGCCGCGACACGATTCGAGGCGACGCTCCAGCAGCTCTCTGCCTCCCGGTGACGCACGCTCGCGGCTAGCGCCGCGCGCGAAGACGATCTTCCCAGTTCACCTGGCCTCCGAACGCCCGCGCATTCCGCGCGGCGCTTTCGTGCGCCGTCATGTCGAAAGAAAGAGGTTGCCGGCAATGTCGTTTCTCGAAACCAGGACCCTCTCCGGCGAGGAAGCGCTCGCCGATCTTCACCGCGCCTTCACGGCGTTCAAGGATACGAATGAAGAGCGCCTCGCGCAGATCGAGACGCGCATGGGCGTCGACGCGCTCACCGAGGAGAAGCTGCAGCGCATCGACCGCGCCATCGACGAAACGAAGCGCCGCGTCGACCGTGTCGCGCTCGATCTCGCGCGGCCGCGACTTTCGTCCGCGCCGAACGACGATGCGCCTACGCGCGAGCACAAATCGGCGTTTTCGCTCTATATGCGCAGCGGCGAATCCGCCGGGCTGAAGGCGCTCGAATCCAAGGCGCTGTCCGCCGGCTCCGGCCCGGACGGCGGATATCTCGTGCCCACGCCCGCGGAGCAGGAGATATTGCGTCGCCTGGCGCATTTGTCGCCCATTCGCGCCATCGCCAGCGTGCGTGAAATCTCCACGCATTCTTTGCGCAAAGCCTATTCGACACAAGGACCGGCCGCCGGATGGGCAGCAGAAACCGATCCGCGAACGCAAACCAGCAGCCAGCAGATCGTCGATCTCAATTTTCCGGCGATGGAGCTCTACGCCATGCCGGCGGCGACGCAAACCTTGCTCGACGATTCCGCGATCGACGTCGAGCAATGGATCGCCGAGGAGGTGCAGACCGTCTTCGCCGAGCAGGAAGGCGCGGCCTTTGTGAGCGGCAATGGAACCGACAAACCCAAAGGATTCCTCGCCTATACGACGGTCGCGGACGCCAGCTGGAGCTGGGGTAATATCGGCTATGTCGCGACCGGCGTCGCCGGCGGATTTGCGGTGAGCAATCCTTCTGACGCTCTGTTCAATCTCGTCTATGCGCTGCGCGCCGGCTATCGGCAGAACGGCAGATTCGTGCTCAATCGGCAGACGCAATCCGCCATCCGCAAATTCAAATCGACCACTGGCGAATATTTGTGGACGCCGCCCGCGAGTCTCGATCAGCCGGCGTCTCTGCTGAATTTCCCCGTGGTGGAAGCGGAGGATATGCCCAATATGGGCGCCGATAGTCTCTCCGTCGCTTTCGGCGATTTCGCGCGCGGCTATCTCGTGGTCGATCGGCTCGGCGTGCGCGTTCTGCGTGATCCCTATTCCGCAAAGCCTTATGTGCTCTTCTACACGACCAAGCGCGTCGGTGGCGGCGTTCAGGATTTCGAGGCGATCAAGCTGCTGAAATTCGGCGTCGCATGATGTGACTAGCGTCAAACGCGAGCGGCGCGCGACTGCGCCGCTCGCAACGGCGAGTTCGCACGTCATTCACAGATGGACAGACCGAATGATCCCGAATCTTCTGACAGCGCCGGCGCTGGAGCCCGTCTCGGTCGATGAGGCGAAGGCCTGGCTCCGGCTCGATTCTAGCGATGAGGATCCGTTACTGGCCGCTTTGATCGTCTCCGCGCGCCTGACGCTCGAATCCTACACCCGCCGCTTCTTCGTCACGCAGAGCTGGCGCATGCGGCTCGACGCCTGGCCCGCGCAGACATTGCGACGCGGAACGCTCGCCATTCCTTTCTCCCCGTTTCGTAGCCTTTCGGCCATCCGTGTCTATGACTCTGCCGATGTCGCTCAGACCCTCGCGAGCGCGGCCTACCGCGCGGCTCCCACGCGCGACGCCGGACGTGTCGCTTTTATCTGGTCGCCGCCCGAGCCGGGCCGCGCATGCGACGGAATCGAGATCGATCTCGTCACCGGATATGGCGACAGCGCCACCGACACGCCGGAGCCACTGCGCCGCGCCATGCTGGCGCTGGTTGCGCATTGGCATGAAAATCGTGGCGATGTGGACGACGCCGGGGCGCCATTGCCGACAATCGCGGTGGCTTTGGCGAAGCCCTTTCGGCGCGAGCGATTGACATGAACGCGCCGAAGATCGGCGAGATGCGCCTGCGCATGAGCCTCGAGGCGCCCGTGGACACGCCGGACGACAGCGGCGCGATGACCAGAGGCTATGTCGGGCGCGGCGATATTTGGGTGAAGCTCACGCCGCTTTCCGCGGAAGCGCGCTTCATCGAGGAGCGGCAGGAGCTGGCGATCCATTGGATCGCGCAAGCGCGATGGCGGGCCGATGTGACCAGCGAAATGCGCCTCGTCGATGGCGCGCGTAGCCTGCGCATCACTTCCGCCTCTGACCCGGACGGACGGCGCCGCTTTCTGTTCTGCCATTGTGAGGAAATCGCATGAGGCGCCACAAATGACGGTTTCGCCGATCATAGCTCTGCGCAAAGCGATACGCGCGCGTCTCTCGGCGGATTCCGCCCTCGTCGCCGCGCTCGGCGCCGCGAAAATCTATGACGAGGCGCCGCGCGGCGCTGCGGCGCCTTACGTGCTGCTGTCCGAGGCGAAGCTGCGCGACTGGTCCACTTCGGACAGCGGCGGCGCCGAGCAGCTCCTCACGATCACGGTCGTATCGATCGAACGTGGGACCGCCGAAGCGTTGACTCTCGGCGACAGGATCGTCGCGCTTCTCGACGAGGCGCCGCTCGGTCTCGAGGGGCATGTCCTCATCGATCTGCGCCATCAAGGCAGCGAGACGCGACGCGAGCAGAATGGCCGCTTCGCCCGCGTCGATCTGCGCTTTCGCGCGACGACGGAAGCGCAATGACGACTGCAAATTCAGGAGCCTTCACATGTCAGCGCAAAAAGGAAAAGACCTGCTGCTGAAGCTCGACGATGGGAGCGGAAGCTTCGTTTCTGTCGCGGGCTTGCGCACGCGGCGTCTGTCGCTCAGCGCCGAGACCGTCGATGTCACCGACGCCGAATCTGCAGGTCGTTGGCGCGAATTGCTCGACGGCGCCGGCGTGAAGCGCGCGAGCCTCGCGGGATCCGGAATATTCAAGGATCAGGCGTCGGATGCGCTCATTCGCCAGCTCTTCTTCGACGGCTTGCTGCGTGAATGGCGGATCATGGTTCCGTCGTTCGGAGTAATTGCCGGCGTGTTCCAAATCACCAGCCTCGATTATCGCGGCGAGCACAATGCCGAGATGACGTTCGACATAGCGCTCGAATCGGCGAGCGCGGTTTCGTTCACACCGGGGTGAGGCGATCGTCATGGCCAATCATAAGCGGGGAGAAATTCAGGCGACGCTCGACGGCGAGAGCTATCGGCTCTGTCTCACGCTCGGCGCGCTCGCCGAGCTCGAGAGCGCGCATGGCGTGAGCGATCTCGTCGCGCTCGCCGAGCGCTTCGAAGGACGGCGCCTATCGGCGCGCGATCTGATCTGCATTATCGGATGTGGATTGCGCGGCGGCGGATATGAAAAGAATGACGATGAGGTCGCGCGCATGACCGTCGCGGGAGGGCTCGGCGATTATGTGAAGATCGCTGCCGATCTTCTGGCGGCGACCTTCGGCTCGGGCGACAGCGCAAACCCTCCGCCGCCGCGGAGCGCGAGCGGGTGAGGCCGCAGCCCTTCCCATGGGCGCGGGCGATGGCCTTCGGCCTCGGCGTTCTTCGTCTTTCGCCACGCGATTTCTGGTCGATGACGCCACGCGAATTGGCCTGCGCCGCGGAAGGTCTCTACGGCCGCGCCACGAGAGCGCCATCACGCGACGCTCTAGCGGCATTGATGCGCGCATTTCCCGACGGAGACCAAAAGTGAGTGATTCGTCAACGAGCGATAGCGCTGCGCAATCATCGATCGATCTGTCCTTTCAGGCGCTCGATCTGAAGTCCACGAAAACGCAGCTGCAGGACATCAACTCGGTCGCCGCTTCGGCGACGAAGACACTATCGAGCGGGCTCGCCAGCGCGGCGGTGAATGGAAGGAGCTTCGATACCACTCTCGCCTCCATCGCGCGCTCGCTCGCCAAGCTCGGCGTCAATGCTGGCGCGCAGGCTTTGACACAGGGCGCGACGAGCGGATTGAGCGCGCTGATCTCCGGCGCATTGGGCGGCGGCGGCGTTTCCGTGGCGCCGTTCGCCGATGGCGGCGTCGTCGCGAGCCCCACATTCTTCGGCGCGAATGGCGCGGTGGGTCTGATGGGCGAGCGCGGCGCGGAGGCGATCATGCCGCTCGCGCGCGGGCCGGATGGTCGGCTCGGCGTGGCGATGCAGGGCGCTGGCGATCCAGTGGCGGTGACAGTCAATATCGCAGCGCAGGATGTCGACAGCTTTCGGCGCTCGGAAGGGCAGATTGCTGCGGCGCTGGCGCGGGCGGTCGCGCGCGGCCGGCGAAATCTTTGAGGAGTGCGCGATGGTCGATTTTCACGAGACGCGCTTTCCGCTCGATGTGTCGCTGAATGGACGGGGCGGCCCGGAGCGGCGGACGGATATCGTCACGCTCGGCTCCAATCGTGAGGCGCGCAACGCGCGATGGGCGAATTCCCGTCGTCGCTATGAGGCGGGCTATGGCGTCAAATCGCTCGCGCAGCTCGCCGCTGTCATAGAATTTTTCGAGGAGCGACGCGGGCGGCTGTTCGGCTTTCGTTGGCGCGACCGCGCGGATTTTTCTTCTGCGCATACCGGCTCGATTTCGCCGCTCGACCAGATCCTCGGGGCAGGCGATGGCGCGCAGGCGCAATTTCAGCTGCAAAAGACCTATGGCGCGGGCTTCGCGCCCTATGCGCGAACTATAGCGAAGCCTGTGATGGAAAGCGTGCGGATAGCGATCGGCGGAACCGAGAAGACGCGAGGCGTGGACTTCGATGTCGATGCGTCGAGCGGTGTCGTCACCTTGTCGCCTTCGGCTGTTCCAGCGATCGGCGCCGTGGTGACGGCAGGATTTCTGTTCGATGTGCCTGCTCGCTTCGACACGGATTATCTCGAGATCGACGTCTCTTCTTTCGAGGCCGGCGCCATCCCGAAGATCCCGATCATCGAGATCATCCTTTGATAAGGAGGAAAGGCAATGCGTTCGCCTTCGTCGGCCATGCGGCAATCTCTCGACGCTTCGGCGTCGACCTTGTGCAATTGCTGGCGTCTCTCTCGCAAGGATGGCGCGGTAATGGGATTCACCGATCATGATCGTGATCTCGTGTTCGGTGGCGTGACCTATCGCGCCGCCACGGGGCTCGCCGCCACGCAGATCGATGGAAGCGTCGGACTGGCGGTCGGTAGCGGCGAGGTGATCGGCGCATTGCAGTCGGACGGGCTCGGCGAGAGTGATCTCGCCAATGGGCGCTATGACGGCGCTGGCGTCGAGATATGGCTCGTCGATTGGCGCAATGTGGATAATCGCCTGCTCATCGACGCCATGACGATCGGCGAGGTCACGCGCAGCGAGTTCGCGTTTCGGGCGGAATTGCGCTCGCTCGCGCATCTCTTCGGTGAGACGCGCGGCGACAGCTATCAGCGGGGCTGCTCCGCCGATCTCGGCGATGCGCGTTGCAAGGTCGATCTCTCCGCCTCCTCCTTTCACACGACGGGCGTCGTGCTCGCGGTGACGCCGAACACGATCGTCGTGGCGCTCGCGGAGGATTTCGACGATGATTTTTTTACCGGGGGCTCCTTGATCGTCACCAGCGGCGCCGATGCTGGCGTTCGCGTCGCCGTCAAATCACATCGAAGCTCCGACGGGAATGTGAGACTTGGGCTGTGGTCGCGGCTCGCGGGCGGGATCGTTTCGGGCGATGGCGTCACGCTCGTCGTCGGCTGCGATAAGAGCGCGGCGAGCTGCCGATCGAAATTCTCCAATATCGTCAATTTCAGAGGCTTTCCGCATATGCCCGGCAATGATCTCGTCATTTCCTATCCGAGCTCCCTCGCGCCGACGATGGACGGCGGGAGCTTTTTTCGATGAGCGGGATCGCGCGCGCGGCGATCGTCGCGCAGGCGCGGCTCTGGATCGGCACGCCCTATCGACATCAGGCGTCGCTCATTCATGTCGGATGCGATTGTCTCGGTCTCGTGCGTGGCGTGTGGCGCGCGGTGGTGGGGCCGGAGCCGGAAACGGCGCCGCCCTATTCGCCGGATTGGGCAGAGGCCCTCGGCGAGGAGACTTTGGCGCTCGCCGCGCATCGGCATTTCGCCGTCGTCGAGATGAATTCGTTTCGCGCGGGCGATGTGCTTTTGTTTCGCTTCCGCGATCACTCGCCAGCCAAGCATCTCGGCATTGCGACCAGCGCGACGCATATGGTGCATGCGCATGGCGGCGTCTGTGTGGCCGAGGCGCCGATCGGCTTGTGGCGCAAGAAATTGGCGGGCGCATTCGGCTTTCCCGGCGTGATGAATTGAAGCTTCGAGGGCGAGATGGCGACTCTCTTGTTGCAGACCGCGGGCGCAGCGATCGCGCCGGTCGGCTCGGTCATCGGCAATGTCCTTGGCGCTGTGGGCGGCGCCCTCGTCGATGCGGCGCTGCAGCCGCGCGCTGGGACGCGCTATGAGGTAGGGCCGCGGCTGAAGGCGATGGACGGCGTCGCGTCGACGGAGGGAGCAGCGATTCCGCGCGTCTATGGACGCGCCCGCATCGGCGGCCAGATGATCTGGGCGACGCGCTTCCTCGAGCAGACGAATGTGGCGCTGGACAGCGGATCGAGCAACCGCGGCAAGGGCGGCGGCGGAACGTCGCAGACGGTGAGCGTCTCCTATTCCTATTATGCGAATTTTGCGATCGGCCTGTGCGAGGGGCCGATCGCCTTCGTGCGACGCATATTCGCGGACGGCAATGAGCTCGACATGACGAGCCTTCCAATTCGCATCTACAAGGGCGATGAGGAGCAGCTTCCCGACGCGCTGATCGTCGCAAAGGAGGGCGCGGAGAATGCGCCGGCCTATCGCGGGCTGGCCTATGTCGTGTTCGAGCAATTGGCGCTCGCGCCATTCGGCAATCGCATTCCGCAATTCACCTTCGAGGTGACGCGGCCGGTGGCGGGGCTCGGCGCGAAGATTCGGGCCGTCGATATTATTCCAGGCGCGACGGAGGCGGGCTATCAGCCGTCGCTCCAGTTGAACTTCTTTTCGCCGGGCGAAACCAGCGCGGAGAACCGCCATCAGCTCACGGCGGCGAGCGACTGGACGGCTTCGATCGACGCATTGCAGGCGCTCTGTCCGAATCTCGAGAGCGTGGCGCTGGTCGTCGCTTGGTTCGGCGATGATCTGCGCGCGGGTCATTGCACTATTGCGCCGCGCGTCGATGCGACATTCAAGACGATCGGCGAGTTCGACTATGTCTATGGCCCATTCCGGCCCGCGGATTGGTCGGTCGCGGGGCTGATGCGCGCAACGGCGCGGCTGGTCTCGCAGATCGACGGAAGGGCGGCCTTCGGCGGGACGCCGAGCGACGCATCGGTGCGCGCGGCTATCGCGGATCTGCGGGCGCGCGGTCTTGCTGTCGTGTTCTACCCATTTGTGATGATGGATGTGCCGCCGGACAATGCGCTGCCCGATCCGCGCAACGGCGAGATTGGGCAGCCCGCCTTTCCCTGGCGCGGGCGCATCACCTGCGATCCTGCGCCAGGACGCGGGGACACGGTGGATGGAACTAGCGCAGCGGCGACGCAAGTCGCGGCGTTCTTCGCGCAATATCGCGCCTTCATTCTGCATTATGCGGGATTGTGCGAGGAGGCGGGCGGGGTCGACGCTTTTCTCATCGGCTCAGAGCTCGTGGCGCTCACGCGCATTCGTTCGGCTCCGGGCGTCTATCCGGCTGTCGCGGCGCTCGTCACTCTCGCGGATGATGTGAAGGGTGTCCTTCGCAGTGGAACCAAGGTCGGCTACTCCGCCGATTGGACGGAATATGGCGCGCATGTTCCGACAGCGGGCGAGCTACGCTTTCCGCTCGACGCCCTGTGGGGAGCGTCGTCGATCGATTTCATCGGGATCGACGTGTATTGGCCGCTTTCCGATTGGCGCGACGGCGTAGATCATCTCGATGCGCAGAGCGCTGCGAATGTCTATGACCTCGATTATCTGACGTCGCGCGTCGGATCTGGCGAAGGATTCGATTGGTTCTATGCGAGCGACGCGGATCGGTTGACGCAGACGCGCGCGCCGATCGAAGATTCGCTCGGCAAGGCCTGGGTCTACCGCGTGAAGGACCTTCTCGGCTGGTGGGCGAATGCGCATCACGAGCGCGTCGATGGCGTGGAGCTCGGCGCATCGACGGCGTGGACGCCACAGAGCAAGCCGATCTGGATCGTCGAAACGGGTTGTCCTGCAGTCGATCGCGGCGCCAATGCGCCCAATGTGTTCGCCGACGCGCATTCCTCGGAGGGCGGCCTCCCCTATTTCTCGCGTGGCGGACGCGATGATCTGATGCAGGCGCGCTTTCTCGAGGCCATTTTTGGCTATTTCGATCCGACGGTCGCGGGCGGCGACTCGCGCAATCCAGTGTCGACGGCCTATGGCGGCCGCATGGTCGATGTGGCGCGCATTCATGTTTGGTGCTGGGATGCGCGGCCGTTCCCGGCCTTTCCCGGCTGTTCGGATGTCTGGGCCGACTCGGCCAATTGGGAGACTGGGCATTGGCTCAATGGGCGGCTCGAGGGCGCGCCGCTCGATCGGCTCGTCGCGACGCTGGCTTCGACGATCGCGACGAATGATCTCGTTGTCGCGCGCCCGGCGATCGAGGGTTTCGTCGACGGTTATGTGCTCGACAGCGCAATGTCGCCGCGCGAAGCGATCGATCCGCTCGCGTCGCTGTTCGGCTTCGACGCTGTGGTGTCCGGCGGCGCGTTGCGCTTCGTCTCGCGTGGAAGGAAGAGCGTGGTCGAGATCGGCGACGACGATCTCGTTCCGCGCAAGGACGGGACGCTCATCGAGCGGCGGCGTGCGCAGGAGAGCGAGCTTCCGCATGAGATCGCTCTGTCCTTCGGAGATTCGGAATTCGATTATCGCACGGGCCGCGTGCTGTCGCGTCGGCTCGAGGGCTATTCCTCGCGGCGCAGCGAAGCGGAGACGGCGGTGATGATCGCACGCTCCAATGCGCAGCGTTTGGTCGATGTGTGGCTGCAGGATATTTGGGCGGGACGCGAGACGGCGCGATTTTCTGTGCGGCCGGGCCTTGCGACCTTAGAAGCCGGCGATGCGGTCTCATTGGCGCGCGCGGCCGATCGCAAATGGCAGATCACGCAGATCACAGACGGCGCCGCGCGCGAGATAGAGGCGCGCGCGGTCGATGCGAGCGTCTATGACGTTTGCGTGCGCTCCGTCGGCTGGCGCGCCTTGGCGTCTCCCGGCGTGATCGGCCCGCCGCGCGTGGTCGTTCTCGACCTTGCGATCGCGAAGCCTGGCGAGACCGCATTGTCGCATGTCGCCGCTTTCGCCGATCCCTGGCCGGGGCCGTTGGCCATCCGCCGGAAGCTCGGCGCGTCGTTCGAGTCGGTGGGGTTGATCGAGAAGCGGGCGATCATCGGCGAGACTTTGGATGCGCTCGCTCCAGGACCGCTCGGACGTTTCGATCGCGGCGCCAGCGTGACGGTGAAGCTCGCTTCGGGCGCGCTGGCCTCTGTGGATGACGGAAGCGCTTTTGCGCTGCGCTCTTCAATAGCGATCCGCGGCGACGGCGGCGCTTGGGAGGTCTTTGTTTTCACGCGCGCCGAGCTCGTCGCGACGTGCACATATCGTTTGTCGCGGCTGCTGCGTGGGATCGGCGGAGAGGATGCGCTGGCGTCTCGCAGCGTTGCGGCGGGAGCGACGGTCGTGCTGCTCGACGATGCGATCGTTCCGCTCGCGGTCGATGTCGCGGAGATCGATTCGGCGCGGGTCTATCGCATCGGTCCGGCGGATCGTGATTATGACGATCCGACCTATGTCGAGCTGGAGGTCGCGGCGACGCGCAAGTCGCTGCTTCCCTATTCGCCGACACATGCGCATGCGCGGCGCACAGCGGATGGCGTCGTCATCTCCTTCATGCGGCGCGGGCGTATCGACGCGGATTCCTGGGAGCCTGTCGATATTCCGCTCGGCGAGGCGAGCGAAGCCTATGACATCGTCATCGCGCTTCCTGGCGGCGCCGCGTGCGTCCTGAGCGTGGCGAGCGCTTCGGCGCTCTATTCGGCGAGCGACGAGCTCGCCGATTTCGGGGCGCCGCAGACGAGCCTGTCGATGCAGATATTTCAAATCAGCGCCCGCGCCGGACGCGGCTTTCCGCTCGTCGCGACGCTGCCCATCGAGTGAGATTCCATGACAGATACGATTCATTTGGCTCTGCCCTGCATCGATGCGGCGCAGGCGCAGAAGCATGTTACGCATAATGAGGCGCTGCAGCTGCTCGACGCGCTGACGCAGCTTTCCGTGATCGATCGGCGCGCCTCGCCGCCTGTTTCTGCCACCGATGGCGATCGTTATCTCGTCATCGCCACGGCGGCGGGCGCCTTCGCCGGCAAGGAGCAGAAGGTCGCCGTGTATCTCAGCGGCGCTTGGGCGTTTCTCGCGCCGAAGGCGGGTTGGCTCGCCTATGTGGAAGCCGAGCAGCTCATGCTGCTCTATAGCGGCTCCGCGTGGATCGATGCGGGGCTCGCGCTGCACGAGCTCGAGAATCTGTCGCTGCTCGGCATAGGGACGTCGGCGGAAGCCGCCAATGCGTTTTCGGTGAAGGCGAGCGCGGCGCTGTTCGCCGCGCGGACAGTCGCGGAGGGCGGGGCCGGCGATTTTCGCGTCAAGCTCGGGAAGGAGACCGCCGCCAATACGGCGTCGCAGCTCTATCAATCCAATTGGTCCGGCCGCGCCGAGACGGGACTAATCGGCGACGATAATTTCCATGTGAAGGTCTCCGCCGACGGGACGACATGGCGCGAGGCGCTGATCGTCGATCGCTCGACGGGTCGCGTCGCTTTTCCGAGTGGCATGGGCGACGGCGCTTCGGTCGCGTTTCGCAATCACTTGCGCAATGCGGCTTTTGCGGTCAATCAGCGCGCCGTGTCGGGAACAGTGTCGCTCGCGGCCGGGCAATATGGCCATGACGGCGTGAAGGCGGGTTCCTCCGGCGCGACCTACACATTCGCGACGAGCGGACTCGATACGACGCTCTCCATTTCGGCCGGCTCCTTGATCCTGCCGATCGAGGCGCAGCTGATCGAGGGCGGGGACTATGCGTTGGCGCATGACGGAACCGCGCAAGCGCGTGTCTGGCAGGGGACGGGCTATGCGGGCTCCGGCTCTTATGCGGCGGCGTCACGAAGCGCTCCGCTTCTCGTCTCGGGTCTGACGGCGAATGCGCAGACCAATGTCGAGTTCTCCAGCGGCGCGATCCTGCGGCCGCAATTCGAGCCCGGCGTCTACGCGACGAGCTTCGAGCGGCGGCCGCCGGGCGTGGAGCTGTCGATGTGCCAGCGCTATTTTCAATCCTTGCTGGTGTCGCATCTCTTCACCGCGAGTGCGGGCACGCAATTCGGCGGCACGGTGATGACGCTGGCGGCGACGATGTTCGGAGCGCCGACCTTGTCGGCGCTGTCCGGCGGCGTGCAGACCAATGTTCTGGTCGATGGCGTCAATTCGATGGGCAAGGCGGCTGTCAGATATTTCATGGCGTCCACTGCTGCGGGATCGGTCGAAGCCTATGATCGCGCATTCACGGCGTCGGCGGAAATTTGAGACGGAGATTTGCGACATGGCCTATTCGATCATTTGCGATTTCGCGGGCGAGCCGCTGCCGGACATTGTGCGGCGGGACGCAGATGGCGCGCTCGTTCCGACCGATGCGCAGACCTCCGACAGTCTGGCCTATCGTGATTGGCTCGGCGTCGGAAATGCGCCGACGCCTCTGCCGATTCCAACTCTCGCGGAGGCGAAGCGCAATCGGCTCGCCGCTCTCGCCGAGCGTCGATGGCGCGCCGAGATCGCGGGAGCCTCGGTGAATGGCTTGAGCCTACCGACGGATGAGAAGACGCAGGCCAAGCTCACCGCCGCTGTCGTGGCCAGCGTGCTCGACAATAATTATGCGGTGAATTGGAAGCTGGCGGATGGCGCGTTCGTCGCATTCGACCATGCGACCTTGATCGCCGTCGCGCAGGGCGTGCGCACGCATGTGCAGAGCTGCTTCGATCGCGAGGCGCAGCTCGTCGCCGCCATCGTCGCCGCGCAGGACAGCGCAGCGCTCGAGGCGATCGACATAGAGTCGGCCTGGCCGGCCTGACGCCGCGCGGCGCGTTTTTTCTCGAGTGAAAGGACTTGAATATGGCTGATATGAAAGCGCCGGCGCGCTCAGCGCCGTGCGCCGGCTTTGCGTTGGGCGAAGCCTGCGAGACGAAGCTCGCCGGCGTGCATCCCGATCTCGTGCGCGTGGTGCGCGGCGCGGCGGCGCGCTGCGAGCAGAGATTCGTGGTCTTCGAAGGCGTGCGGACCATCGCGCGCGAGCGCACGCTCATCGCGCGCGGAGCATCGGCGCTGAAGAATCCCTTCCGCTGCAGGCATGTGCCGACGCAGGACCCGCAGCATGGGCTCGTCGGACATGCCGTCGATCTCGTTCCGCTCATCGATGGGCGTCCGCAATGGTCGTGGCCGCATATCTATCCGATCGCGCGCGCGATGAAGGCGGCCGCGCAGGCCGAGCATGTGACGATCGAATGGGGCGGCGATTGGCGCACGCTGAGGGACGGTCCGCATTATCAGCTGCCCTTCGCCCTCTATCCGTGATCGCAGCGCATCGATATCCGCGCCGGGCGGTCTCCCGGCGAAACGAAAGGATGACGACTATGGGTCTTTCGCTTTCTTCCGCTTACGCTTGGCTCCGCTCGCGAGTCGTGGAGCCTTCGACCTGGGCCGGGACCGGCGTGGTGGCCGCGATCGTGCATTCGGTCGCGCCCGGCGCGCTGGGCGACGGCGTGCTGGCGACGGGGGCGGCGCTCGGCGGGCTGATCGCGATCGTCGCGCCCGAAAAAGCGTCGGATTGACGGGTGGGCGGCGTCGGAGAGGTTCGACGCCGCCCCGCTCACTCCGTTTCGGGCGTTCACATTCGTTTGTGGCGTTCACTTGGCGTTCAGCAGGCGCATCGCATAGATTTTGTGGGGAAAAGCGAGAATGCGTCGGATCGTGTCGAAAATTTTGGCGTTCATCGTCGCCGCGCCGCAGGCCGCATCTGCGATGGCCGCGGATCGGCCGGCGCTGCAATGCCTGCCGATCGCCGAGACCCGCCAGCTCATCTCGGATCGGCGGCTCGGCGATCCTTTCGCCCTGATGCAGGCCGCGAGCGTCGCCGCCCATGCCGAGCCGATCAATGCGCGGCTCTGCCGCGAGCAAGAGGAGCTCGTCTATGAGATCAGCCTGCTGCGCCGTGACGGGCGGGTGGTGCGGATTTATCTCGACGCGGCGACCGGCCAGCCCCATGCTGGCCATAAAGAACATTAAAAGACGATTCGTCTGGGTGACGGAGGCGGGGCTTGCGGCTTCTGGTCGTGGAGGATGACAAGGACTTGAACCGGCAGCTCGTCTCTGCGCTGGAGCAGGCGGGCTATGCGGTCGATCGCGCCTTCGATGGCGAGGAGGGGCATTTTCTCGGCGACACCGAGCCCTATGACGCTGTCGTGCTCGACATCGGCCTGCCGAAAAAGGACGGCGTGACCGTGCTCGAGGAGTGGCGCGCCGCCGGGCGGATCATGCCCGTGCTGATCCTGACCGCGCGCGACCGATGGAGCGACAAGGTGCAGGGCTTCGACGCCGGCGCCGATGATTATGTGGCCAAGCCCTTCCATATGGAAGAGTTGCTCGCGCGGCTGCGCGCGCTGCTACGCCGCGCCGCCGGCCATGCGACCAGCGAGATCGTCTGCGGCCCGGTGCGGCTCGACACCAAGGCGGGACGCGTCGTCGTCGATGGCGCGGCGGTAAAGCTCACCTCGCATGAATATCGGCTGCTCGCCTATCTGATGCATCATTCCGGGCGCGTCGTGTCGCGTAGCGAGATCGTCGAGCATCTCTACGATCAGGACTTCGACCGCGACTCAAACACGATCGAGGTCTTCGTCGGTCGGCTGCGCAAGAAGCTCGGCGTCGATCTCATCCAGACGGTGCGCGGGCTCGGCTATATGGCGGCGCCGCCCGAGCCGGCGAAGCGCTGAAGACGGGATGCGGCGGCTCGGCTTTCCGGGGCGATCGATCGCGGCGCGGCTGTTCTTCGCCGCCGCGGCGCTCAGCTCCATCGTGCTGATGATCGCCGGCCTCGCCCTCACCGAATATTATCGCCGCACGGCGGAAGATGTGTTCGAGCAACGGCTCGGCGTTTATCTGCGCGCCATCGTCGCCGATGTTTCCGAATCGGGAGAGGATGGGCGCAGCGGGCCGGGGCAGCTCGGCGATCCGCAATTCGAGCTGGCGCGCTCCGGCTGGTATTGGCAGATCACCCGTCTCGACGATGAGGCGCATGAGATAAAAGCCTCGCGCTCGCTCTTCGCCGCGAAATTGCCGAAGCTCTCCGATCTACATGTGCCGGCGGAGACCGGGGGCGTCAGGCGCGGCGTCGCGCTGGGGCCGGACGGGCGCTGGCTGCGCATCGTCGAGCGCGTCATCGATGTCGGAGATATCGGCGTCTATCTCGTGCAAGTGGCGGCGACGACGGAGGAGACGGAGAATCAGATCGCGCGCTTTCGCTGGTCGCTCGTCGTCGCCTTCTCGCTGCTCGCCATTGCGCTGGCGCTCGCCACCGCGGTCCAGGTGAGCGTCGGCCTGCGGCCTTTGAAGCTGCTGCAAAGGGAATTGTCGCTCATTCGCCGCGGCGAGCGCGGACGCATAGAAAGCGCCTATCCGACCGAGGTAGCGCCGCTCGCCGAGGAGCTCAATCTGATGATCTCCGCCAATCGCGACATTGTGGAGCGCTCGCGCACGCAGGTCGGCAATCTCGCCCATGCGTTGAAGACGCCGCTCAGCGTCATCGTCAATGAGGCGGACGCCGCGCCCTCGCCGCTCGCCGCCAAGGTGGGCGAGCAGGCGACGCTGATGCGCGATCAGATCTCCTTCTATCTCGAGCGCGCGCGGGCGGCGGCGCGCGCCGGCGCCATAGGCGCGACGACGGAGGTCGCGCCCGTTGTCGCGGCGCTGCTGCGCACTTTCGGCAAAATCTACGGCGAGCGCGGCGTGGCCTTCTCTGGCGAGGCGGCGGCGGAGCTGCGCTTTCTCGGCGAGCGGCAGGATCTCGAGGAGATCGTCGGCAATCTGCTCGACAATGCGGGCAAATGGGCGGCGAGCGAGGTGCGATTGTCCGTGGCGCTGGAGAATGCCGAGGCCGGGCGCAGCCGGCTCGTTTTCACCATCGACGATGATGGTCCGGGTCTCGCGGCGGAGTTTCGCGCGCAGGCGACGCGGCGCGGCCAGCGCCTCGACGAGACTCGGCCGGGGACAGGGCTCGGCCTTTCCATCGTCGCGCATCTCACCGCCGATTACGGCGGCGCGCTCGCGCTCGACGACAGTCCGCTCGGCGGGCTCCGGGCGCAGGCGCGATTGCCGGGCCTTTGACAGAGTGAGGGCCTTCCGGCAAGAGGAGAGCCGATTGCGCCAGCGGAGAGAAGTCATGTCGAGACAGGCGAATTCGGCGATCGTCAGAATCGCGGCGGCCGTGGGCCTGTGCTGCGTCGCGCTCGCCGTCTCGGGCTGCAATTCTACCGAATCTGCCGCTCCGGCCGCGGCCGTCGTCGTCGCGCCCGAACCTCCCGCGCCGGGCGTCATCGGCGCCGCCATCGGCCGCGAGCTGGACGCCGCCGATCGCGTGACCGCTGTGGCCGCGCAACAGGAGGCGGTCGCCTCCGGTCAGCGCAAGAGCTGGCGCGGAACCCGTGGCGCTTATGGCTTCATCGAGCCGGGGCCGGAAGCGGCTTTGGGCGGCTGCCGGGATTATACGCATAAGATTTTCATCGACGGCCGGCCGCAGCAGGCCAAGGGCCAGGCCTGCAAGAAGCCGGACGGCGCTTGGCGCGTGACGAGCTGAGCCGCTCAGGAATAGAAGGACGGCGTCGGATAGGCGTCGTTCAGCACGAAATCGCCGATCTCCTTCAGCTTGTGATCGATGGGATCGTGCAGCGTATGCGTGCGGGCGTTGCGCCAGAAGCGATCGAGCCGCAAGCGCGCATGTGTGGCGCGCGCCCCCATGATCTCGAAAATGCGGGAGCCGATGTCGAGCGCGGCGCGCGCGCTCACGGTTTTGGCCGTGGCGATCTCTATCGCAATGGCGCCGCGCTGCTGCGGCGTGATGGCGTCGCCCTTCTCCCAGCTGCTCTGAAAAGCGCGCGCGGCGCGATCGAGCAGGACTTCGGCGGCGGCGGCCTGCGTCCATATTTCGCCGGTCGTGTGGAGAATGAACGGATCGGCGCCGATGCGCGCGGCGCCCTCGCTCGGCAGGCCGCGCACATAGGCCTTGGCCTCGTCCAGCGCGCCGCGCGCGAGGCCCGCGAAAATAGCGGTGAGCAGAAGCTGCACGAGGCATGGCCGCAGCGCCGCGAACGGCGAGCCCATGGGGCCGGGCGAGACCAGCAGCTCGTCCTCGCTTATTTCGACGCGCTCGAAGGAAACCGCGCCGCTGTCGGTCTGGCGCTGGCCCATATTGTCCCAATCGTCGTGAATGCGGACGCCTGCGCGCTTCGTCGGAATGGCGGCGATCTTCAGCCTGTCCTGCTCGTCGAGGGCGGAGACGATCAGCATGTCGGAGTCGCTGGCGCCGGAGCAGAAGGTCTTGGCGCCGTCGAGCCGCAAAACTCCGCCGTCGCGGCAAAGGCGCAGGCGCGGGTCCTTGGGATTGACCGCATTGCCCCAGAAGCAGCGCTCGCGCAGCGTCTTCTCCATCAGCGCGCGGGCCTGCTCTGGCGTGCCGAAGATTTGCGGCGTGACCACCATCAGATGGTGAAAGGCGAAGAGATGGGCGAGCGCGCTGTCGACCGCCGACACTCGCCGCACGGCCTGCGCGATCTCGATCCAATCGGCGCCGGCGCCGCCGAGCGCGCGGGGAATGGCGAGGCCGAGCAGGCCGCTCGCGCGAATGAGATCGCGCTCGCGTTTCGCCGTGCCGCCTTCCGCGTCTCGTCGCGCCGCTGTGGCCGCGAGCTCGGCGAGCAGCGGCTCGAGCGCAGGATCGCTTGGAAAGCTCGCATCGAGCGCGGACATGAGGAACAGCCTCCTCGGGGGATAGATAGCGGCGGCGCTTGGTGCGGACGGCGGGGATCGAACCCGCATGGGCATGGCCCGAGGGATTTTAAGTCCCTTGCGTCTACCGGTTCCGCCACGTCCGCGATTCGCGCAGTGATAGCGCAGCGCGCAGGCCGCGGCAAACAGAGACCTCAACCTCGGGTTAACCATGAGGACGATAAGCCTTTGTGGTCCGCCCCGGGGAGCCGCCACGCGCTTCTTCGGGCGCAAAGCGCCGGGGAGTCGATTGCTCAGCTCGACCGATCAAGCCTTCCGCCGCGACATCGACGCGCGGCCGTCGCGAATCGCCCTCGGCGCAATCGGGCCGCTCGCCGCTTGTGCGGCGATCTTCCTGCTGCTGCGGCCCTATTACGGGCTCGAGCATGACGCGGTGATCTATATGGGCCGCGGCCTCGCCGATCTCGATCCGCAGGGCGTCGGCCGCGACATCATGTTCCGCTACGACGGCCAATCGAAATTCAGCGTCTTCTCGCGGCTGGTCGATCTGCTCATTCCCGTTCTCGGCCTCGCCGCGGCGGCCAAGGCGCTCGCTTTGACGGGCTGCGGGCTCTGGTTCGCGGCGCTGGCGGCGCTCGCCTCGCGCCTCGCGGGAGGGGCGGCTCTCTTAGCGCTGCTGCTGCTCGTGGCCGCTTTCGACAGCTCCTATGGGGGATTCGGCGTCTTTCATTTCGCCGAACCTTTCGCGACGCCGCGGCCTTTCGCCGAGGCTTTCGTTCTCGCCGCTCTCGCGGCGCTGCTCGCCGAGCGGCGATGGGTTGCGATCCTCTTTCTGCTGGCGGCGGCGGCCTTTCACCCGATCATCGCCGCGCCGGGCTTTCTGGTCGCGCTGCTCTATGAAGGGATGAGAGATCGCCGCATTCTCATCGCCGCGCTCCTCGGCGGGGCAGGGGCGCTGGTCGCGGCGCTCGCTGGCGCGCCGTTGCTCGGGCGGCTGACCGCGCGCATCGATCCGCAATGGGCGGCGATCATCTCCGTGCGCAGCGATTATATTTTCCTCTCCGACTGGCCGGCGAGCACATGGATCGTAATGCTGCGGCAGGCGTGCACGCTGCTGCTGGCCGCGAGCCTTTCGCCGCCTCCCGTGCGGCGTCTTCTCTTTTGCGTGATCGGCGCGGTCGGCCTCGGACTTTCGGCGAGCTTTCTGCTCGGCGATGTGCTGATGCGCGAGCTGGCGGCGCAGGCGCAGGGCTGGCGCGCGCTCTGGCTCGCCGCCGCTTTCGCGCCGCTGGCGCTCGGCCTCGCCGCGCCGGCGTTGTGGCGGGACGGCGTTCAGGGACGCATCGCGCTCGCGCTTCTCGTGACGAGCTGGATTTTGCGCGCGGCGCCGGAGAGCGCCTTTCTCGCGCTCATTGCGGCGCTCGCCTGGTGGGGCCGCGAGCGCTGGCGCCATATTCCGCTCGGCTTGCTGGAGCGCGCGCTCTCTGCGCTCTGCGGCCTCTGCGCGGTCATCGTGCTCGGCGCGGCGCTGTGGTTCGCGCGGGAATATGTCCGCGTCGCGCCGAGCGAGGATTCGATCCTGCCCTCAGTGCTGCGCGCCGGTGAGCCGGCCTTCGTCCCGCTGCTGTTCCTGGCGCTCGCCATTCTGATCGCCGCATGGCGGCCGCGTCCATTCCTCGCCGCGGGCGTGGCCGCTCTCGCCGCGCCGCTGGCGGCCTATTGCTGGATAAATGAGCCATTTCCGCTGCGCTCGGCCGACGTCCATCCGCCGGAGCTGGAGGCGATGGTCGCGCCGCGCGAGGGCGAGGTTCTCTGGGTCAATGACAAGCTCGCGCCTTGGGTGTGGCTCGGCCGCGCCAATTGGGCCTCGCGCGTGCAGGGCGCGGGCGTCGTCTTCTCGCGGCCGCTGGCGCTGGAATGGCGCGAGCGCATGGGACTTTTGCGCGATCTCGGTTGGGTGGCCGATAGCGCGCTGAAGCCGCGCACCGATGATGTGATCGATTTTCCGCCCTTCACGCGCGCCTCGCTCGAGCGCCTCTGCGCCCGCCCGGACGCCCCGGCCTATGTTGTCGGGGCGGTCGAATCGCCGGGCGCGCTCGCCGAGGGTCTGGAGCCGCGCTTCTGGCGCGGTCCGCCGCGCTTCTCGCTGCATCTTGCCGGCGGGGCGCCGCATTGGACGCCGATCGAGCATTACGCCATCTTCGATTGCGCGGTCTATCGGCCATAGGCGGCCGTCAGGACGATCCTCTGGCGATCGGCGCCTGAAAGCTGAGACCGGTGTCCCAGGGGAAAAAAATCCAAGTGTCCTGCGAGACCTCGGTGACGAAAGTGTCGACCAGCGGCCGGCCCTGCGGCTTGGCGTAAACCGTGGCGAAATGCGCCTTGGGCAGCAGGGCGCGCACGACCTTCGCCGTCGCGCCGGTGTCGACGAGATCGTCGACGATCAGCACCTCCTCGCTCGGCAGGGTGAGGATCGTCTCGGAGAGTGGCTTCAGCACGCGGACCTCGCCGCGCTGGGTCTCCTCCTGATAGCTGGCGACGCCGATCGTATCGATGACGCGAATTCCGAGCTCGCGCGCGACGACGCCGGCCGGCACCAGCCCGCCCCGCGTCACCGCGACAATGGCGGAGAAGCCGCCCACCGCCGAAAGCCGCCAGGCGAGCGCGCGCGCATCGCGGTGGAAAGCGTCCCAGGATACCGGAAAGGCTTTGTCTTCCATTTGTGGTGACCTTCTCGCCTCAGAGCGGGGTTCCATTGGCGGTGAGCTCGACGATCAGCTTGCGCACTTTCTGCGTCGCCGCCTCCAGCTCGGCGCCGTCGCGGCTCCGCAGCACGATCTGATTGCGCACGCCGGCGCTGGAGAAGGAGGGATAGGAGCCGACAGTCACCCGCTCATGCTCCTTGGCGATGCGCTCGAGATCGGCCGCGTAGCGTCCTTCTGGAATATTATGGGCGTCGACGGTCGCGACCTGCACCTTCACGCCTTTGGCGATGCGTCCCGCCGCGGCGTCCAGCATGGCCTGCATGATGATCGGCACGCCGGCCATGACGATGACATTGCCGATCATGAAGCCCGGCGCCTTGGAGATGGCGTTCTCTATGAGATCCGCGCCTCGAGGAATGCGGGCCATGCGTCGGCGGGCGGGATTGAGGTCCTGCGGGGCGATGCGCTCCAGCAGCATGGCGATAGCGCGCTCGTCCTCGCCGATCGGCACGCCGAAGGCCTTGGCCACGGCGTCGGCGGTGATGTCGTCATGGGTGGGGCCGATGCCGCCCGTGGTGAAGACATAGCCGTAGCGGGACCGAAGCGCATTCAGCGCGGCGACGATCTCCTCTTCTATATCGGGCACGACGCGCACCTCGCGCAGGTCCACCCCCAATTCGCCCAGATATTTGGCGATATAATTGGTGTTGAGGTCCTGCGTGCGGCCGGAGAGGATCTCGTCTCCGATCACGAGCACGGCGGCCGTAACGATCTCTTCGCGCTCCATCGGGCCGCTCCTCGAGGTCAGTCTCGCCCAAAGTCTATGCCACCGGCGCCGCCGAGGCCAGCCTCCGAGCCGACTCCCAGCGGCGTCGCGCGCATCTTGCTTTGCGGCGTCAATTTCTTAATTTATAAGCTGAAGCCGGCGACGACCAACAGAGAGTTCAGCATGACATTCGTCGAGTCCCACCTCGCGGGCTCGGGCCGCAAGAGCGGCCAGATCAAGCTTCACGGCCCCGAGGACTTCGAGGGCATGCGTCTCGCCGGCCGGGTGACGGCCGAGGCGCTGGACATGCTCGTCCCGCATGTGAAGCCCGGCGTCACCACCAAGGAGCTGGACGATCTCGTCTTCGACTTCGCCATAGCCAACGGCGCCTATCCGGCCCCGCTCGATTATCGCGGCTACCGCAAATCAATCTGCACCTCGATCAACCATGTGGTCTGCCACGGCATTCCGGACGACAAGCCCCTGCGCGACGGCGATATCGTCAATGTCGACGTGACCTTCATCATCGACGGCTGGCATGGCGACGCCAGCCGCATGTTCGCCGTGGGCGAGGTGCCGCGCCGCGCCCAGCGGCTCATCGACGTGACCTATGAGAGCCTGATGCGCGGCATATCCGTGGTGAAGCCGGGCGCCACCACTGGCGACATAGGCGCGGCGATCCAGCGTTTCGCCGAGGCCGAGCGCTGCTCCGTGGTGCGCGATTTCTGCGGCCATGGGCTCGGCCGGCTGTTCCACGACGAGCCGAATATTCTGCATTACGGCGTCGCCGGGCAGGGCGTGGAGCTCAGACCCGGCATGTTCTTCACCATAGAGCCGATGATCAATCTCGGCCGGCCGCAGGTGAAGATTCTCGGCGACGGCTGGACCGCCGTCACCCGCGACCGCTCGCTCTCGGCTCAGTTCGAGCATTCGCTCGGCGTGACCGAGACGGGGGTGGAAATCTTCACCGCCTCGCCCGCCGGGCTCGACAATCCCAATGGCGCCTCGTCCAGTGGAGCCTCGCCGGACGCGGCCGCCGGCGCCGAATGAGCGAGACGCGCGTCCCTCGGCGCCGACCGGCCGGCGACAAGCCCGCCGACGGTCTGCGCGAGGAGGCGCCGCATTTTCATGGCCATAGGCAGAGGCTGCGCGACCGTTTTCTGGAGGCGGGGGAGGCCGCGCTCGCCGATTACGAGCTTTTGGAGCTGGTGCTTTATCGCGCCATTCCACGGCGCGACGTCAAGCCTCTGGCCAAGGCGCTGATCGCGCGATTCGGCTCTTTCTCCGAGGTGGCGGCGGCGCGGCCGGAGCGGCTGCGCGAGATCGAAGGGCTCGGCGAGGCGGCGATCTGCGAGCTGAAGCTGATGGAGGCGACGGCAAGACGCCTCGCGCGCAGCAATCTGCAGAAGCGGACCGTGCTCGGCTCCTTCGTCGATGTGATCGACTATTGCCGCACGGCCATGGCCTATGCCGAGCGCGAGGAGTTCCGCATTCTCTTCCTCGACAAGCGCAACGCCTTGATCGCCGATGAGGTTCAGGGCGTCGGCACGGTGGATCACACGCCCGTCTATCCGCGCGAGGTGGTGCGGCGGGCGCTGGAATTGGGCGCTTCCGCGCTGATATTGGCGCATAATCACCCGTCCGGCGATCCGACCCCCTCCACCGCCGACATTCGCATGACGCTGGACATCATCGCCATAGCGCAGCCTTTCGGCATCGCCGTGCATGACCATCTGATCGTCGGGCGGAACGGACATTCGAGCCTGAAAGGGCTGAAATTCATTTGAGGCGCCGCCTCAAAACTCGATTCCGGCCTGCGCCTTCACCCCGGCCTGGAAGTGATGCTTGACCATTGTCATCTCGGTGACGAGATCGGCCGCCGCGATCAGCTCCGGCTTGGCGTTGCGGCCGGTGACGACGATGTGGAGATCGGCGCGCCGCGCCGTCAGCGTCGCGATCACCTCGTCGAGCGGCAGATGCTCATAGCGGAGCGCGATCGACAATTCGTCGAGCACGAGCAGCCGAATCGACTTTGAGGCCATCAGCTCCTTCGCCTTCTCCCAGGCGCGCCGAGCCGCCGCCTCGTCGCGGGCGCGGTCCTGCGTCTCCCAGGTGAAGCCCTCGCCGAGCGTGTGCCAGGCGAGCAGCCCGTCCTCGCCGCCGAGCTTCTCGAGAATGCGGCGCTCGCCCGTGTCCCAGGCGCCCTTGCCGAATTGCACGACGCCCACCGCGAGCCCATGCCCCATCGCCCGCAGAGCGAGGCCGAAGGCCGCGGTAGACTTGCCCTTGCCGGGGCCGGTATGGACCATCAGCAGGCCCTTTTCGGCGATGCTCTTGCCGGCGACCTCGGCGTCCTGCACGGCCTTGCGCTTCTCCATCTTCTCGCGATGGCGGCGGGCGGCGTCTTCTTCCGCGAATTCCGACATGATCAGCGCCTCCTCGCCGTTTGACGGCTCCTTCTCTCCGTCATATGACTGTTCGCGACGGTCCTCCGCAAGGAGGCGAAGAGGGAATGCGGTATGGGGTTCGCCCCTGATCCGCGGCTGCCCCCGCAACTGTGAGCGGCGAGCGCGAGCCCGTGTGGCCACTGGGTGAAAGCCCGGGAAGGCGGCGAGCGCAGCGACCCGCGAGCCAGGAGACCTGCCGTCCAGCGAAACCACGAATGCCGCCGGTGGGGCGGCGAGGAGCCGAGAATGACCACGAAGACCCTTTCCGCCGACGCGATCGTCTCCGCCAGCCGCCTCGAGATCCTGCGCGCCGCGCTGGTCGTCTTCACGCTCGGCGCCGGGCTCGTCTATCTCGCCGGCTTCTCCTACGCGAGCGTCGCGCATAACGCCGCGCATGATTCGCGCCATTCGCTCGGCTTCCCTTGCCATTGACGCAGCGGTGATCCAGCGACTCCTCGCGGTCGGCCTTTTGGCCGGCCTTCTCGCGGGGCTCGCGGTCGCGGCCCTGCAGAATGTCACCACGACTCCGCTGATCCTCGCCGCCGAGGTCTACGAGACCGCGGCCGAGCAGGCCCATGCCGGAGTCGAGGCGCATCAGCACGAGCACGCCGCCGAGCCGGTTTGGGAGCCCGCACCCGGTCTCCAGCGCACAGCGGCGACCAGCGTCGCCACCAGCGTCACCTCGGTGGGCTACGCTTTCGTGCTGCTCGCCTTGATGCTGCTCTCCGGCGAGACGATCGAGCCCAAGCGCGCCGCGCTCTGGGGGGCCTGCGCCTTCGCCTCCACCGGCCTTGCGACCAGCCTCGGCCTCGCGCCGGAGCTGCCGGGCAGCGCCGCCGGCGATCTCGCCGCGCGCCAATTCTGGTGGATCGGCACGGCGGCTGCAACCGGCGCCGGGCTCTTCGCCGTGCTGCGCGTCGAGCGCCCGCTCGTCAAAGCGCTGGGCGTCGCGCTCATTATCGCGCCGCATCTCATCGGCGCGCCGCAGCCGCCGGCGCCCGAGAGCACCGCGCCGGCCGAGCTGGCCGCGCGTTTCGCCGCCGCTTCTCTCGCCATTCACGCGATCACCTGGATTCTGGTCGGCGCGGCCGTCGGCTTCGTCTGGCGCCGTCTCCCGACAAAGACCAGCACGGAGGCTGCGGCGTGAGCACATTCGCCAAAATCCCCGCGACCATCGTCACCGGCTTTCTCGGCGCCGGCAAGACGACGCTGATCCGCCATATCCTCGAGACGGCGCGCGGCCGCCGCCTCGCCCTCGTCATCAACGAGTTCGGCGATGTCGGCGTCGATGGCGATATTCTTCGCGCCTGCGGCGTGGAGAATTGTCCTGAGGAGAATATCGTCGAGCTGGCCAATGGGTGCCTCTGCTGCACCGTGGCCGATGATTTCGCGCCGGCGATCGAGGCGCTGCTCGCGCATCCGAACCGGCCGGAGCACATTATCATCGAGACCTCCGGCCTCGCTCTGCCCAAGCCTCTGGTCAAAGCCTTCGAATGGCCGACGATCCGCCCGCATCTCACCGTCGATGGCGTCATCGCCGTGGTGGATGGCCCGGCGGTCGCGGCGGGCCGCTTCGCCGACGATCTCGACGCCATCGCGAAGGAGCGCGCCGAGACCCTCGCGATCGACCACGACAATCCGCTCGAGGAAGTCTTCGAGGATCAGCTGCTCTGCGCGGATCTGATCGTGCTCAACAAGACCGATCTGCTGAGCGCGGAAGAGGAAGCGCAAGTCACGGAGCAAATCCGCGCCACTGCGCCGCGCGCGGTAAAGCTGCTGCGCGCCAGCGAGGGCAGGCTCGATCCCGCCATTCTGCTCGGCCTCGGCGCCGCGGCGGAGGACGATCTCGCCAATCGCCCCTCTCACCATGATACGGAAGGGGGCCACGATCACGACGATTTCGAGAGCTTCATCGTCGAGATCGCCGCCGCGCGCGACCCGGCCGAGCTGATCGAGCGCTTGGCTCGCGTCGCCGAGGCGCATGACGTTCTTCGCATGAAAGGTTTCGTCGAGATCGCCGGCAAGCCGATGCGCCTATTGGTGCAGGGCGTCGGCGCGCGCTTTCGTCATCAGTTCGACCGCCCCTGGCGCGCCGATGAGAATCGCGCGAGCCGCCTCGTCGTCATCGGCGAGAAGGGTCTCGATCGCGCGGGCGTGACGGCCATGCTGACGAGCTGAGGACGCGCAATGCATCTGCTCGCGCGCGATCTCCACGGCCTCGACGATAATGAGGCGGCGGTCGACCTCGGGCAGACTCCCGCGCAGATCGTCTTCCTCTCCTTCTCCGACGCCGAGCTTTCCCTCCTCGCCGAGCTGCATGAGCAGAACGCCGCGCCGCCATCGCTGCGCTGCGCTTCCCTCGCCAGATTGAAGCATCCCTATTCGGTCGATCTCTATATCGACAAGGTCGCCCGCCATGCGCGGCTCGTCGTCGTGCGCCTGCTCGGCGGCAAGGATTATTGGGCCTATGGCGTCGATGAGCTCGCGACCGCAGCGCGCATGCGCGGCTTCGCGCTGGCCATCGTTCCGGGCGACATGCACAGCGATGAAAGGCTGGAGCGCGCCTCCACGCTTTCTTCCGATGCGCTCGCGCGCATCTGGTCTTTCTTCCGCGACGGCGGCCCGGATAATCTGCGTTCCTTCCTCGGCTACGCCGCGACTCTCGCAGGAACGCCCACGCATTGGCTTGAGAGCGCGCCCGCGCCGCTCGCCGGCCGCTGCGAGCAAGCCTGCCGCACCGCCCTTGGCGCTAACCCTCCCCCTCATGCTGAGGATGAGGGAGCCTCCGGCCAATCGAGCGGCGCACAGGCGGCATCGGCTCCGCGCGCGCTCGTCACCTTCTATCGCTCTGCCTGGCTCGCCGGCGATTTCGCGCCGATCGTCGCGCTCGCCGATGCGCTGCATAAGCGCGGCTTCGCTGTCGAAGCCTATTTCGTCGCCAGCCTCAAGGACGCCGCTTGCGAGACGCTGCTCGCGCAGACGATTGCAGAATTCCGTCCCGATGTGATTCTCAACGCCACCGCCTTCTCCGCGCGCACGGAGGGCGGCTCGGTGCTCGATCGCGCCGACGCGCCTGTTCTCCAAATCGCGCTCGCCACTTCGACGCGCGAAGCCTGGGAGAACTCCAAGCGCGGCGCCAATGGCGCCGATCTCGCGATGAATGTCGTGCTGCCCGAGGTGGACGGCCGCATCTTCGCCGGCGCAGTCTCCTTCAAGGCGCAGACGCGCGCACGCGCCGCCAGCGAGTTCGACGAGATTCGCCATTCACCCGAGCCTTCGCAGATAGATCATGTCGCGGCGCTCGCGCAGAATTGGGCGCGCCTGCGCCGGCTCGGACATAGCGAGAAGCGCCTCGCGCTGGTGCTCTCCGATTATCCGGCGCGACGCGGACGCGGCGGCTACGCCATAGGCCTCGACACGCCGCGAAGCGTGATCGCAATAGGCGATCTGCTGCGCGACGCGGATTACGAAATCGGGTCACTTTATCGTGACGGCGATCTCGTCATGCGCGCGCTGGAGGAAGCCGCGCATTACGTCGAGCTGCCGCTCGCCGAATATCAGCGCCTCTTCGCCACGCTGGCGGACGACTTCACGCGGCAAGTCCTCGCCGCCTGGGGTGCGCCAGAAGAAGATCCGGCGCTCGCGAAAGGCGCCTTTCGCTTTTCCTGCATAGAGATCGGCAAGCTCGTCATCGCATTGCAGCCGGATCGCGGAAGCAGAGTGGAACGTCGCGAGACCTATCACGACGCCGAGCTCGCGCCGCGCCATGCCTATATCGCCTTCTATCTGTGGCTGCGTCACAGTCGAAGCATAGACGCGCTGATCCATCTCGGCACGCATGGCACGCTGGAATGGCTGCCCGGCAAATCGGCGATGCTCGGCCCGTCTTGCGCGCCGCAGGTTTTGCTCGGCGCCACGCCGCTCGTCTATCCGTTCATCGTCAATGATCCGGGCGAGGCCGCGCAAGCCAAGCGTCGCGCGAGCGCGGTGACGATCGGCCATATGACACCGCCGCTCGTCGAAGCGGGACTCGCCGCCGAGGCGGAGGAGATAGAGAGCCTGCTCGACGAATATGCGAGCGCCGCGACTCTCGATCCGCGCCGCGCCAAGCTGGTGGCGGAAACAATTCTCGATGTCGCCGAACGCAGCGGCCTCGCGCAGGAATGCGAGGTCACGCGCGACACGGATCGCGCCGAGGCGCTGGCGCGGCTCGACGCTTGGCTCTGCGATGTGAAGGAAATGCGCATCGGCGATGGGCTGCACATATTCGGCGATGGGCCATGCGGCGCGGCCGAAGCGAGCGGCTTGCTGCGCGCGCTCGCAGGCCGTTTCGTCGAGCCCGGCCCGGCCGGCGCCCCCTCGCGCGGACGCGCCGACGTTGTGCCGACAGGCCGCAATCTCTTCTGCATCGATCCGCGCCATGTTCCGACGCGCACCGCCCATGATATCGGCGTCCGCGCGGCGCGCGAGGTGATGATGCGTCATGCGCAAGAGCATGGCGAATGGCCGCGCAATATCGTGCTCGATCTCTGGGGCAGCGCGACCATCCGCACCGGCGGCGAGGATTTCGCGCAAGCGCTGGCGCTGATGGGCGTCGCGCCTTCGTGGGACAACGCCAGCGCGCGCGTCTGCGGCTTCGAGATTCTGCCGCTCGCGAGCCGCGATTTTCCGCGCGTGGACGTCACGCTGCATATATCGGGGCTCTTTCGCGACATGTTCCCCGGCCTCATCGCGCTCTTCCACGACGCTGTCGCGGCCGTCGCCGCGCTCGATGAGGACGACGAGTCCAATCCGCTCGCCGCCGCCCGCCGCGACGGCCGCTCGCTCGCGCGCGTCTTCGGCGCCGCGCAGGGAAGCTATGGCCTCGGCCTTTCCGAGGCCATTGCTCGCGGCGACACGCGCGATGCATTGGGCCAGGCTTTTCTCGCGGCCGGCGGCCATGCCGTCTCGCGCAATGGCGAGAGCGCGCCGGCGCGCGAGGCTTTCGGCGAGCGCGTCGGCTCTGCCGATGCTCTGCTGCATGTGCAGGATATGGCGGAGACGGATGTGCTCACCGGCGCCGCCTTCGCGGAATTCGAAGGCGGATTTTCCGCGGCCAACGCCGCGCTCGGAGGCTCCGCGCAGATCACGCATATCGATGCGACGCGCCCCGCAGCATTGAAGCTGCGCTCGCTCGAGCAAGAGATCGCGCGCGTCATTCGCGGTCGCGCGGCCAATCCGCGCTGGCTCGAGGGGCAGATGCGCCACGGCCATCGCGGCGCGGCGGAAATCGCCGAGACGCTCGACAATCTCTTCGCTTTCGCCGCGACGACGCCGCATGTCCGCGATGCGCAATGGGATCTCGTCTTCGATTCCACTCTCGGCGCGCCGAACGTTCGCGATTTTCTGCTCGCCGCCAATCCGCGCGCGGCGGCAGCTATTCGCGACATGTTCCAGCGCGCCATCGCGCGCGGCTTCTGGCGCACGCGGCGCAACAGCGTCGCCGCAGCGCTCGAAGGGCTTTCGCTATGACCGCCGCGCCAAAAATCCAAGGCTGGTGTCCCGGCGCGCTGCGGCCGATGCAGAGCGGCGACGGCCTTCTTTTGCGCGCGAAAACGACGCATCCGCGTCTTTCGGCGCAGCGGGCGCACGAGATCGCATCGATCGCGCGGGATTGCGGCAATGGCCTCATCGATCTCTCGCAGCGTGCGCAATTGCAATTGCGCGGCGTGAGCGAAGCGAAGCTCGAGCAGGCGCAACGCCGCCTCGCCGCGCTCGGCCTGCTCGCCGAAGACGCGGCGACAGAGAGCCTGCTCAACTTCCTCGTCTCGCCTTTCGCTGACGCGCAGGCGAGCGCCCTCGTCGCAAGTCTCGCGCAATCGCTCGTGAAGGACGCTTCTCTGCTGGCGCTTCCTGGAAAGTTCGGCTTTCTCGTCGATGATGGCGGCGCGCTCGGCCTTTCCGCCTCGACAATGGATATTCGCATCGAGGCGCATGGCGATGATGTCGCCATTATCGCCGATGGCGCGCGCGCGCATGCTTTTCTCGCGACGCCGGAAACGGCGTGCGATGTGGCGTTGGCGCTGGCGCGCGCCTTTCTCGACTTGCGCGCGGGCCGCGAATTCGAATTGCGTCGCATGCGCAATGTCGTCGCTACCTTCGGCCTCGAGGCGCTGGCCGAAGCGGCGGCTCTCACGCCGACGCCGTATGAATCGCTCTGTCGCGCCGCCTCCGCCGTAGAGATTTTCGGAGCGCTGCTGTCTCGTGACGGCGGCGCAAAAGAAGAGAGGGCCTTCGCCGGCATAGGCGCGCCCTCTGGACGATGGCGCGCGGATGATCTCGATGCGCTCGCGGCGCTGGCCGAAGTCCATGGCCTGAACGAATTGCGCCTCACGCCCTGGCGCGCGCTGCTGCTGCCCTGCGCCGATCTCGAGGCGGCGCAATATATCATCGAGGTCGCGGCTTGCCGCGGCTTCGTCATTGCGGCGGATGATCCGCGCCTCGCCGTCATCGCCTGTCCCGGCGCGCCGGAATGCCCACAGGCGCAAGCGCCGACGCGCGATCTCGCCGAAATTCTCGCCCCTCTCGCGGCGCGGCTTGCGTCCGAGGGCGTGACGCTGCACATATCGGGCTGCGCCAAGGGCTGCGCCTCTCCCGCTGCGGCAAAGGTCGCGCTGGTGGCGACGCCGCGAGGATTCGATCTCATCGACAATGGACGCGCGAGCGATGCGCCGACATTGCATGGCCTCGGCGTGAACGAGATAGAAGACGCAATGAGCGCGCGCATCATGCGCGCCACAAGCAGGGAGCCATAATGTCCGGCGCATTGACCTACATACGCGACGGCGCCGCGATCTACGACCGCTCCTTCGCCATTATTCGCGCAGAGGCGCGGCTCGAGCGTTTCTCGCGCGAGGAGGAGCGCGTCGCCGTGCGCATAATCCATGCTTGCGGAATGGTGGAGATCGCCGACGATATCGTCTTTTCGCCCGACTTCGCGGAGGCGGCGAGCGCCGCGCTGCGCAATGGCGCGCCCATTTTCTGCGACGCCAATATGGTCGCTCACGGCGTCACCCGCGCGCGCCTTCCCGCGAATAATGAGGTGATCTGCACCCTCGCCGATCCGCGCACGCGCGCGCTCGCCGAAGACATGAAGACGACGCGCAGCGCAGCGGCGATGGAGCTGTGGCGGGAGAAGCTCTCTGGCGCCGTCGTCGCCATCGGCAATGCGCCGACCTCGTTGTTCCGACTACTGGAGATGCTCGACGAAGGCGTAGCCCCGCCCGCTGCGATCATCGCAATGCCGGTCGGCTTCGTCGGCGCGGCGGAATCCAAAGAGGCCGCGCTCGCCGACGGGCGCGTTCCGACGGCGATCGTGCGCGGACGCAAGGGCGGCAGCGCCATGGCCGCCGCGGCGATCAACGCGCTGGCGAGCGAGAAAGAATGAATATCGTCGATCCGAATCTGCGCGCCGACGATGGCGCGCGCGTTTCGCTGGGCGCGCTGCTCGGGGTCGGCCTCGGCCCCGGCGATCCCGAGCTGATGACGCTGAAAGCCGCGCGTCTGGTGAGCGAAGCGAAAATCGTCGCCTATTTTTCCAAGCGCGGAAAGCCGAGCCATGCGCGCGCCATCGCCGCGCGCTTCATCGCGAAGGATTGCGAGGAGATCGCTCTCGCCTATCCGCTGACGACAGAGATTCCTTTCGATCACCCCGACTATGTGGCGGCGCTCGCGTCTTTCTATGAGGAGAGCGCGGAGCGCCTCGCCTTGCATCTTTTGCTCGGCCGTGATGTCGCGCTGCTCTGCGAGGGCGATCCGATGCTCTACGGCTCCTTCATGCATTTGCAGACGCGCTTGTCGCCGCGCTTTCGCGTGGAGGTCTGCGCGGGCGTCTCCGGCATGTCGGGCTGCTTTGCTTCGGCGCGCCAGCCGATGACATGGGGCGACGATGTGCTGACCGTCATTCCCGCGACTCTGCCGCGCGAAATTCTCGCACAGCGCCTCGCCGCGACAGACGCCGCCGTGGTGATGAAGCTCGGCGGCAATCTCGGCAAGCTGCGCCGCGCCCTCGAGGATGCGAGACTCATCGATCGCGCCATCTATGTCGAGCGTGGCACGATGGCGGAGGAGAAGATCATGCGCCTCACCGAAAAGCGCGACGATGACGCGCCTTATTTCGCGATGGTGCTCGTGCCCGGCGCCGGGCGGCGGCCGTGACGGAGGCGAAGCGCAGCGGTAGGCTCTTCGTCATCGGCCTCGGTCCGGGCGATGCGCGTTTTCTCACGGCGGAAGCGCAGCAGGCGTTGAGCGTCGCGCAATATGTCATCGGCTATGCGCCCTATGTCGCGCGCGTTCCCGTCACGCCCGGCCAGACGCGCCTTTCGAGCGACAATCGCGTCGAGATCGCGCGCGCGGAAGACGCGCTGCGCCTCGCCGCGAGCGGAAGCGACGTGGCTGTCGTGTCGGGCGGCGATCCCGGCATTTTCGCAATGGCGGCGGCGGTGCTGGAGGCGATCGACAATGGCGAGCCGGCGTGGCGCGAATTGGACATAGAAATTCTGCCGGGAATTTCCGCCATGCAGGCGGCGGCGGCGCGGCTCGGCGCGCCGCTCGGCCATGATTTCTGCGTGATCTCGCTCTCCGACAATCTCAAGCCCTGGGAGACGATCGCAAATCGTCTCGAGCTGGCGGCGCGCGCCGATTTCGTCATGGCTTTTTACAATCCCGCCTCGCGCGCGCGGCCGCAGCGCATTCACGATACATTCGCGCTGCTGCGCCGCGTTTTGCCGGAAGATCGCATCGTGGTCTTCGCGAAATCGGTCGGCCGCGCAGAAGAGAGCATCGCCATTACAACTTTGGGCGAGGCCGATCCGAGCGTCGTCGACATGTCGACATTGGTGCTCATTGGCGCGAGCGGCACCAAGCTCGTCTCGCGCGAGAATGCGCGGCCCTTCGTCTATACGTCGCGGAAGGCGATATGAGCGCGGTGCGCTGGCTTTCGCTCATCGGCATAGGCGAGGATGGCCTCGCAGCGCTGACGCCGGCCGCGCGCGCGCTCATCGCCGACGCTTCGCTCATCATCGGCGGCGCTCGGCATCTCCAGCTGATCGGCCCACAGAGAGCGGAGACGCTCCTCTGGCCTTCGCCGATCTCCGCGGCGATGGAGACGATCCTCGCGCATCGCGGCGCGCCGACCGTGGTGCTGGCGAGCGGCGATCCTTTCTTCTTCGGCGTCGGCGATATGATCGCGCGCAATGTGGCGGTGGAGGAGATTTTCTGCCTTCCCGCGCCGTCCTCCTTTTCTCTCGCCGCCGCTCGGCTGAAGTGGAGCCAGCAGGATTGCGCAACGCTGTCGCTGCATGGCCGCGCCTTCGAGCGCGTGACGCCGCATCTGCAGCCTTCGCGCCGATTGCTCATTCTGTCATGGGACGAGACGACGCCCGCGCGCCTCGCGGCGCATCTGACTGCGCTCGGCATGGGGGAGTCGCACATCCATGTGCTCGAGCATATGGGCGGCGCCGAGGAGCGCATTCGCAGCGCGCGCGCGGAGGCGTTTTCGCTCACCGACATTGCGCCGCTCAACACGATCGGCGTCGAAGTGATCGCAGGACCTGGCGCGCGCATTCTGCCGCTGACGCCGGGCCTGCCGGATGATTGGTTCGAGCATGACGGGCAGATCACCAAGCGCGACATTCGCGCTGTGACGATCGCCGCGCTCGCGCCGCGGCGTGGCGAATGCTTGTGGGACATAGGCGCGGGCTCCGGCTCCATCGGCATCGAATGGATGCTCGCCGATCCCGCAAATCGCGCCATTGCGATCGAGCGGAATGCGACGCGCGTTGCGCGCATCGCGCGCAATGCGGCTACGCTCGGCGTTCCCGATCTCGCAATCGTCGAAGGCGCGGCGCCGCGAGCGCTCGCGGGATTGCCGACGCCGGATGTGATCTTCATCGGCGGAGGCGGGGAAGCGGAGATCATAGAGGCGGCGTGGAATGCGCTGCCCTTGCGCGGACGCATCGTCGCCAATGCGGTGACGATCGAGACGCAGGCGCTGCTGATCGACGCTTTTGCGCGCATGGGCGGCGAGCTGGTGAGCATTGCGATCGCGAAAGCGCGCCCGATCGGCTCCTATCACGCGCTGGAGCCGGCGTTGCCCGCGCTGCAATGGCGCGCGGTGAAGAGTTGAGCGGGCGCTACGCGATCGGCATAGGCGCGCGCAGCGGCGTGGATGCGCGAGAGGCGGTCGCGCTGGTTTGGAAAGCTTGCGAAATTTATGTGCGCGATCCTTCTCCCGCTCGCGGGAGAAGGTGGGCCTCGCGTGAGCGAGGGTCGGATGAGGGCTCGCCGTCGCGCCGGCGTCTCGGCGCGGACCCTCATCCGACCTCGCTTCGCGAGGCCACCTTCTCCCACGAGTGGGAGAAGGAGTGGGGCGGCGAGATTGCGCTTTTCACCATCGAGTCGAAGCGCGGCGAGAAAGGACTTCATGACGCGGCGCGACTGCTGAATCTGCCGCTGGTCTTTCTTCCGCTCGATACGCTGCTCGCGCGCAAGGGCGAGCTTCTCACCCGCTCGCCGCGCGTGGAGGCGCTCACCGGCGTCGGCAGCGTGGCGGAGGCGGCAGCGCTGGTCGGGGCAGGGGCGGGGAGCCGTCTGCTCGGGCCGCGCCTCGCCAGCGCCGGCCTCACCTGCGCGATCGCGCGAAATGCGCTAGAGGAAGCGCCATGACCATATATTTCATCGGCGCCGGTCCGGGCGCAGCCGATCTGCTGACTCTGCGCGGCCGCGACCTTCTCGCGCGCTGCCCGGTCTGCCTCTATGCCGGCTCGCTGGTCGCGCCGGAAATCCTCGCCCATTGCCCGCCGGACGCGCGCATCGTCGACACGGCGCCGCTGTCGCTCGACGCGATTATCGCGGAGATGCAGAAGGCGACGGCGGTCGGGCAAGATGTCGCGCGGCTGCATTCGGGCGATCTCTCCATTTGGAGCGCCGTGGGCGAGCAGACGCGGCGGCTCGACGCGCTCGGGATCGCTTACACGATCACGCCGGGCGTGCCGGCCTTCGCCGCCGCCAGCGCCGCGCTGAGGCGCGAGCTGACCTTGCCGGAAGTGGCGCAATCGGTGGTGCTGACGCGCACCTCGGGCCGCGCCTCGGCCATGCCGGAGACGGAGACTTTGGCCGCCTTCGCCGCCGCGCGCGCGACAATGGCCATTCATCTCTCCATCCATGCGCTGGAGCGCGTCGTCGCCGAGCTCACGCCCTTTTATGGCGCGGACTGTCCCATAGCGCTGGTCTATCGCGCCTCCTGGCCCGATGAGCGCATCGTGCGGGGCACGCTCGCGACCATTGAAGCGCTAGCCGGCGAAGCGCCGATGGAGCGCACCGCGCTCATACTCGTCGGCGAGGCGCTGGCGGCGGAGGATTTCCGCGAGAGCGCGCTCTATGACGCGGGCTATGACCGCCGCTTCCGGCCCACGGGAGCCGGACGCTGACCGCGCCCGGAATTCTGATCGCCGCCGTTCGCTCCGGCGCGGGCAAGACCACTGTGACGCTGGGGCTGATGCGAGCGCTGGCGCGGCGCGGCCTGCGGGTGTCCGGTGTTAAATGCGGGCCGGATTACATCGATCCCGCCTTTCACGCCGCCGCGACCGGGCGCGCGAGCTTCAATCTCGACTCCTGGACGATGGAGGCCGAGTTGCTCGCGCAGCTGGCGCTGCGCGCCGGCGAGGACGCCGATCTCATCGTCGCGGAAGGGGCGATGGGGCTTTTCGACGGCGCTCCCGGTGCGCCGGCGCAGACGGGCGCCTCGGCGGATATCGCCGCCCATCTCGGCTGGCCCGTGCTGCTGGTGATGGATGTCTCGGGACAGGCGCAGAGCGCGGCGGCCATTGCGCGTGGCGTCGCGCTGCATGACGCGCGGGTGAGGCTCGCCGGCGTGCTGCTCAATCGCACCGGCTCGGAGCGCCATCGCAAGCTCGCGCAGGAGGCGATCGAGGCGGTCGGCATAAAAGTGTTCGGCGCGCTGCCGCGCGATTCCGGCGTCGCTCTGCCCGAGCGTCATTTGGGTCTGGTGCAGGCCGGCGAGACGAGAGGGCTCGAAGCTCTGCTCGATCGGCTTGCCGAGCGCATAGAGGCCCATGTCGATCTCGACGCCTTGCTCGCGGCCGCGGGTGGCGGTCTCGCCGATCTCGCGCCCGGTCCTCTCGAGGTTCCGCACCCGCCGGGAGGACGTGTCGCTGTCGCGCAGGACGAGGCTTTCTCTTTCTTCTATCCGCATCTCGCCCGCGCCTGGCGCGAGGCGGGCGCGCAGATCGCTTTCTTCTCGCCGCTCGCCGATCAGGCCCCGCCGGAGGATTGCGACGCCTGCTGGCTGCCGGGCGGCTATCCAGAGCTTCATGCGGGCCGGCTCGCGGCGGCGCGGAATTTTCTCGGCGGGCTTCGCCGTTTCGCTGCGACGCGTGCGGTCCATGGGGAGTGCGGCGGCTATATGACGCTCGGGCGGACGCTGACCGACGCCGCCGGCGAGGCTCATGAGATGGCCGGCCTGCTCGATCTGGCGACGAGTTTTGCGCAGCGCAAACTTCATTTGGGCTATAGGCGCGCAAGACTCCTCGGCGATTGCGCGCTGGGCGTGGCGGGCGACGAGCTCGCCGGACACGAATTCCACTACGCGACGATCGTGAGCGAGAAGGGCCAGCCCTTTGCGATGGTTACAGACGCCTATTCGCAGGAGCAGAGGCCGGCGGGGCTGCGGGCGGGGCAGGTGACGGGAAGCTTCTTCCACGCAATGACGAAAAAAAAGGGCCGCCGGTAACGCCAGCGGCCCAAGTCAAGGGAGGAAACGCCCAAGGAGGGCTACGGAGCGAGAGAAGTTCTCGCTGCGTCGCACTGTTGTATTGCTGCGGCGCACAAGTGTCAAGCGCCTTTTTGGAAGCCCGCCACAATGTCGCATCACGACAGAGTTTTCGGCGGAAGTTCCGGCGCGGGGCCGCAGCGATACAGCAACGCTCGGGGCGCCTTTTTCCGATCAATGCAGGCAAAATTGCGACGATCCGCCCTCGGGCGGATCGTTTGAGCAAAAAACTTGTGAGTTGCTCGTAAATCAGGGGCGAGCAGAGACCGGCGGCAGCGCCGGAACGCCGGCAGTGGCCGAAGCGACCTTGGCGTGGCGTTCGGCTCCGAGCGAGGCTTGCGGCTTTTTGGCCGGATCGGCGCGATGCGACGGCGCTGACGCGGGGGCCTGCGAGGCGGCGGCCTGGCCTGCTGCGGTCTTCGTCACGGCAGGCTTCGGGGCCGTGGCCTTGGCGGTCGCCGGCTTGGCCGCGGATTTGGCGACCTCCGACTTTTCGCTCTTGGGGCTCTCGCCGGCCTTGGCGTTTTCGAGCTTGGCGGCCTCCGATTTGGCGGGCTCGGCTTTGGCGACGGCGGGCTCGCTCGGGGCGGGCTCCTTGCGGAAGCCGAGCAATCCGCCGATCGAATCCGTCGCCCCGGCGAAGGCTCCGAGCTTGGCCGGCTCGGCCGGGGCGGGGGCTTCCGCGGCCTTCGCCACAGGGGCCTGCTCCGCAGCCGCGGCCGCGACCTTGATCTCCGTCTCTTTCTTGGCCTTGGCGGCGAGCCTCGTCGCGCTAATGGCCAGCACGGGAGAACGCGACTTGCCGCCGCTGCTCTTCTCCTCGAGGGCGATCTCGAGCGGCGCGACCAGCGTCTCGGGCCGGCTCACCTCGGCGACACGTGCGTAGAAATCGGGGTGCTGGCCGCCGTCCTGATAGACGACGCGCACCGGCCTGACGCCAGCCGCCGCCAGCTCGGCCACTTTGGCGTCGTCCACGGCGGCTTTCTGCGCGACCTGCGTCTCTATCTCTGCATTGCGGCGCAGCGGCGGGCAGGCGGCGCCGGCGTCGAGCGGCTGGCCATTGGCCGAGGTCGCGTCGAAGACATAGCGCCGATTGCAGACGCCGACGCTCGGCTCCTTGCCGGCGACCTCGAAATGGTCGGAGCCTTCCTTCAGCTGCTTCCAAAAGCCGATATTGGGATCGAGCCTGTGCTTGGCCAGATTCTCCGCCGTCATCTTGAACGGATAGGACTGCATCTGGATCGAGCGCTGGCCATTGTTGAAGGAGGTGCGCAGGATCGCATAGATCTCGGCGATCTGCCGATCGGTCATGGAGAAGCAGCCGGCGGAAGAGCAGGCGCCATGCACCATGATGGAGCCGCCGCTATGGCCGTAGGCGCGGTCATAGGCGTTGGGATAGCCGACGTTGAAGGAGAGATAATAGGCGGAGTTCGGATTCATCTGCCCGGGGGTGATGGAATAGAACCCCTCCGGCGCCTGGCGGTCGCCCTCGCGAACCTTCGGCCCGAGCTGGCCGGACCAGCGGCACATGGGGAAGGTCTTGAGATAGGCGTAGCGCCCGTCGGGCCGCTGCTTCCAGATTTGGAACTCGGCCTCTTTCTTATAGGAGCGGATGAGCGTCGGCGATTCCTTGGTGACGCCGGCCTGCTCCATCAGCGCCAAAGTCTCGGGCGGAATGGGCGACAGCGCGCGCTGCGAGCCGGAGCCGAGATCATTGCAGGCGGAGAGCGCGAGCGTCGCGCCGACGAGACCCCAGGGGGCGAGCCGCCCGACGTTTCGGAAGAGATTCATTCTCGCCCCGCTTCTCGTGATCCGCGCGCGAAGGCGCGAATCACGCGCAGTCACGCTAGCATGACAATAGACGTCGAATTACCAACGTCGTTCTAACGCAAGAGGAAGAATAAGGCCAGAGCGTGGCTGTCGCCGCCGGCAAGAGGGCGGCGATCGTCTATGAGGTTAACGATTGGTTGACGCCGGGAGACCAGAGCGGGTCAGCGCTTCGAGGCCGCCGAATGCTGAAAGGCGCCGAATCTCGTCTGCTCAGACCTTGCGGCCGACAGAGAGAAAGCGCTCGGCGCGGGCGTCGACGATTTGCGCGCGGGAGAGATTGGCGAGGCCAGCCAGCGCATCGTCTATGCCCTCGCCGACGGCGGCGACGGCCGTCTCCGGATCGCGATGGGCGCCGCCCGGCGGCTCGGCGACGATGACGTCGATAATGCCGAACTTCAGCAGGTCCTGGGCGGTGATCTTCATGCTGGTGGCGGCGTCCTGCGCCTTGGACGAGTCGCGCCACAGAATGGAGGCGGAGGCCTCCGGCGAGGCGACCGTATAGACGGAATGCTCCAGCATCAGCACCTTGTTGCAGCTGGCGATGGCGATGGCGCCGCCGGAGCCGCCTTCCCCCACCACCACGGCGACATTGGGCACGCCCAGCGACAGCGAGACGTCGATGGAGCGGGCGATCGCCTCCGCCTGTCCGCGCTGCTCGGCGTCAATGCCGGGAAAAGCGCCGAAAGTGTCCACGAGCGAGATGACCGGCAGGCCGAATCGGTCGGCCAGCTCCATGAGCCGGGCCGCCTTGCGATAGCCCTCCGGCCGCGCCATGCCGAAATTATGCTCGAGCCGGCTCTCCGTATCGGAGCCCTTCTCCTGGCCGATGAGGCAGACCGGCTCGCCGCGAAAACGGGCGAAGCCGCCGACGATGGCGGAGTCCTCGCCGAACAGGCGATCGCCGGCCAGCGGGGTGAATTCATTGAACAAAAGCCGCACATAGTCGGAGAAATGCGGCCGCTGCGCATGGCGTGCGACCTGGATTTTCTGCGTCGGCGTGAGGCTGGCGTAGAGATCGGCCAGGGCCTTGTGCGCCTTGGCTTCGAGCTTGGCGAGCTCGTCGGAGATCGACACGCCGTCGCCCTTGGACGCCAGCGCGCGGAGTTCCTCCACCTTGGTCTCCAATTCGGCGACGGGCTTTTCGAAGTCGAGATAGGAGCGCATGAGGCGAACGACACGGGATTGCGGCTGGAAAGCCTAGCGAAGCGGCGCGGAAACTGGCCGTAACGGCGCGGGAAGTCAAGAACGCGCCCCTTTTCCTTCCTCGCTAGACGCGAAAACGCCGAATTTTTTCCTCGCCGCCCGAAAGCCGGCAATATCTTCTCCGCCAGCAAGGCGGGAGCGGCTGCCGTCTCCTCGCATCGGCGCAGCTCCAGCAAAATCCTTTCGCGGCGCAGGCGCGCGGCGCGGCGCGACGATTTGCCCTTTCGCCTGAAAGCGCGCTATCGCAGGGAGAAAGCGGCGCGCCGAGCCCAGCGCCACGCCAGTGGCGCAATCTCGAGATTACTGCGCCCGAATGCGACGCCCGCGCGAATGCGGCGCGACCAATGAGAGGACAGGACATGCAGGGACTCGGAGCGGCCGTCGCCGTCTTCGCGGCGCTAACGCTCGCAGCGGGCGCTCACCTCGGCGACGCCAATCTCTTCCTCCTCGCCGCCACGGCCGGGCTCTGCGCCTTCACCACCTGGCGCAGCGCCGCCATCTCGAGCTTTCTGAAGATATTCGTCTCCATCTTCTCGGTCGAGACGATCGTCTTCGGCGTCGCGCGGCTGCTCGCGGAGGAGAGCCTGTGGCCCGCCGCGCTCGCCGATTATGCGCTGCCCGAGAGCCTGCCGCTCACCGTCGCCGTCTTCTCGATCTCGGTCTTCGCCGTCTCGCATATTCCCGTCGTGCGCGAGATGACGCGCATCGCCGATCTCTATTTCGACAGCAGCGACCGCGGCGAGGGGAATGTCCTCGGGCTCTTTCGATTCGGCGCGCGGGAGCGCAGCATCGCCGTCGCGATGATCGTGCTGCTGGTGCTCATCAATCAGGCGCAGGTCGGCGTCAATGTGCGCCTGTCCTTTTTCAATCGCGACTTCTTCAACGCGATCCAGGAGAAGAACGCCGACGCGTTCTGGAGCCTGCTGCTCTATGTCTTCACGCCCTGGGCCTTCACCTACATCATCAGCGCGGTGATCGAATTTGTCGTGCAATCGCTGATGATCATTCGCTGGCGGCGCTGGCTCACCGAGCATTACGTCTCCCGCTGGCTCGGCGATCACACGCATTATCGAATGGCGCTCGCCGGCAGTCAGACCGACAATCCGGACCAGCGCATCGCCGAGGACGTGAACCGCTTCATCGACGGCGGCACCGACGGCTATGGCATCTACTCCTATACGATCCTGCTGATCCAGACGCTGAGCTCGCTCGTCTCCTTCTCCATCGTCCTTTGGGGGCTCTCCGGCAATTACGCCTTCCCGGGCACCGATATTTTCATTCCCGGCTTCCTGTTCTGGGTGGCGCTGCTCTATGCGGCGGTCGGCACGGTGGTGACGCATCTTCTCGGCCGCACGCTGTCGGGCCTGTACTTCGAGCGCCAGCATCGCGAGGCGGACTTCCGCTTCTCGCTGGCGCGCTTGCGCGAATATAGCGAGCAGGTCGCGCTGCTCTCCGGCGAGACGGCCGAGCGATCCTCGCTGGTGAGCCGTTTCACGGCGATCATCGTCAACTATCTGCGCATCGTCACGACGCGCAAGAAGATGATCAGCTTCACGGCGACCTACGGGCAATTGTCGCCGATCATTCCCTATCTGCTCACAGCGCCCTTCTATTTCGCCGGCAAGATCAATCTCGGCGTGATGACGCAGACGTCCGGCGCCTTCGACAAGGTGCAGGATGCGCTGACCTTCTTCGTCACCTACTACACCTCGCTCGCCAATTTCAAAGCGGTGCTGGACCGTCTCGCCTCCTTCGACGAGGCGATCGAGCGCGCGGCGACGATGGGCGCCGCGGCGCCGAAGATCGAGCACGGCGCTTCGCCCGAGATCGCGGTCCATGATCTCGCTTTGTCGCTGCCCGACGGGCGGCGCATCGTCGAGGCGCGCGATCTCGTGTTCCGGCCGGCCGAATCGACGCTGCTGACCGGCCCCTCGGGATCGGGAAAATCGACTCTGTTCCGCGGCATCGCCGGCATTTGGCCCTATGGCGAGGGCCGCGTGCGCACGCCGGACGACGCCAAGCTGCTGCTGCTGCCGCAAAAGCCCTACATCCCCATCGGCACTCTAGCCGAGGCCATCGCCTATCCGAGCGCGCCTGACGCCTTCTCCCGCCGCGCGGTCGAGGAGGCGCTCGACGCTGCGCGGCTCGGACCGTTCAAATATCGGCTGGACGAGGAGGATTCCTGGTCGCAGCGCCTCTCCGGCGGCGAGCAGCAGCGCGTCGCCGTTGCGCGGGCCTTGCTGGCCGAGCCTGATTGGCTGTTCCTCGACGAGGCGACCTCTGCGCTCGACGAGAAGCTCGAGGGAGAAATCTACGCCATGCTGCGCGAGCGCCTGCCCAATACGACGATCATCTCCATCGGCCATCGCTCGAGCCTGCTCGCCTTCCACCAGCGCCATATCGCGATGGAGCAGGAAGCCGACGGAACCTTCGCGCCCCGGGAAGCGGTGCTCGCATGACGAAATCCGGCGCAGGGGGGCGGGAAGGCGGCCGCTCGCTGAAGGAACGCGTGAAGACGGCGAGGAGGCGCTCGCTATCCTCGACGCTCTGGCTCGAACGTCAGCTCAATGATCCCTTTGTCGCGCAGGCCAAGCGCGACGGCTATCGCTCGCGCGCCGCCTATAAGCTGCTCGAGATCGACGACCGCCACAAGCTTCTCACGCCCGGAAAGCGCATCGTCGATCTCGGCGCCGCGCCCGGCGGCTGGTCGCAGATCGCCGCCACGCGCGTGAAATCCGCCGATGGCAAGAGCAAGGGCAAGGTCGTCGCCATCGACCTGCTCGAGATGGAGCCCATCGCCGGCGTCGAATTCACTGTGATGGACTTCAACGACGAGTCCGCGCCCGAGCTGATAAAGGCCATGCTCGGCGGCGGCGCCGATGGCGTCATGTCCGATATGGCGGCCAACGCCACCGGCCATAAGCAGACGGATCATCTGAAAATCGTGGCGCTCGCCGAGCTCGCCGCGGATTTCGCCAAGGAAGTGCTGGCGCCGGGCGGCTTTTTCGTCGCCAAAGTGCTGCAGGGCGGCACGGAGCATCAATTGCTCGCGGCGCTGAAGCGCGACTTCGCGCAGGTGCGCCATCTGAAGCCGGCCGCGAGCCGCCCCGATTCGGCCGAGCTCTATGTGCTCGCCACTGGATTTCGCGGCGGCTGAAATCAAACGTTTCTAGAGTGTTTTCGAGCGAAGCGGGAACCGGTTCGCGTGAAGAAAACATGACCGAACAAGGAGACCTAGAGTCATTCCGGTTCAATCTGAACCGGAATGACTCTAGGCCGATCCGTCGGCCTCGATCGGCTGCTCGATCGATTTCTTGCCGGTCAGCCCTTCTCCCGCCGTGGGCGCGAGCCTGCGGAAAATGAGGACGGAGGAGGCCGAGACCGCCGCCACCACCAGAAAAGCCGCGTCGAAATCCGTGAGTCGCAGCGCGCCGCCCCCTTGCAGCGCGCGCGCCGTCTCGAGGGTCGCGGCGCCGAGCGAGACGCCGGCCGACAGGGCCAATTGCTGCCCGGCCGAAGCGAAGCTCGTCGCCCGGCTCATCGCCTGCGGCTCTATATCCGCATAGCCGATCGCATTCAGCGCCGTGAATTGCAGCGAGCGGAAAAAGCCGCCGACGAGCAGCAGGCTCATGATGATCCAATGCGGCGTTTCCGGCGAGAACAGCGCGTTGAAGCAGAAGAAGCCCGCCGAAATCAGCGCATTCACGACGAGCACGCGACGAAATCCGAAGCGGTTCAGAATGGGCTGCGCCGTCGTCTTCATCGCCATGGCGCCGATGGCGGCGATGAAGGTCAGCGAGCCCGATTGAAAGGCCGTGAGGCCGAAGCCGGTCTGCAGCATCAGCGGCAGCAGGAATGGCGAGGCGCCGAGGCCCATGCGAAACAGAAAGCCTCCGACGATGGAGGCGCGGAAGGTCGGCACGCGCAGCAGATCGAGATCGATGATCGGATGCGGCGCCCGCCGCGCATGGCGCACATAGAGGAGGAGCGCGATCGCCCCCGCGGCGACCAGCCCCGCCGCGGCCGGCGCCGGAACAATGCGCTGGCCGAGCGCGCCGAGCCCGAAGACGAGGCTCGACAGGCCGAATCCCGAGAGCGCAAAGCCGCGCATATCGAGCGGCGGAACGCTCTCCTCGCGCAGATCGGGAATGTAGCGCGTGACGAGAGCGACGCCGAGAAGGCCGATCGGCACATTGATCCAGAAGATATAGCGCCAATGAAAATAAGTGGCGATGAAGCCGCCGAGCGGCGGCCCCACCACCGGGCCGATCAGCGCCGGAATGGTGAGATAGGCGAGCGCGCGCACCAGATCGTGACGCGGCGCGACGCGCAGCAGCACCAGCCGGCCGACCGGCACCATCATCGCCCCGCCGAGCCCCTGGACCACGCGCGCGCCCACCACGCCGGCGAGCGAGGCGGAGAAGCCGCAGAGAACAGAGCCCAAGGTGAAGACGACGATCGCCGCGCGAAACACGCGCCGCGCGCCATAGCGGTCGGCGACCCAGCCGGAGAGCGGAATGAAGACGGCGAGCGAGAGAAGATAGGAGGTGAGCGCGAGCTTCAGAGCGATGGGGTCTTCGCGCAGATCGGCGGCCATTGCGGGCAGGGCGGTCGCCAGCACGGTTCCGTCGAGATTCTCCATGAACAGCGCGGTCGCGATAATGAGTGGCGTGGCGGCGAAGGAAGGCAACGGACCCCTTGTCTTTCGAGCGGATCGGCGCGGCGCGGCCGCGGCCGGAGCCCTTCTTATGCTCCTATTCGCGAAATCCCGCCATTGGCGGGCGAGGCCTCCGAGACGTCCGCCCCGTCGCCGAGCGCGCGGCTTCGGCGACGAGGCGCGCTCTGCTCAGCTGCTCTGCTCTGGCGCCTTCCAGCTCGCCTCGCGCCAGCTCTGATCGAGGCCCCAGCGCCAATGATGATGGTGACGCCAATGGTGATGGTGGTGATGGTGATGGCGCCAGTGATGGTGGTGATGATGCCGATGGTGGCCGCGGGCGGAGGCCGCGCCGGGCAGCATCAGCGCGCCGATGAGGGCCGCCGCATAAACCATAGGTCGAAACATGCCGTTCTCTTCCCTTCTGGCGAGGCGGCCCCCCAGCGCCGCCTCGGCTGGGAAGGAACGTCGACCGCGAAAGGATCGTTCCCGCGCGCGTTGGGACGAAGCCCGCTCGCGGCGCAGCATGGTGAAGGGACGGTAAAAATCAGCCGGCGACCGCGTCGAAGATCAGCTTGCCGTTGAGCGCGATGATGGCCACGGCGATGACGGCGGCGACGATGGTGGCGCGGCGCGGCGCCGCGAGCTCGCCCATCAGCTTGCGAGAGGCGGTGAACCAGACGAGCGGCACGACGGCGAAGGGCAGAGTGAAGCTCAGCACCACCTGGCTCAGCACGAGCAGCCGGCCGGTCGCCGCCTCCCCGGCGATCAGCGTCACGCCGACGGCTGGGACAATGGCGATGAGCCGCGTCACCAGACGGCGAATGGTGGGCTTCATGCGCAGCTCGAGGAAGCCCTCCATCACGATCTGTCCGGCGAGCGTCGCCGTCACCGTGGAGTTGAGCCCGCAGGCGATGAGGGCGATGGCGAAGAGCTTGGCGGCGATCGGCGCGCCGAGGAGGGGGGCGATCAGCGTGTAGGCCTGTCCGAGCTCGGCGACCTCGGTATGGCCGGAGGCGTGGAACACCGACGCCGCCAGCACGAGAATAGAGCCGTTGATGACGAGCGCGAAGAGCAGAGCCAGCGAGCTGTCGAAAATGGCGAAGTCGATCGCCTCGCGTCGATCGGCCGAGCCGGCGCCGACGTCGCGCGTCTGCACGATATAAGAGTGCAGGAAGAGATTATGCGGCATCACCGTCGCGCCGAGAATGCCGAGGCCGATATAGAGCATCTCGGGATTTTCGATCAGCGCGCGGCTGGGGACGAGGCCGGCGGCGACCTCGTGGAGATCGGGCCGCGCCAGCAGCAGCTGCCCGCCGAAGGCCAGCGCGATGATTCCGAGCATTGCGACGACGAAGAGCTCGATCTTGCGGAAGCCGAGGCGCTCGAAGGCGAGCACGAGGAAAGTGTCGAGCAAAGTGACGACGACGCCGAAGGCGAGCGGCAGGCCGAACAGCAATTGCAGGCCTATGGCCGTGCCGATGACCTCGGCGAGATCGGTCGCCAATATTCCGGCCTCGGCCAAGAGCCAGAGCCCCACCGAGGCCGAGCGCGGAAACTGCCGACGGCAGGCGCTGGCGAGATCGAGGCCGGTGGCGAGGCCGAGCCGCGCCGTCAGCGATTGCAGCACGATCGCCATGAGGCTAGACAGAACGGCGACGAAGAGCAGGGCCGTGCCGAATTTGGAGCCGCCGGCGAGAGCCGTCGCCCAATTGCCGGGGTCCATATAGCCGGTGGCGACGAGATAGCCCGGCCCCAGGAAGATGAAGAGGCGGCGAAAGCCGGCGGTCTCGCGCGGCACGCGCACAGAGCCGCGCATGTCGCCGCGCATCGCGCCGAGCGTGGCGGGAACTTCGGGCGAGACGACGTGCATACGGCGACCTTTGTTGCGCCCGCCAGAAGGGGGGCCACTCGGGACGATATAGGCCCCTCCCGCCGCATGCGCCAGCAGGCTCGAGGTCGGCTTTTCACGCTCGCCATCGCTGCGCGCCGAAGGCGATGCGACGGACCGGGTCGTTTCTATGTCGCAATGCGTAGCCGGATGCGTCGAGTCGGCGCCGAGCCTGCGGCGAAACGCTAAAATTTGTGACCTTGTTGCAACAGTCGCCGAGATAGTTTTCCGCGAGCCGGGCAAAGAGCCACATGCCCCTTTTCAGCCATAAACGCTGCGCTAATCTCGGCTCGTCACAAGGTCATCGAGGACAAGGGAGACGCCTTCCGCGCCGGCTCGTCGCGGGAGAAGGGTCTTTACGTTCTCAAAGCCTGTCGTCGATTTCGGCGGTGACGATGGCGGTGTTGGTGCGCGGCGTTTTCGAGACGTCGGCGGCGTTGCGAAAGTCAGATCCTCGATGATCGTGTTTCTCCAGGCGATTGCGTCGACGGTGGGGCCGCGCGGGCGTCGTGGGACGCTGCTTCTGGCGCTCGGCTGCGCGACGGTCGGCTCTCTCGCGGCAGGTCGCGCCGCCGCCTTCGACGCGTCGGAGCCGCGCTCCATCGCCGCCGCCACCCAGCCATTGACCATGTTCAAGGACCCGCGCGCCGCTCTCGCCGCCGGGCTCGAGAGCTATCACGCCGGCAACACCAAGAAATCGGTGGAGGCGCTGCGTTACGCCGCCGACGGCGGCGAGTCGCTGGCGCAATGGAAGCTCGGCCGCATGTATGCCGACGGCGACGGCGTCGCCCGCGACGACGCGAAGGCCTATTCCTATTTCGCCAAGCTCGTCGATCATTTCGCCGACGACGAGCCGAGCCCGCGCGAGCGGCTGATGGCGGCCGGCGCCTTCGTGGCCGTCGGCGTCTATTATCTCGAGGGGATCGCCGCCGCGAAGATCATGCCGGACGCCGGCCGCGCTTTCGATCTCTTCCGCTACGCCGCGACCTATTTCGGCAACGCCGACGCTCAATATAATCTCGCGCGCATGTATCTCGACGGCAATGGCGTCTCCAAGGATGCGCGCCAGGCCGCCAATTGGCTCGATCTCGCCGCGCGCAAGGGCCATGCGCCGTCGCAGGCGCTGCTCGGCCATCTGATGTTCAACGGCGAGGCCGGCGGTCCGCCGCAGCGCGCCCGCGGGCTGATGTATCTCACTCTGGCGCGCGAGGCGGCCGGCGATCGGCCGACCGATCAATGGATCGTCGAGCTGCATTCCCGCGCGCTGGCGCGGGCGAGCGAGCTGGACCGCAAGTCCGCTGTCGCCATGCTCGAATATTATCTGACGCGCCGGGACTAAAGCCCCTTATCTCGAGCCGAGAAACACGAGGCGATCGCGGAGCCGTCAGGCCCCGGGATCGCCTTTTTGCGTCGCGCTCACGCTTCCTTTTCCCCGGCCTGACTAATTTTGTCGCGCGCGCACATGCCGCATTGTGTCTCGAAAAGAGTTGGTGTAGGCTGACGCCGATGCGACGCTTTGTCGCGCATCAAGTGCAAAAAAACAAAATAAAGCACCAACATTCGGAGGATCGTCACATGTCAACAATCGGACACAGCAGCGCTGAGATCGGCAAAACCGTTCTGTGGATGGTCGGCATCGTTGCCTTCGTCATCATCGCGCTGACGAAGGTTCCGGACTGGATTTCGCCGGCCGGCACCAACGGCACGGGCAATGGCAGCGACCCGGGCGTCGGCCGCACCGTGAAGATGATTCAGTAATAACGACGATCCTTCGCCTTTCGTCTGCGGCTTCGCCGACCCCTTTCGCGGAGCCCACGGCATGGCGTTGATCGCCGACTGTTAAAAGTCGCCACTCGATCCGCCTCCTCCGCCCCATTGTCGCGACAAAGGGGCGGAGTGAGGGGGACGAGGAGGCGCCGGGGAGAAAGATCTCCCCGCCCGCGAGCGCGCCGCCTGCGGCCTCGCCGATCCCCCTCGAATTGCAGCTCAAAATTGGAGCGCAGACGCGAAGCGCACGCCGGGAAGCGCTGCGATTTCGCGTATCGTCTCGCGCGGCGCGGGCTCATCGATCGCGACAATGGCCACGGCGCAGCCGCCGGGCCGATCGCGCCCCAGCGCGCAAGTGGCTATGTTCACGCCGGCCGCGCCGAGCAGCCCGGCGAATCGCCCGATGAAGCCGGGCCTGTCGGCATTCGAGACGAAGATCATCCGCTCGGAAAATTCCGATTCCACGCGCACGCCATCGGCGACGACGATTCGCGGCCGCCCGTCATGGAACAGCGAGCCTGCGAGCGTCCGCTCTCCGTCGCGCGTCTTCACCGATATTGCGATCAGCGAATCATAATCGCTCTCGCCGGAGCGCGTCGCCTCATCGACTGTGATCGCGCGCTCCTTGGCGATGGCGAGCGCCGAGACGAGATTGACCTCGGCCAGCGCCGGCCGCAGCACGCCGGCGACGACGGCCGCCGTCATCGCCGCCAAATTGCGTTGCGCCGCCGCGCCCTCATAGGCGACGGAGATGCGCTCGATCGGCGATTCCGTCGCCTGACCGAGGAAGGAGCCGAGCTTTTCGGCGAGATCGACGAAAGGCGCGAGTCGGGGCGCCTCCTCGGCGCCGATCGAGGGAAAGTTGACCGCGTTCACAATCGCGCCGCGAGTCAAAAAATCCGACATTTGCTCGGCGATCTGCACGGCGACCTTCTCCTGCGCCTCGATCGTCGAAGCGCCGAGATGCGGCGTGCAGACCACATTCGGGCGTAAGAACAGCGGATTTTCGCGCGCCGGCTCGGTCTCGAACACATCGAGCGCGGCGCCGGCGACATGGCCCTCGTCCAGCGCGGCGACCAGCGCCGCCTCGTCGAGCAGCCCGCCGCGCGCGCAATTGACGATGCGCACGCCGCGCTTGGTCTTCTTCAACGATTGCGCATTCAGCAGATCGCGCGTCTTGGCGGTGAGCGGCGTGTGCAGCGTGATGAAATCGGCGCGCGCCAGCAGCTGTTCGAGATCGACCGGCTCGACGCCCAACTTTATGGCGCGCTCCTCGGTGAGGAAGGGATCATAGGCGATGACGCGCATGGAAAAGCCGGCCGCGCGCGTCGCGACATTGGCGCCGACATTGCCGCAGCCGATGACGCCGAGCGTCTTGCCGGCGAGCTCGACGCCCATGAATTTGCTCTTCTCCCATTTGCCGGCGCGGGTGGAGGCGTCGGCGGCGGGAATCTGACGGGCGAGCGCCAGCATCAGCGCCATCGTATGCTCGGCCGTGGTGATGGAATTGCCGAAGGGCGTGTTCATCACGATCACGCCGCGCGCCGTCGCTGCGGCCACATCGACATTGTCCACGCCGACGCCGGCGCGGCCGACGACCTTCAGCCGCTCGGCCCGCGCGAGCAGCGCTTTGTCGACTTGCGTCGTCGAGCGAAGGGCGAGTCCATCATAGGCGCCGATGGCGGCGGCGAGCTTGCTCGGCTCCTTGCCGAGCTCTGGCCGATAGTCGGCCTCGATCTCGCGGGAGCGGAAAAGCTCGAGAGCGGCAGGCGACAGCGCGTCGGAGACGAGCACGCGTTTGGGCATGAAGGGCCTCCCTCGGGCCGAGCCCGAGATTTCGCCCCCTTCGGCGCCGCGCTCGCGCGGCGGCCGTCCCTTTCCCCTAGATCGTGACGAGCGGCCTTCGTCTCAAGCCGCTTTGGCCGATTGCGCCGCCGCCTCGGCATAGGCCCAGTCGATCCATTGCGTCAGCGCGGCCACGTCGCTGGCCTCCACCGTGGCGCCGCACCAGATGCGCAGGCCGGGCGGGGCGTCGCGATAGGCGCCGAAGTCGAAGCCCGCGCCTTCTTTTTCGACGAGGCCGACGATGCGCGCGGCGAGCGTCGATTGCTCGGCGCGCGGCAGGGCGGCGACGGCGGGATCGGCGAAGACGAGGCAGACGCCGGTGTTGGAGCGCGTCGCCGGATCCTGGGCGAGATGGGTGAACCAGGGCGTTTTCTCGACCCAGTCATGCACCACTTTGGCGTTGGCGTTGGCGCGCGCGAAAAGCGCGTCGAGCCCGCCGATCGATTTGGCCCATTTCAGCGTATCGAGATAATCCTCGACGCAGAGCATGGAGGGCGTGTTGATCGTGTCGCCCTCGAAAATGCTCTCCACGAGCTTGCCGTTCTTGGTGAGGCGGAAAATCTTCGGCAGCGGCCAAGCGGGCGTATAGCTCTCGAGCCGCTCCACGGCGCGCGGCGAGAGGATGAGCATGCCATGGGCCGCCTCGCCGCCCATCACCTTCTGCCAGGAGTAGGTGACGACATCGAGCTTGTCGAATTCGAGCGGCTGCGCGAAGGCGGCCGAGGTCGCGTCGCAGATGGTCAGGCCCTTGCGGTCGGCGGGGATGAAATCCGCGTTCTGCACGCGCACGCCGGCGGTGGTGCCGTTCCAGGCGAAGACGAAATCATTGTCGAAGTTTATCTTCGACAGGTCGGGCAATTCGCCGAAGGGGGCGACGAAGCTGCGGGCGGCGCCCGGCTTCAGCTGCTCGATGATGTCCGTGACCCAATCCGCGCTGAAGCTCTCCCAGGCGGCGACATCGACGCCGCGCGCGCCGATCATCGACCACAGCGCCATTTCGACGGCGCCGGTGTCCGAGGCGGGGACGATGGCGATGCGATGGCTCGCCGGCACGCGCAGCACCTCGCGCGTCAGATCGATGGCTTCCTTCAGCTTCGCCTTGCCGGCCGGGGAGCGATGCGAGCGGCCGAGAGCCGCGCCCGCGAGCGCGTCCAGCGTCCAGCCGGGACGCTTGGAGCAAGGACCTGAAGAGAAACGCGGATCGGCCGGCTTCACGCCGGGCTTTTGGATGGGCATTTTTGTGCTGCCTCCCCGGGGCATGGATTTTCGGAGCCTGCGCTACGCGCAACACGTCTTCGCGTCAAGTCGGGCGCGAGCTGGGGCGGGGCGGGGGATAGCCGGTCGAGCGCGGCGGGGAGCTTTTCGCGAAGGGAGGGCCGCCGCCGGGAGGGGCCAGTCGTGGGGGCCGGTTGCGGCGGCGGCGGCGATCCTCAGTCGATCAGATAGCGGAAGCCGAGCCGTACCTGCTGAATGTCGAGCTTGCGGGTATGGCTGACGCCGAGCGCGTCCTTGCCCGAGATCGAGCCCAGATTGAGATAGCGATAGCCGATGTCGACAGACCAATGATCGGTGATGTCATAGGCGAAGCCGCCCATGAAGGCATAAGCGAATTTCAGATAGGTGTTGGAGTAGCTGCGGTCCCAATTGGCCATATAGGTGCCGAGCGTGTAGGGGTCGGTCCAGGTCGTTCCGGCATAGGGAACGAGATTGCCCATGTACCATTGCACCTGGGCCTTCTGGAACAGCACATCGACGCCGGCGCCGGCCCCGATATAGGGCGTTAGTCCGCCCCATGTGCCGAGATCGATATAGACATTGCCGAGGAAGACCGAAGCGGTTCCGCGGCTCTGCGAATAGGGGAAACAGTCGGTGGCGATGGCGATGGAGTCGGTGTAGGGGCCGCCGGCTGGCGTGCCCACCGCGCCGGTCTGGCAGGGCGTCGAGACATAGGAGGCGCCCGACCGGCTGTAGAGCGGCTGATAATCGGCGGTGACGTCGGTGCGCAGCCAGCTATTGTAGCGATAGCCGAAGCCGATGCCGGCCGACCAATTGTTGACGAAATTATTGGCCGTCACCGCGCCGTCTATATTCAGCACGGGCGTGCGCGCCGCGGCGATGTCGCCGCGCAAATACCAGCCGGTTCCCAGCTCGACGGGCTGGTACTCCTGCTCGGGCGGTGAGAAGAAAGGCATATCCGCGGCGACGGCGGAGCCGGCGGACAAAAGGCCCAGAGCCGCCACGAACAGCCCCGCCCCGGCGCAGGAACCGGAAAATCTCATTGGTTCATCCTCGCTACGCGCCGGGCGGCCTGAATCGGGCCGCGACGCGGGTGATGAACGATGAGTAAGTGATTATGCTTAATTGTTACTTAATGAGCGCCGCCGCGGGCCTGTCGCCACGGCGGCGCTCCAGCCTGTCAAATGAGATTGAAGAGGCGCGTCAGCAGCGGCGACAGGATCAGCAGAATGAAGCCGAGATAGATCGCGCCCAGCGCGAAGGCCGGAATGAAGCGCATCCCGGCGTGACGATAGATCCACAGGAATACGGTGAACTTCCACAGCACCAGCGGAAACAGCACGAAGCCGACGAGCTTCAGGGCCGGCATCGGCGGCGGAAATATCTGCGCCACTGCGAGCGTCAGCACGAAGGATACGAGGCCGATGACCGCGCCCGTGGAGGTGAGGGCGATCAGCGTCTGCTGAAAGCGCTCGCGCGTTCCGGTCAGCAGCAGCGCGCCGAAGGTCAACGCGGCCAGCAGGGCGGCGCTCACCAGGCCGTAGGCGACCGAGGGAGGAATTTCGGCGCTCACCAATTGGCCGCCCACCTCGGTCAGAAAATAGGCGGCGATGCTGATCCACAGCGCCTGCCGCGAGTCGGGCAGCGGAGCCGGCCCGGCCTCGAGCTTGATGAGATCGAGGAGCGCCTTGGGCGTCGGCGGCAGGCTGATGGACGGCGAGATCGACATTTGACGGCCTATCGGGTTGGAGCCTCGTCGGCGGAAGGTCGCGACCTGCGCCCCCGCTTTGCACAAAAGCGGCGAAGCCTGCGGTTCGAGAGAGCCGCAGGCGCCGCCGCCGCAGCCGCGTCTCTATCATGCTTTTCGGCGCGGCGGAACAATGGCCGTACGGGCGGGGCTCAGGGCAAAGAGCGCGTCCAGTCTTCGGTCGCGATCACCTGCGCGACGCGATGCGCCGCCTCCGCCCAGCTTACGCGGCTGACGGCGGAGGGATCGCCCGTCGCCCTTCCGTCGAGCAGCTCCCGAATGCGCTCGGCGAGAGCGGCCGGATCATTGACGCGGAAATAGAGGGCGCCGGCGCCGCCGACCTCGCGGAACACGGGAATGTCGCTGCAGATCACTGGCCGGCCGCGACGCGCGGCCTCGGCGATCGGCAGGCCGAAGCCCTCCGCATAGGAAGGAACGAGCGCCGCCGCGCTTTTGTCGTAGAGAAAGGCGAGCTCGGCGTCGCCGATATCGTCGAACCAGAAGAGGCGTCGCCCGAATTCGGCATGGCCGCGGATCTCGGCGGCGATCGCCTCCTCGAACCAGCCGCGCCGTCCGACGAAAACCAGCCGCGCAGCGCGACCCTCGCGCCACAGCGCCTCGAAAGCTTTCAGCGCGACGCGATGGCCTTTGCGCGGCTCCACAGTGCCGACGCTCAGAAACATGGCGCCGCCGGCTGCTGCGGCGGCGATCTGCGGCCGCGGCGCGGCCGGCGCGCCATCGGCGATATCCGAGCCGCAATGGAACCAGCCGATCGAAAGGCCGGGGCGGTGCGGCAGTCCCGTCTCTTCCACGAAATCCGCCAGCTCCTCGGCGACCGTGCGCGAGATGGCGAGAAAGGCGTCGCTCTCGATGAGCGCACGGCGCAGCCATGCCTCGTAGCGGGGCGGCGTCACCTCATGGCAGGCGTGCGGATAGAGGACGGGGATGAGATCGAAAATGCAGGTGACGATCTCGCCGCCGCCGGCGCGAATGCGAGAGAAGACAGGCTGAAACTCCTCGAAAGCGTTCCAGCTGTCCGAGAGCATGAAGAAGCGGTCGCCCGGCTCTATCTCTATTTCGCGATCCTGGCCGGCAGTTCCGCCGATGAGCGCGGCGACGAAGGCCTCGCAGGTAAAGAGGCGGCCGCCCTCGCAGCGCACGGCGATCACGGGAATGGGAAGCGCCGGATCGCGATAGAGCCCCTGCGTGATCTTCTTGACGACGCGCTGTATGCCGGTGCCGGCGTCCCGCCGCGCCGTCGCGGTCACATCGACCAGCAGCCGTCGCGGCTTTTGCGTCTCGCCCTGAGCGGCGGGCTCCATGGCGGCGGACTCGACCGCGGGCGCCGCGGTCTCGCGTGAGAATATTCGCAGCAGCGGCGTCGCCGCATCGACGAGCGCCGCCTCGAAACGGCGCAACGGCCGGAAGATCAGCCAGGCGGCGGAATACACGTTTTTCTCGCGCTCATGGACGAGATGCAGAAGCTCGGCGCGCAGAAAATCGAGCTGATGCTCGAGCAGGCGATTGCGTTCCTCGAGACGCCGCTCGCGTTCGCTGGTCATTTCGTCGCTTCTACGGCCGCGCGCCAATGATCGAGCAGATCGACGAGCGTCTCGTCGATCGTTCTGCGCGGGCTCCAGCCGGTCGCCGCGCGCATCTTGCCGGCGGCGCATCTGGCGATCGGAATATCGGCCGGCCGCAGCCTATCGGGATCGACCACGATCTCGAAATCGCGGCGCGCCAGCGCGCGCATCTTTTCGACCAGGGACGCGAGCGGGCGCGTCTCGCCCGAGGCGATGTCGAAGACATTGCGTGCGGGAAGATCGGGCGCAACGGCGATGAGCCGCAGATAGGCGTCGACGACGTCGCGCACGTCCAGAAAATCGCGCTGCACGGATAGATCGCCGACCGAGAGGCGCGGCTCGGCGCGTCCCCTCTCGATCTCGACGATCTGCGCGGCGAAGGAGGCGACGGCGAAACGCTTGTCCTGCCCCGGGCCGATATGGCTGAAGGGGCGCGCCACGATGAGCCGCGCCGTCTGCGGCAGAACATCCGCCAGCATCGACTCCGCCGCCAGCTTGGAGCGGGCGTAGACGCTGAGCGGCCGCGGGATCATATCCTCATGCGCAGGGCCCTCGACGAGGCTCGCGCCATAGACATCGGCGGTGGAGGCAAAGAGCAGGACGGCCGCAGGCGCGTGGCGCGCGAGCGCCGAGGCGAGATTGAACGCGCCGTCGAAATTGACGCGCCAAGTCTCTTCCGCCGCCAGAAAGGATTGCGCGGCCGAGGCTTGCGCGGCGAGATGAATGACGAGATCGGGCCGCGCCTGCGCGATGGCGGCGTCGACCGCCTCGGCGTCGAGCAGATCGAAGGCGATCGGGGTCCAGCGCTGATCGGGCGCCGGCTCGCCCGGCCGAGCCAGCGATAGGCGATGCGCCGCGGGATAGGCGCGCGCCAGCGCCTCCAGCACATAGCGTCCGACGAAGCCGGAGCCGCCGGTCACCAATATGCGTTCGTAGCGGGCCGTGGTCGTGGACGCGGCTTCCACGCTCATCGTGTCGCCGATTCGTGGCCCAGCCGCTCGAGATCGGCGTCGACCATCTCGCGGATGAGCTGGTCGAGCGAGGTCTCGGGCGCCCAGCCCAGCGCCTTGCGCGCCTTGCTGGAATCGCCGAGCAGAATATCGACCTCCGCCGGGCGGTAGAATTTCGGATCGATCACCACATGCGCCTCCATGTCGAGGCCGGCATGGGCGAAAGCGATGCGGCACATGTCGCGCACTGTGGTGGTGACGCCCGTCGCCACCACATAATCGTCCGGCGTCTCCTGCTGCAGCATCAGCCACATGGCCCGCACATAATCGCGCGCATGGCCCCAGTCGCGCTTGGCGTCTATGTTGCCGAGGCGAAGCTCCTTGGCGAGGCCGAGCTTTATGCGCGCTACGCTGTCGGTCACCTTGCGGGTGACGAATTCTATGCCGCGCAGCGGGCTCTCATGGTTGAAGAGAATGCCCGAGGAGGCGTGCATGCCGAAGCTCTCGCGGTAATTGACCGTGATCCAATGGCCATAGAGCTTGGCGACGGCGTAAGGCGAGCGCGGATAGAAGGGCGTCTTCTCGCTCTGCATCGGCTCCTGAATGAGGCCGTACATCTCGGAGGAGGAGGCCTGGTAGAAGCGCGCGCCGGGGGCGCCGAGCCGCAGCGCCTCGAGCACATTGGCGACGGCGACGGCGGTGATGTTGGCGGTGAGAATGGGCTGGCGCCAGGAGGAGGCGACGAAGGATTGCGCGGCGAGATTGTAGACCTCGTCCGGCTTCACCTCCTGGACGATGCGCAGCAGGCTGGAGAGATCGCCGAGATCGCCGTCGAGCAGCTGCACGTCATTGGCGACGCCGAGCCAGCGCAGGCGATGGTCCTCGACGCCGCGATGCGAGGAGCGGCGGATCACGCCATAGACTTCATACCCCTTGCCGAGCAGAAGCTGTGCGAGATAGGCCCCATCCTGTCCGGTAATGCCCGTCAGCAGCGCGCGTTTCGTCATGCGAAGAACCTCATAGCGGCCGGCTCCGCGCGCCCGGGAACGTCGCATCGCCTGCGTTTTGGACGCGGCGTCGGGCGGGCGCCGGCGAATCGGCCCGTGGAAATGAGCCGTGGCGACGAGCGCTCGCGTCTTACAAAAGGGCTAGCCCGAAGGCAAGTCTCGCGGCCGGCGGCGTCTCGCGACGCTCCCCTTCAGGGACGCGTCGATTCGTGATAGCGCAAGCGAGCGGCGAAAGAGGCGAAGAAATGGCGCAGGCGGAAGCATTGGCGACGGACGAGCAAGAGTTGGGCGCGCTGATGGCCGATATCGGCGCCGGCGCCCGGCGGGCGGCGCGGGCGGTCGCTCTGGCGCCGGCGAAGACCAAGAATGCGGCTCTGCATGCGGCCGCGGCGGAGCTGCGCCGACGCATGCCGGAGCTGCTCGCCGCCAATGCGCTCGATGTCGCGGAGGCGAAAGCGCGCGGCACGGTCGCCTCTTATCTCGATCGGCTGACGCTCGATCCCGCGCGCGTCGAGGCGATGGCGCGCGGCCTCGAGGAGATCGCCGAGCTGGCCGATCCCGTCGGCCGGCTGCTGGCTTCCTTCGAGCGCCCCAATGGCCTCCTCATCGAGCGTGTGGCGACGCCGCTCGGCGTCATCGGGGTGATTTACGAGAGCCGGCCCAATGTCACCGCCGACGCCGGCGGCCTCTGCCTCAAGGCCGGCAATGCCGCCATTCTGCGCGGCGGCTCGGAGAGCCTGCGCTCCTCGCGCGCGATTCACGCCTGTCTCGTCGCCGGCCTCGTCGCCGCCGGCCTGCCGGAAGCGGCGATCTCGTTGGTCCCCATCGCCGATCGCGCCGCCGTCGGCGCCATGCTGGCCGGGCTGGACGGCAATGTCGACGTCATCGTGCCGCGCGGCGGCAAGAGCCTCGTCGCGCGTGTGCAGCATGAGGCGCGCGTGCCGGTCTTCGCGCATCTCGAGGGCATTGTTCATGTCTTCGTCCACGCGCAAGCCGATCTCGACATGGCGAAACGCATCTTGCTGAACGCCAAGCTCCGTCGCACCGGAATTTGCGGCGCCGCCGAGACGCTGCTGGTCGATCGCGCCTGCGCGGCCACGCATCTTTCGCCGCTTGTGAAGATGCTGCTCGACGCCGGCTGCGAGGTGCGCGGCGACGACGCGACGCAGGATGTCGACGCGCGCGTGCTGCCGGCGAGCGAGGAGGATTGGCGCGCCGAATATCTCGACGCCATTATCGCCGTCCGCGTCGTCGATGGGCTGGAGGCGGCGATCGCCCATATAGAGACCTACGGCTCGCATCACACAGATTGCATCATCACGCAGAATGAGGATGTGGCGCGGCGCTTCATGGCGGAGGTGGATTCGGCGATCGTGCTGCACAACGCCTCGACGCAATTCGCCGATGGCGGCGAATTCGGCTTCGGCGCCGAGATCGGCATAGCGACGGGAAGGATGCATGCGCGCGGACCGGTGGGCGTCGAGCAGCTCACCTCGTTCAAATATCGCGTCCACGGCGCCGGGCAGGTGCGGGGATGAAGGCGCGGAATCGTCGTGCGCGCTCCCTTCTCCCACTTGTGGGAGAAGGTGGCCCGACGCAGTCGGGTCGGATGAGGGTCGCCGAGGTTTTCCGCATGCGAGCCGAGTTGGTCCCAAAGAATGCTGTGGCCGCGAGGACCCTCATCCGACCTCGCTTCGCGAGGCCACCTTCTCCCACAAGTGGGAGAAGGAAGCGCGAACTTTCGAAGATCGCGCGATGATCCATTTGCCGCCTCATGCGCCGGGGATGCGCATCGGCCTCTTCGGCGGCTCTTTCGATCCGCCGCATGAAGGCCATGCCCATGTCTCGCAGGTGGCGTTGCAGAGGCTGGCGCTCGGTCGCCTCTGGTGGCTGGTGACGCCCGGCAATCCGCTGAAGGAGACCGCCGGCCTGCCGTCCCTGGAGCAGCGCATCGCCGCGGCGCAGAATATCGCTCGCGATCCGCGCATCGTCGTCACGGGGCTCGAGGCGGAGATCGGCGCGCGTTATACGGCGGACACGCTGCGTTTCCTGCATCGGCGCTGTCCGGGCGTGCGTTTCGTCTGGATCATGGGCGCGGATAATCTGCTGCAATTCCACCGCTGGCGCGATTGGCAGGAGATCGCGCGCACGACGCCGATCGCCATCGTCGATCGGCCGGGCGCGACATTTCGCGCCGCCTCGGCCAAAGCGGCGCAGCGTTTTGCGTCCGCGCGTCTGCCGGAAAGCGCGGCGGCGCTGCTCGCCGACATGCCGCCGCCCGCTTTCGTCTATCTGCATGCGCCGCGCGTGGCGCAGTCCTCCACCGCGCTGCGCAGCGCGAGATTATTTGCCGGCGCTGCGGCGCTGCCACCAGAGCAGAGCGGCCCCTAGGCCGATCATCGGCACCACGACCAGCACATAAGTCCAGACCGTGCCTTCGTCATAAGGGTGACTGTCGTAATAGCCGAACTCGACCGCCTGCTGATACGGATTGCGGAAGAAGAAGGTGACGAACACCCACAATGCGAGGATGACCGCCGTGAAGAACATCAGCTGACGGCTCGCCAGCAGACGCGGAATGCGGTCCTTCGGGGGCTCTTCGGTCATCGGGCGGCTCCTCGTCTCTTGTCGTCTCATGGGCGCGTCTGCCTTCGTTCTGCGAAAGCGCGCGCCATACGGCCAATAGTCATATCATCATATCGCGACCGATCGAGTCCCTTAAGACGATGTGAACCCGGCTGTGGCACGACAATAGAATTGATCGCTCGGGGGACAGCCATGTCCGGCGTAATGATTTCAGTTTCCGAATTTTTCGACGGCGCCGCCGGATCGCTGATCTGGCTGGTCTGCGCTTTCGCCGCCTGGGGGCTCATGTTCCACGCGCCATTGGGCCGGCGCGTCTTCCGGCATCGCGTCTCGATCGCGGCGCCGCCGGACAAAGTCTGGTCCGCCATGCTGCTCGAACCCTCGCCGCCCGGCGGCTGGGCGGGCGTGCTGCAAATCGAGGCGCAGCAATTCGTCGACGGGCCGCTGCTTCGGCACGAGGCCGTGGTCCGCTATCCGCATCAGCCGGGTCCGGCTAAAACCTTGCTGTCGCGCGTCGTTCGTCTCGAGCCGGCGAAGCGGCTCGAATCCGAGGCCGAATCGCTCGATGGCGTCGCCTTCGCGCCGAGGGACAAGGCGCGCGCCGTCCTCGCTCTGGCGGAAGAGGACGGCGCGACGCGGCTGGAGCAAGAAATCCACACGACGGTCAAAGGACTCTACGGCCATATAGCGACCGGGCGGTTCTATGACCGATATCTCGATCACTTGCGCGCGCATTGCGAGGGCTCGACGCCGCCGGCGCCGCGATCGCTGGTGCCGCGATCGACGGCGGTCTGTCTCGGCGTGGCGGCCGTCGTCGCGAGCGCGGTCACGATCGGCTGGAACGCCTCGGCGCCGATCTGGCTCATGGTCGGCGTCGCCGTCTGCCTGGAGCTCACGATCCTGATTCACGAGTTCGGCCATTATCTGGCGATGCGCGCCTTCGGCCATCGTGATGCGAGCGTCGTGCTGATCCCCTTCTTCGGCGGAGCGACGCTCGGCGCGCGCCCCATGGCGAGCCGCTACGAAGCGGCGATGGTCGCGCTGGCCGGCCCGGGATTTTCCGCGCTGTTCGTGTTGGTGGCGGCGCCGTTCGCGGCTCGGGGCCTCGATCTGCTGCGGATGGACGTCGGTCGGCTCGACGCCTCTCTCGATCTCGCGGGACCCGTGGCCTGCCTCGTCGTTCTCGTCGTTCTCGTCCTGATGATTCCATTGAATCTCGTCAATCTCGCGCCCTTGGGCATGTTCGACGGAGGCAAGCTGGTCGGCGCCGTCGTCCATGGCCGCGCCCAGCGCGCGGCGTTGACCGCCGCAATGGCCGCGGCGCTCGGCTATTCCACATTGCAGTGGGGCACGGCCGGCGAGTTCGGAAATATGGCGGCCTTGCTCGTCGCCATGTGGGTCTATCAATCGGTGGCGCGTCGGGCGCCCGAGCCGCGACAGGAGCCGATGACCCGCTGGCAAGCGGCGACGACGCTGGCGGCGCTCGCCGTGACCATCGCGGTCTATGCCGAGGCGTCCAGAGCGCTGCTGCCCGATTTCGCGATGGCGTTGAGGTCAGGAATGGATGCGGCGGACGGCGACCGGACGGCCTCCTCTCGCGAGGAGAGCGAGAGTCACACCGCCGCGCCATAGAGGTCATAGGCGTCGGCGCGGTCGATCTTCACCGTTACGATGTCGCCGGCGCGCAGCGGACGGCGCGAGGAGATGTGCACCGTTCCGTCGATCTGCGGCGCGTCCGCCTTGCTGCGTCCACGCGCGAGGCTGGTCGCGCCGCCGCCCGGCTCGTCCACCAGAACCTGCAGCCTCTTGCCGATCTTGCGCTTCAGCAGGCGGGCGCTGACCTTCTGCTGGCGCTCCATGAAGCGCTTCCAGCGCTGGTCCTTTACCTCGGCCGGGACCGCGTCGAGCGGCAGATCATTGGCGGGCGCGCCGGCCACGGGCTCGTAGCGGAAGGCGCCGGCGCGGTCGATCTCCGCCTCCTCCAGCCAATCGAGCAGATAGGAAAAATCCTCCTCCGTCTCGCCGGGGAAGCCGACGATGAAGGTGGAGCGCAGCGCGAGATCGGGGCAGATGCGCCGCCACGCTTTTATGCGCTCCAGCGTCTTCTCCTCATTGGCGGGGCGCTTCATCGCCTTCAGCACCGAAGGGGCGGCGTGCTGAAAGGGAATGTCGAGATAGGGCAGGATATTGCCCTGCGCCATCAGCTCGACGACCTCGTCCACATGCGGATAGGGATAGACATAATGCAGCCGCACCCAGGCCCCGAGCGAGCCCAGCTCGCGTGTGAGATCGAGGAAACGCGCGCGCACGCTGCGGTCGCCCCATGCGCTCTCGGAATAGCGCAGATCGCGGCCATAGGCGCTGGTGTCCTGCGAGATGACGAGCAGCTCCTTGACGCCCGCCTTCACCAGCCGCTCGGCCTCGCGCAGCACCTCGCCCGCAGGCCGCGAGGCCAGCGAGCCGCGCAAATGCGGAATGATGCAGAAGGAGCAGCTGTTGTCGCAGCCTTCCGAGATTTTGAGATAGGCGTAATGGCGCGGCGTGAGCTTGACGCCCTGCTCGGGCACGAGATCGAGAAACGGGTCATGGCTCGGCGCGGCAGCGGCGTGGACGGCCTCGACCACGCTCTCATAGGCCTGCGGGCCGGTGATCGCCAAAACGTCGGGGAAGCGCTCGGTGATCGCCTGCGGCTCGGCGCCCATGCAGCCGGTGACGACGACCTTGCCATTCTCCTTCAGCGCCGCGCCGATCGCCTCCAGCGACTCGGCCTTGGCGCTGTCCAGAAAGCCGCAGGTGTTCACCACGACGACATCGGCCCCCGCATGGGTGCGCGAAAGCTCATAGCCTTCGGCGCGCAGGCGCGTGAGAATGCGCTCGCTGTCGACGAGCGCCTTGGGGCAGCCGAGCGAGACGAAGGAGACGCGCGGCGCCTCTTTGGCGGGCGCGGGCGGGTCGGAGGGGACGTTCTGCATGGGCGAAGGCTTGCCATGGCGCGCGCGCCGTGGCAATCGCCCCCGGCGCGGATCGAAACGTGAACTCGGCCGAACTCGAGCTGGGCCAATCTCGAGCTAGGCTTGGGGATTAACGAATTTTAAGGTTCGCGCCTCGCCGATCCCTGCTAGGCATGAGGTTTCCCCAGCGGCGCACGTCCGCCCGGGGTCAGAAGGAAGAGGCTGCACGCCGTTGCTCAGAACCGTCATACTCGGAACCGGATCCTACGCCCCCGCGAAGGTTCTGACCAACGCCGACCTCGAGAAAATGGTCGCGACCAATGGCGCCTGGATCGTCAGCCGCACCGGGATCGAGGAGCGGCGCATTGCCGCGCCGGGCGAATCCACCTCCGATATGGCCGCCGCCGCGGCGAAAAACGCGCTGGAGCTCGCCGGCGTCGATCCGCGCGAGCTGGACCTCATCATCGTCGCCACCGTGACCGGCGACGCTCAGACGCCCGCCTGCGCCGCCTTTCTGCAGGCCAAGATCGGGGCCGAGAACGCTTTCGCCTTCGATGTCTCGGCCGCCTGCGCCGGCTCGCTCTATGCGCTCTCCATCGCCGATCAGTTCATCAAGACTGGCAAGGTCCGCCGGGCCCTGGTCGTCGGGGCGGAGACGCTGAGCCGCGTCGTCGATTGGACCAATCGCGAGACCTGCGTGCTGTTCGGCGACGCCGCCGGCGCCATGGTGCTGGGGCCGGGCGAAGAGGAGGGCCGCGGCCTGCTCTCCACCAGCCTGCGCACCGACGGGACCATGACCGGCATTCTCGGCATTCCGCGCGCCTATGATCCGCGTCAGGACGGGCCGACGCCGGGGGAGGCGCATAAGATCAAAATGCGCGGCCGCGAGGTCTATAAGGTCGCGCTGCGCCTATTGCCGGAGATCGTGACCGAGGCGCTGGCCATGGCCGGCCTCGAGGCGAAGGATGTGGATCACGTCATCGCGCATCAGGCCAACGCCCGCATCATAGAGGCGTCGCTGGCGCAGCTCGGCGTGCCGCTCGAGAAATGCTGGATGAATATTTCCCGCTTCGGCAACACCTCGAGCGCCTCCATGCCGATCACGCTGGACGAGGCCAATCGCGCCGGCCGGCTGAAGAAAGGCGATGTGATCGCCATGATGGCGATCGGCGCCGGAATGACCTGGGGCGGCGCCGTGCTGCGCTGGTGAGGCGCTTTCAGCGTGGGGCCGTCTCCAGCGCTTGCAGCGCGGCGCGGCGGCCGGAGCCGATCGCGCTCTCGATAGATGGGGCGCCTTCGACATGCTGGCCCGCGAAAACGATCGGCCCCAAAGGCGCGCAGGCGATGCGTCGCGGCGCCTGCGCGCGGTCGAGCTTTCCGCTCGCGTCTCGCGTCGCGCCGAAGAGGAAATTCGGCGGCGGCCGCAACATGCTGTGCCCCCAGCGATAGAGGAAGAGCGCGCGAACGTCGCGATCGAAATCGAAATCCGCGCCGCGCATCAGCCGTGACAGATCGGCGCGGAGCGAGTCTTCGTAATCGGAAAAGGGTGTGTGCATCAGCTTCATGCGCGCTTCGGCGAGAGCGTCGAGCGGCGCGTCGCAGCCGCCATAGAAGGTGAGCGTCGTTTGCCGCTGCGGATCGGCGCGCGTGTCGCTCATCCAATCGGCGACGATGTAATTGACGAAATGCCGGCCGCCCCACCAGCTCTGACTGTAACCGAGCCCGAGCTGCGCCAAGGGCGCCGCGTGGCGCAACACCACATTGGCGGTGACGAGCGGCGCCGCATGGAATTGCGTCCAGGCCGCTTTGCGCGCGGCGTCGGAAAGATGCGCGACGAGATGGCGCGCGCTCTGCGCCGGCGCGGCGAGGATGGTCCGCTCGCCGAAGATTCGATGAAAGCGGCCATCCTGGAAATAGACGACGTTCGCGCCACGCGCCGTCACCTCGATCCGTAGCGCCGTGGCGTTGGTTTCGAAATGCGGCGGAGTCTCGCTCTGCGCCAGTCGGCGCGAAATGCGCCGCGCGATTTCCGACGTTCCGCCCGGATAGGTGAAGACCGAGCCGCGGGTCAGCTCGCTCGACAAGAATGTGATGGCGCTGTGAGCGTTCACCTGCGCTGCTGTTCCGCCGAAAGCGGTCAGCGTATAGGCGGTGAAAAAGCGCGAGACGATCGCGTCGCAGCCGAGCGTCGTCTCGAGATGCTGCGCGAGGCTGACGCTCGAGAGATCGTCGAGCGCGGGATCGCTCTCATCGGCCGGATCGGCGAGGCCTTTTTCGCCGAGCGCGCGGATCGCCGCGAAAGCGCGGGCGAAATCTTCGCGAAGGCGCGTGTCATAGGGGAGATGCGCGGCGCCGCGCTCGAATGTGTCTATGTTCCAGCCGCGCGCGCCGCCGAGGCCGGGCGCGAATTCGTCGAAATAGAAGCTGCTCTCCGGGCCGGGGACGCTCTGCGCCAGCCAATCGACGTCGATCGCGCGGTAGAATTGCCTCAGCCAATCGGCGGAAGGCGCGGTTCCATAGGCGCCGGCGGTGGAGGCCGGGCTGGGGAGGGGCGGGGCGTCGTCACGGGCGGCGTTGCCGCCGAGGACAGGCGCCGCCTCGAGGATCAGCAGGCGCGCCCGCGGGCGCTCGCGCAGCAGGTGATGCGCGGCGGAAAGGCCAGAAATGCCGCCGCCGATGACGATGAAGTCGAAGCTTCCGTTCGCATCGAGAACGGGAAAAGTTCCGGCGCTCTCGTCGCATCCCGGCGCGAGCGAGACGGAGCCTTTCTCGAATGTCAGGCGACCGTCGCGCAGCCAATGCGAGACGGCGAAGACGGATGGAAGATTGCCGCCGCGCAGAGCGCGCGGATCGAGGCCGATCGGCCCGTCGCAGGTCCCGCCCGCGAATGCGCGCGCCGGAACGCTGCGCGAGACAGCGCCGCCCGCGGCGATCAGCAGGCCATTGAGAAAATCGCGGCGCGCTATGCCGTCGGGGAAGGGCGCTCGAGCCATTGGTCTCGCTCCTCCCTCGCCGGCGGCGGCGTCAGCGGCCGCCGGGCGTGAACATCATGCGCAGGCGCCCGCGGTGGCCGCGCTCGGCGAAAGCGCCGGGGCGCTTGACGCTATGCGGGACCTGCTCCTCCGGCGCGAAGGAGAGCGCGGAATGGCTGTTGCGCGCATGGGCCGCCGGGCCGAAGGAGGCGAGGCACCGATTATAGGCGTCCGCCGCCTGTATCTGCTCGCAATCGCCTATGTTGCGCGGTTCGGCCGCCGCGGCGCCGGCGGCGAGGCAAGAACCGGCGAGGCAAGCAATGAAGACGAAGCGAATCATGCGAAGCATCGTCATCCTCTGAGTTGGGCGCCCGTTTTCTTGCCCGCCTCTGTGACAATTTTGTGGGCGAGCGCCTCGATCTCCACATCGGTGAGCGTTTTGTCGCGGGGCTGCAGCCGCACGGCGACGCCGACCGATTTCTTGCCCTCCGGCACGCCAGGCCCTTCATAGATATCGAAGACGCTGACATCGGTGATGAGCGCGCGATCGGCGCCCTGCACGGCGCGAATGAGATCGCCGGCCGGCTGGTCGCGATCCAGCAGAAAGGCGAAGTCGCGCGAGACCGGCTGGAGATCGGAGAGCTCCAATTTCACCTTGGCCTTGGTGGGCTTGGCCTTGGGCGCCGGAAGCGCGTCGAGAATAATCTCGAAAGCGGCGATCGGCCCCTCGACGTCGAGCGCCTGCAGCACGCGCGGGTGCAATTCGCCGAAATGGCCGATGACCGCCTTGGGGCCGAATTGCAGCGTTGCCGAGCGGCCCGGATGGAGCCAGGAAGGCCCGCCGGCGACGATCTGCAAGCCGCCGGTGGCGACGCCGAGCGTCTGCAGCAGCGCGAGGGCGTCGGCCTTCACATCGAAGACGCCGACCGCGCGCTCCTTGCCCGACCAATGGCGGCCAGCGCCCGAGGGCAGAGCGAAGCCGCGGCGCAGGCCCGTGGCGGCGATCTTCTGGCCCTTCTCATCCTCGCCGAGGAAGATTTGCCCGACCTCGAAAAGCGCGACATCGGGAAAGCCGCGCGCGGCGTTGCGGCCGGCGGCGGTGACGAGGCCGGGCAGCAGGCTCGGTCGCATGTCGGAGAGCTCGGCGGCGATCGGATTGGCGAGGGCGAGGCGATTGTCGTCGCTGCTTCCGAAAGCCTGCGCCTGCTCCTTGGAGACGAAGGACCAGGTGACGGCCTCGACGAGCCCACGCGCGGCGAGCGCGCGCCGCGCCGCGCGCGTGCGCTTCTGAAGCAGAGTGAGAACCGGCTCGGTCACGCCGGCGTTGCGCGGCAGCGGCGCGGCGGCGATGGTGTCGAAGCCGGCGATGCGGGCGATCTCCTCGACGAGATCGGCCTTGCCTTCAATGTCCGGGCGCCAGCTGGGGACGCCCACCAGCGCGTCCTCGCCCGCCGCTTCGACCGTGAAGCCGAGGCGCGTGAGTATGGCGGTCGATTCGTCTTTCGAGACGTTGAGGCCGGTGAGGCGCTTCGTCTCGCTCCAGGGGAAGCGCAGCTGGCGCGTCGGCGTTTCCGCCGAGCCGCAAATGGCGACATCCGAAGCCTCGCCGCCGCAGAATTCCAGCACCAGTTTCGTCGCCAGCTCGAGGCCGGGCAGAGCGAAGGCCGGATCGACGCCGCGCTCGAAACGATAGCGGGCGTCGGTGGAGATGCCGAGCTTGCGCCCCGTATGGGCGATATTGGCCGGATCCCACAGCGCGGTCTCGATCAGCACGTCCGTCGTGTCGTCGGAGCAGCCGGAATGCTCGCCGCCCATGACGCCGGCGAGAGATTCGGGGCCTTTGTCATCGGCGATGACGACCATGTCGGAATCGAGCGGATAGGTCTTGCCGTCGAGCGCGAGCAGCTCCTCGCCGGCGCGGGCGCGGCGCACCACGAGATCGCCGGCCACCTTCTTCGCGTCGAAGACATGCAGCGGACGCGCGCGGTCGAAGGTCAGATAATTGGTGATATCGACGAGCGCATTGATCGGGCGCAGGCCGATGGCGCGCAGGCGATCCTGCAACCAGGCCGGGCTCGGGCCATTCTTCACGCCGCGCACCAGACGCAGCGCGAAGAGCGGCGCGAGATGCTCGTCCGCATCCACGAAATCGAGCGTGACGCGCTGCGGAATGGCGAAGCCGCCCTCGAGCGTCTCGACCGCCGGCGTCTTCAGCGTTCCGAGGCCCGCGGCGGCGAGATCGCGCGCAATGCCGTAAATGCCGGCGGCGTCGGAGCGGTTGGGCGTAAGATTGATCTCTATGACCGGATCGTCGAGCCCTGCCCATTGCGCGTAGACCGCGCCGATGGGGGCGTCCTCTGGCAGCTCGATGATGCCGTCGTGATCGTTGGAGAGTTCCAGCTCGGCGGCCGAGCACAGCATGCCGAGCGATTCGACGCCGCGAATGACGCCCTTGCCGAGCGTGATCTTCTTGGCGGGAATATAGGTTCCGGGCGCCGAGAAGACGGTCTTCAATCCCGTGCGCGCATTGGGCGCGCCGCAGACCACCTGCACCGGCGCGCCTTCGCCCGTATCGACCATGCAGACCCGCAGGCGATCGGCGTTGGGATGAGGCTTGGCCTCGATCACATGCGCGATGCGGAAATCCTTCAGCTGCGCGGCGGGATCGTGCAGATGCTCGACCTCGAGGCCGATGCGCGTCAGAGTTTCGACGACCTCCTCGAGCGAGGCGCTCGTCTCGAGATGGTCTTTCAGCCAGGAGAGTGTGAGTTTCATGCGTCCAGCTTTCGAAAGCTTTCTGTCTATTGAATCGGCGGCGTCGCGCCCGGCGCTTTTTGACCGCGCAGCATGCTGGCGACGCTGATGTCTTCGTCGATCTGCGGCCAATGCATTCCCATCGGCATGAATTCGACGACATTGCGCGCCGAAGGCGAAGCGCTCGCGAGGCGGGGATACCACCATAGAGGCGTGCGCAACTCGCGGCCGTCGGCGAGCGTCACATTCAAGAAGCCGTCGTCGCAATGCGCGGCGATCGGGCGGCTATCCTCGATGTCAATTTGCAAAATAGTCATGCCACGCCTCCAGAAAGATATCGCGCTCCTCGCGCGTCTTTCGGATGATCTCGTTCAACTCCTTGGCGGAGTAACCGAGATTGATCGCGAGATTGAGGTCGTTCAGCCAGATTTTCGCTTCCTTGCCGTCCTTGACTACATGGATATGAGGCGGCTCCCATCCATCCGCCGAGTAGAAGAAGAAGCGATAGCCTCGCCATCGCAGCAGGGACGGCATGCCTCACCCGCTCAAGCCCCCCGCCAGCGTCGGGAAATCCAGCGGCCGGAATCCATAATGCGTCAGCCAGCGCGCGTCGGCCTCGAAGAAGGCGCGCAGATCCGACATGCCGTATTTCAGCATGGTGAGACGATCTATGCCGACGCCGAAGGCGAAGCCCTGATATTTGTCCGGATCGAGCCCGCAATTGCGCAGCACATTGGGATGCACCATGCCGCAGCCCAATATCTCCATCCAATCCTCGCCCTCGCCGAAGCGAATGTCGCCGTCCTTGCGGCGGCATTGTACATCCACTTCCGCGGAGGGCTCGGTGAAGGGGAAGAAGGAGGGGCGAAAGCGCATCTTCACCGATTTCACCTCGAAGAAGGCCTTCAGAAACTCCTCCAGCACCCATTTCAAATGGCCCATATGGGTCGTCTCGTCGATGACGAGCCCCTCGACCTGATGAAACATGGGCGTATGCGTCTGATCGCTGTCGCAGCGATAGGTGCGGCCGGGGCAGATCACGCGGATCGGCGGCGCCTTGGTGAGCATGGTGCGCACCTGCACCGGGCTCGTATGCGTGCGCAGCAGCTTGCGCTTGCCGTCGGCGCCCGGCGGAAAGAAGAAAGTGTCGTACATCTCCCGCGCCGGATGCCATTCGGGGAAGTTCAGCTTGGTGAAGTTGTAATCGTCGCTTTCAATGTCCGGCCCTTCGGCGACGGAAAAGCCCATATCGGCGAAGATCGCCGTCAGCTCGTCCATCACTTGCGAGATCGGATGAATGCGGCCGAGCTCCTGGCCGCTCTCCTGCACCGGCAGCGTCACATCCACCGTCTCGGCGGAAAGGCGCTTCTCCAGCGCTTGCGTCTGCAGGACGTCGCGACGCGCGGCGATCGCCTCCTGCGCTTTGTCCTTCAGCGCATTGATCTTGGCGCCTTCGGTCTTGCGGTCCTCCGGCGACATTTTGCCGAGCGTCGCCAGCAGCGCCGAAATGCTTCCCTTCTTGCCCAGCGCGCCGACGCGCACGGCCTCGAGCGCGGCCTCGTCGGCCGCCGCCGCGATCGCCGCCAGAGTCTCGGTCTCCAGTTCCGCTATATCCGTCATCGTCCCGCCACGGCTTTTGATTTTCTGGGGCGGGTTGTGCCACGCTCGGCAGGCGATGTCGAGAACGCGGGCGGGGCGCCGTCCCCCGCCGCTCTATCCCTCAGAGTCGAGCCCGCATGTTCTTTTCCGAAGGCCGCTTCGCACTTTTCGGGGACATGCTCTAGATTTTCCAGCGCAGCGCCATGCCGGCCTGCCAATTTTTGGAGAGCTGCGGCCCCTCGAGGCTCTGATAGACGGGGATGCCCGCCTCCAGCGCGATGGTGAGCGCTTCCTGACCGATGAGGCCGCCGCCGATGGTCGCGCCGCCCCATAGCTCCACGCGCTGGCCGCCGTAGAAATTGGGATTGGCCGCCTGCGCCTTGCCGCGGATCATCGGATCGAGTCCGCGAATCTCGCCCTGCGTCGTCGCGTTGACGCGGAAAGTGGTGGTGAGGCCCTTTATCCAGCTATAGCCGGCCCAGCCGTTGAACTCGTGCAGATCGCCGTAGAGATAGCCTTCCGGATTGGCGGCGAGCGGAAAGCGGCCGCGATAGGAGAGGCCCCAGGACCATTTGTCGATATGGCCGGCGTAGACAATTCCGGGCATGATGTCGAAAGTGCCGGCGCCGGGCTGCAATGCGTAGAAGGCGCGGCTCGTCGCATAGCTGCCGTCCGGCAGCAGCAGGCGGAATGTGTTGTGGGTGCTTCCGGTCGGGAAGCTCATGCCCAGATTGAGCTGAATGCGATGTATCGGGTCCTGATAGACGCGATAGATCGTCGAGGCGGTGAAATCGGTGAGGCCGTCGGTTCCCGTATGGCTGAGCCCGAGTCGGTTGAGACTCGTCGGCCCTTGGAATGTCAGCATGTCGAGATTGCGCTCGATCATGCCGCCGGTGACGACGACGGACAGGTAATTCGTGATTCCATAAGCGAGCGCCAGCGTTTGTGAGGCGACGGAGACATTCTGCGGCACCAGCCGGAGCTTCAGCGTCGGATGGCCGAACCAGGGCGTCGTCGCCGCCACTTCTTCCGACGAGACTCGCCGCGTTCCTTTCAGCGTATGCGAGAGATTGGCGAATTGCGGAATGATGGAGACGACGAGCTTGCCGGCGGCCGGCATATCGGCGCCGAAGACGCCGAGAGGCGCGGGCGGCGGCGGAGCGGCGACATCGGGCGCGGGAGCGGCGACGAGCTTGGCGGGGGCGTCCGCTGCTGCGGCCTCTCCGACGCAGACGCCGAGCAGCGCGGCGGCGATGGCCAAGGTCTTCGCGCTCACGAAGATCGGGCGCGGCGGAGCGCTTCGTTTCATTCTCATCATTTTTGTGTCTGCCCCTCGTCGGCGTCGCGCTCCGTCGGGGCGCGACGGACAAAAAAAGCCGCCGTCCAACGATCGCGCTTTGGGCGCGACTCGATCGGAACAGCGGCGTTGCTGATCTTGGCCCCTCTTTGGGCCACGCCGAGGCTCACGCCACGGCGGGAGACTACTCGCAATCTGGGCGCCAGACCAGCGCCGCGAGCCTCATCTCGACAATTCAGCTATTTGTGAAAAGCGGCTCAGCGGCGGCGCGAAAATACGCCTGCAAATCATGCGACCGGCGCCGAATTGCTGTGCGATTTTCTGCGTTTCGTCAGCCGCGAAGCAGCGCCCGCGCGGCCTCGGCGATCACCGCTTCCTCATTGGTGGGAAGCACGAGGGCCTCGATGCGGCTCGACGGCGCGCTGATGATCTGCGCATTCGCCGCATTCGCCTCATCGTCGAGGGCGAGGCCGAGAAAACCGAGATAGGCGCCGATGCGCGCGCGCATGGACGGCGAATTCTCGCCGACGCCGGCCGTGAAGACGAGACGGTCGAGCCCGTTCAGCGCGCTCGCCAGCGAGCCGATCTCGCGTGCGGCGCGATAGGCGAAGAGCGCCATCGCCTCCTCCGCCGCGGGGGAAGCGCTCGCCTCGAGCGCGCGCAGATCGTCGCTGATCGCGGAGACGCCGAGCAGGCCAGATCGCTCATAGAGCAGCGCATGGACTTGCTTGGGAGAAAAGCCCTCCTGCATCACGAGATGCAGCAGCAGGCCGGGATCGATCGCGCCGCTGCGCGTGCCCATCATCAGCCCGTCGAGCGCCGTGAATCCCATTGTGGTGGCGACGCTCTCGAGATCGCGCATGGCGCAGAGGCTCGCGCCATGGCCGAGATGCGCGACGATCGTGCGGCCCGGCGCGCGCTCGAGGCGGCGCAGCTCTTCCGCGATGAATTGATAGGAGAGGCCGTGAAAACCGTAGCGCAGCACGCCGCGCTCGGCGAATTCGCGCGGCAGCGGAAACAGCTGCGCCAGGCGCGGCTGCGTGCGGTGAAAGGCCGTGTCGAAACAGGCGATCTGCGGCAGGCTCGGCGCGCTGTCGAGCAGGCTGCGGATCGGCGCGAGATTATGTGGCTGATGGCTCGGCGCGAGCGGCGAGAGCGCCTCCAGCTGCCGCAAAATGTCCGGCGTCACCAGGACGGGGCGGTCGAATTCCGCGCCGCCATGGACGATCCTATGCCCAACGGCGGCGAGGGGAAGCTCCGCCAGCCGCTCGCCGATCGCCGAGATGAGCCAGCGCGCCGCGCCTTCATGGTCTATGTCCGGCGCGGGGCCGGGGCCGGCGGAGAGCGCCGCCGCGACCTCGCCTTTGACAGAAAAGCGCGCCGGCTGGTCTTTCTCCTTTATGGCGGTGACGCCGCCGCGGCAAAGAGGCGCGAGCGTCGCCGCATCATAGAGCGCGAATTTGAGGCTCGAGGAGCCGGCGTTGAGCGCCAATAGGACTTTCGCCGCAGCGCTCACACACCCTCCACCACGCGATGGGCGAAGAGCTGCGCCAGCGCGCAGGAGACGATGCGGGCGCGCACGCCATCGGCGCGGCTCGTCAGCACGATGGGCGCGCGGGCGCCGAGCACGATGCCGGCGTCCTCGGCGTCGGCGAGATAGACGAGCTGCTTGGCGAGAATATTGCCGGCCTCGAGATCGGGGACGAGGAGAATGTCGGCATAGCCGGCGACGCTCGAGACTATGCCTTTCGCCTTCGCCGCCTCCGGCGAGATGGCGTTGTCGAAGGCGAGAGGTCCGTCCACATCGGCGCCGGTGATCTGGCCGCGATCGGCCATTTTGCACAGCGCCGCCGCCTCTATCGTCGAGGGGATCTTGGCGTCGACCGTCTCCACGGCGGAAAGAACAGCGAGCTTGGGGCGTTCTATGCCGAGCGCATGCGCGAGGTCTATGGCGTTCTGCGCAATGTCGCGCTTCTCTGCGAGCGTGGGGGCGATGTTGATCGCCGCGTCGGTGACGAGCAGAGGCTTGCAGTAATTGGGCACGTCGAGAACGAAGACATGGCTGACGCGCCGCTCAGTGCGCAGGCCCGTTCCCTCGCGCACCACGGCCCCCATCAGCTCATCGGTGTGGAGCGAGCCTTTCATCAGCGCCTCGAGCTCGCCGCGCCGCACCAGCTCGACGGCGGCGTCGGCGGCGGCGTGGCTATGGGGCGCGTCGATGATCTCGACGCCCTCGAGCGAGAGATTGGCCGCGGCGGCTGCGGCCATGATTTTGGCGCGCGGCCCGACCAGAACGGGAGTGATGAGCCCCTGATCGCGTGCGGCGAGCGCGCCTTGCACGGAAACCGCGTCGCAAGGATGCACCACGCCGATGCGAATGGGCCGCATCGCGCGGCAACGCTCGAGCAGCGACTCGAAATACAAGCCGCAAGGCGCGCCGGAGCCCGCGACATCGCGCCGGAACAGCATCAGACCTCCTTGTGACCTTCGCTCGCTCCCGCGATCAGTCGGCGGGCGCGGCTCCGGCCTCGCTTTCGGCGCGTAGCGCCGCCGCTTCGGTCCGCACGCAGGTGTCGCTCACCCGCTTCTCGGTCGGCTGCAGCCCGATCCAGGCGCCGATCCGCTCAGGATCGAAGCCCGCCTCGCAGCGGCCGCCGACCTTGATGAGCGGCCTGCGGATCAATATCGGATCGATGATCATCATGACCAGCGCCGCCTGCGGCGTGACGGTCTCTATGTCGATCTCGCCGGATTTGACGCGCGGCGCAGCGAGATTGAACCATTCGCGCACCGGCGTCTCGCCGAAATAAGGCCGCAGGCTGGAGACGCTCCAAGGCTCGGCGAGCAGATTGCGCACCTGCAGCGCATGGCCGGAGGAGAGCAGCAGAGCCTTTTGACGCGCATTTCCGGCGCAGCCGGGTTTCTCGTAGAAGATAACGTCGGCCATACGTCACCTCGATGAGCGAATACCGAAGAAGGAGCTTTGTCTCTTTCATAGCGCATTTTTGTGCGCCGCGGAACGGCCGTGATTCGTTCGGGAGGAGAATTTTAACGAATCAGAAACCATTGGCGGTGAAGCGCCGATGACCGCGCGTCTTTACTTAGAAGGGCATGACGCGCCGATGACAGCGCGTCTCGCGAAGGGGCGGGCCGCGCGTTTCATAAAGAGGCATGCCGCGCCGATGACGGCGCGGTCGTTTCATAAAGAGGAAGGTGAGAAGGCCGCGTCTATTCGGTCGCGCCGAATTTATGCAAATGCGCGCCATGCGTGGAGAGCCAGCCCTCGGCGCGATCCGTCTCCGCGCAGAGGCGCCGCGTCAGCGCCCAGAATCGATCCGAATGATCGAGATATTCGAGATGGGCGACCTCATGCGCGGCGAGATAGTCGAGCACGAAAGCGGGCGCCATGATGAGCCGCCAGGAGAAATTCAGCGAGCCCGACGCCGAGCAGGAGCCCCAGCGGCTCACCGTGTCGCGCAATCCGACGCTGCGCGCGGGCAGGCCGAGCGCGCGCGTGTGGCGCTCCACCGCCGCCTCGAGATCGTGGCGCGCCTCGCGCTTCAGAAAATCGACGATGCGGCGATGCACATGCTCCTCGCGGCCGGCGACGCAGAGGTCGAAACCGTCGCAGAGCGCCGTGTCGAGAGCAAAACGCGTCTCCGCCCACACGGTCCCGCGCGCGCTGGGGCGATGCGCGATGGAATGATCGACGCCGCGCAGCGGCACGACGGCGCCGTCGCGAAAGGGAATCGTGTCCGGCAGCCGGTTGAGCCGCGCGGCGATCCAGGCGGCGTGACGCTCGGTGAACTCGCGCGCCTCGCGTAAGGAGGCGCGCGCGGGCATTGTGAGCACGGCGTCGCGCGCAGCGAAGCGCACGCGCAGCGTGAAGCGTCGCGCGCTGCGCAGACGGCGCAGCGAGACGGTGAGCGTCTCGCCCGCATGTGTGAGTGTCAGGGCGGTGGAGCCCGCGGCTTTCGCGAGCCCGTCGCGTCGAAGACGAAGCATGATTCGATGCTAACGCAAAGCCGCGCCGAGTCGCGACAGGGAAGTTCGCGACTTACGCAAAAAAATGTCGACTGTGTCGTTTCTGCGTCTCTGCGTCTTCGCGTCTCGGCGTCTCGCGTCACAGAAAGCGTTCGAGATCGCGCGCGGCGTCGGCGGGCTTGCGTCCGACATTGAAGGAGCTGACGAAGCGGCCGTTCTTGTCCATCAGATAGACGACGGTCGTGTGGTCGACCGCATAGTCCTCGCCGCTTTCCGCAGCCTTCTTCGAATAGATGCGATATTCCTTCAGCATCGGATCGAGCTGCGCGCGCTCGCCGGAGACGCCGACGATGCGCGGATCGAAATTGGAGAGATAGTCCTTGAGCACGGCGGGCGTGTCGCGCTCCGGATCGACGGTCACGAATAATGCGCCGGCATTGGCCTTCGGCCCCAGCGCGCGCAGCACCTCGGAAATCTCGAACAGAGTGGTGTGGCAGATGTCCGGGCAATGCGTGTAGCCGAAGAAGACGAGGAAGGGCCTGCCGAGAAAGTCCTTCTCGGTGACTGTCTGGCCATTGTGCGCGACGAGCTGGAACGGCCCGCCGATGGCGGAGGCGGGCGGCGGCGGCGGCTTGAGGCTGGTGAACGCCACCAATGCGGCGAAGGCCGCAAGGAAGACTCCGCCGATCGCGAAGAGAGGCAGCTTGGGAAGGTCGCGGCCCTTGGCGCGACCCTTTTGCGAACTCTTGGCGTAGCTCTTGGACATGCGTTTCTTCCCGAAGATATGGCGTCGTTTCTCGTTATCGCCGCGGCCGAGGGGATCGCGGCGTATCGCGATCATCGGCGGCTCTGAAGAGCTGCTGGGCCGGGCGGCGGCGATCTCGCGTGACGCTCCTCTCTATGCGCGGAACTTAGCCTGCGGAGGGGCGTTCGCCAAGCGTCACAGCAGAGCGTCACAGCAGAGCGTCGCCGCGGAGCGAGGCCGTCGCCGCGGCGCCGCGCCGCAGCACGCCCTACGAAATCGCCCGCGGAGGCGACGGCTGGATATATAATGACGGCTGCATCGATTCTCCCATTGAGCGCAGGCGCGAGAACATGACTGACGATCCGAACGCCAGCCCCGGAAAAATCCTCGTCGGCGCGAGCTCTGACGGCGTTTATAGTTACCTCACCCTTTCCGTCGGCAATCGTCACGGCCTCATCGCCGGCGCGACCGGCGGCGGCAAGACGGTGACGCTGCAAAAGCTCGCCGAAGGCTTCTCCAATGCGGGGACCGCCGTTTTTCTCGCCGATGTGAAAGGCGATCTCGCCGGCTTGTCGCAGCCGGGCGAGATGCGCCAGGCTTTCGTCGATCGTTCGCTCGAGATCGGCCTCGCCTATGCGGTGGACCGTTTCCCCGTCGTGTTCTGGGATGTGTTCGGCGAGCAGGGGCATCCGGTGCGCGCCACCATTTCCGAAATGGGGCCGCTGCTGCTCGCGCGCCTGCTCGAGCTCAATGATGTTCAAGAGGGCGTGCTCAATGTGACGTTCCGCGTCGCCGACGAGCAGGGCCTCTTGCTGCTGGACCTCAAGGATCTGCGCGCCGCGCTCACCTATGTCGCCGACAATGCGGGCTCTTTGAAGACAAAATACGGCAATGTCGCGCCCGCGACTGTCGGGGCCATTCAGCGCCAGCTGCTGGTGCTGGAGACTCAAGGGGCCGAGAAATTCTTCGGCGAGCCGGCGCTCGATATTTCCGATTTTCTGCGCGTCGATCGCGACGGCCGCGGCGTCATCAACATACTCGCCGCCGATAAGCTGATGCGCTCGCCGCGGCTCTACGCCACCTTCCTGCTGTGGCTCTTGTCGGAGCTGTTCGAGCAGCTGCCGGAGGTCGGCGATCTCGCGCAGCCCAAGCTCGTCTTCTTCTTCGACGAGGCGCATCTTCTCTTCGACGACGCGCCCAAGGCGCTGCTGACGGCGATCGAGCAAGTGGTGCGGCTCATCCGCTCCAAGGGCGTCGGCGTTTATTTCGTCACGCAAAATCCGCTGGATGTGCCGGACAGCGTGCTCGGCCAGCTCGGCAATCGCGTGCAGCATGCGCTGCGCGCATTCACCCCGCGCGACCAGAAAGCCGTGCGCGCGGCGGCGGAGACCTTCCGCCAAAATCCCGCCTTCGACACGGCGGAGGCGATCATGCAGCTCTCCGTCGGCGAGGCGCTTGTCTCCATGCTCGACGCCAAGGGCAAGCCGGAGATCGTTGATCGCGTGCTGATCGCGCCGCCCGCCGCGCGCGTCGGGCCGATCACCGCCGAGGAGCGCGCGAATGTGCTGGCGGAGAGCACGCTGCGCGGCAAATACGACACGTCCATCGATCGCGAATCGGCCTTTGAAATATTGCAGAAGCGCGCCGAGGACCATTTGAGCGCGGCCGGCGCCGGCCCCGCCCGGCCCGAGGCGCAGACGACGCAGGCGAGCGCCGGCGGCGGCCTCATCGGCAAGCTCGGCGGCGTGGTCGGGGGATTGTTCAAGCGCGAGAATCCAAAGCGCATGTCCACCGGCGAGCTGGCTGTGCGCTCGGCCGTGCAATCGGCGGCGCGCTCCATCGGCACGCAGATCGCGAAGGAAGTTTTGCGCGGCGTGCTGGGCGGGATATCGCGCTGAGCGCGCAATATTGCCGCTCTCAGTCGATGGAAGGCGTCGGGGCGCGACGACGGCGGATATGTATCGTCAAAGCTCGACGTCTCGCGACGGTCGGGTGTTGCGTTGCAATCCGCTGCTCGGGAAGGTTTTCAAATAGGCGACGAGGCTCGGTCGCTCGCGCTCTATCGCCGCGCGGGCGATCTCGACCGCCTCGATCGAGACGAGAGCCGCCACCGGCTCGCCGTGACGCGTGATCGTCACGAACTCCCCGCGCATGGCGCGATCGACGAGATCGGAGAAGCTCGCCTTCGCGTCTTTCAGATCGATGGTCGGCATGGAATGACCCGGCTGATGGTCAGCTATCAGCCGCGCATCTCGCGGCCGCGCATCTCTCTGTCGCGCGCGTCCCGCCCGCGCATGGCGATCAGCCAATAGATCGTCCCCGTCAAAGCCCCGGCGAGGAAGAACAGCAGCGCGAAGCGCCCTTCGGCCGGACTCGCCTCGACGATGCGGCCGCTCCCACGCGCGGCGCGGAGAACCGTCGGCGCGGCGGCGGCGAGCAGCGCTGTCGCCCCGGCATACCAGGTATAGGCGCGCGCCCCGGCGATCTCGCCGATGAGCGCCACAATGGCGAGCGGAGCTGCGCAGCCGGCGATTCCCATGGCCCACAGCACATAGCCGAAGGCCGCCGCCACATCATCGGGCTCGGCCCAGAACAGCGCGCCCATAGCCAGGGACGAGCCGGCCTCGCGGGTCGCGGGGTCGGTGAGCGCGGCGATCGGCAGGAAGATCATGCCCGCGCCGGCGGCGAGCACAAAGGCGAAAGAGACGACGAGAAGACGACGCAGCATGTGGCTCGATTGTGATCAGGGCTCCAGCACCGAATCCCAATAGAGATAATCGAGCCAGCTGTCGTGGAGATAATTGGGCGGGAACAGCCGCCCATTGCGGTGGAGATCGGCGACGCTCGGCTGAAAGGGCGGCTGGGCCGGCAACATATGCGCCTCATGCGGCAGCCGGTCGGCCTTGCGCAGATTGCAGGCCGAGCAGGCGGCGACGACATTTTCCCAGGTGGTGGCGCCGCCCTTGGAGCGGGGGATCACGTGATCGAAGGTGAGATCGTCCTGCCGTCCGCAATATTGGCAGGTGAAGCGGTCGCGAAGAAATACATTGAATCGGGTGAAGGCGGGATGGCGGGCGGGCTTTACATAGGCTTTGAGCGAAACGACAGAGGGCAATCTTATTTCGAAACTCGGACTTTTGACCGTCTTGTCATATTCCGAGACGATGTTGACCCTGTCGAGGAAGACCGCCTTTATCGCGTCCTGCCACCCCCATAGGGACAGCGGATAGTAGCTCAGCGGCCGATAGTCGGCGTTGAGAACCAACGCAGGACACGCCTGCGGCGAAACATTTGACTGGCGAAAGTGAACGGTCACCTCGGCCCTCTTTCCGCGAATCGTTCGGACGCCCTCCAGCCCCCGAGCCGCGGCCATAGTCTATAGGCAGGATGACGCCATTGTGAAGGCTTCTCTCGGCGCCGCGGCGCCGCAGCCGCGCGATTTCGCCCTGAAATATGGTAAATATTTTATTTATCAATGAGTTGGGCGCGGTCTTCGCTTTCGCCTCCCCGCCGCTCGCTCCGATTCGCCGCTTTTTCGCCGCTCTGCGGGCAGGCGGCTTGCAGCTTCCGACCCGAAAGCCGGCCAAAACGGGGGAATTGCTCCATTACGGCACGGCGGCAGTATCGGGTTGGAGACGAGCCGTGTCGAGTATCGCCGATCTTCCCTTTTCGTCGCTCCGCAAGGACGACGCTCGCGTCAAAGCTGGAAACGACAGCGCAGCATTGCGCAGCGGCTGGTCGCGCGCCATGCCGAGCCCGAATGCGGCGCTGATGCGCGCCTCCTTCTCGGTGATCGCGGCGCTGATCGATGTGGCGGTCATTCTCGCCACGGCCATCGCCTGCGAGACGCTGTATCATTATTTCGCCTATGGCTATGACGGCTCGACGCTTCCCAATCTGCGGCTGTGCATGTTCGCGGCGATCCTCTTCGTGCTCTCGAACGTCATGCGGCACGAATATGCGATCAAGAATTATCTGACGCTGGACGGCCATGGCTGGCGCGGCGCGGTGCTGTGGAGCGTCGCTTTCGTCTGCGCCTTGACCTTCGGCTTTCTCGCCAAGGCGACGGAGGAATCCTCGCGCGGCGCCTTCGTGCTCTTCTATGCGACGGGCTTTCTCTCCGTCTATGCGGCGCGCGCGGCGCTGGTCGGCGTGGTTCGGCGCAGCGCCGAGCGTGGCGGAGCCTCGGCGCGTCGCGTGTTTCTCGTCGGCTTCGAGAGCGACATCGACGAGTTCATGCGCCGCTATCAGCCTTGGGAGAGCGGCATGAATGTCGTCGCCGCCGTGGCGCTGCGCGACCGCGCCGACGCCATGCAGGACGATCTCGCTCTGGCGCAGGCCTCCGCCCGCATGCTGCTGCCCGACGATGTATTCATTCTGGCGCCCTGGAGCCGCACCGACGTCATCGACGATTGCGTGACTGCCTTCCTGCGCGTCCCGGCGTCGATTCATCTCGGGCCGGAGCGCGTGCTCGACCGTTTCGTCGATGCGCATATCAACAAGATCGGCTCGATCGCCAGCCTCAATCTCAGCGGCCGCCGCGCCGACTCGCTCGAGATCATCGCCAAGCGGCTCTTCGATATCGTCTTCTCGTCGCTCGGCCTCATCGCTCTGTCGCCGCTGCTGCTCGCCGTCGCGGCGGCGATCAAGCTCGACAGCAAAGGCCCGGCGCTGTTCTTCCAGCGCCGCCACGGCTTTAATCGCGAGCCCTTCCGCATCGCCAAATTCCGCTCCATGACGACGATGGAGGACGGCCGCGAGATCACCCAGGCGACAGCCGGCGACAAGCGCGTGACGCGCGTCGGCCGCTTCATCCGCCGCTACAATATCGACGAGCTGCCGCAGCTCATCAATGTGCTGCGCGGCGAGATGTCGCTCGTCGGCCCGCGCCCGCATGCGCTGGCGCATGACCAGATCTTCGAGCGCAAGATCGCCCTCTATGCGCGCCGCCACAATGTGAAGCCCGGCATCACCGGCTGGGCGCAGGTGAACGGGCTGCGCGGCGAGATCGACTCGCCGGAGAAGATCCGCCTGCGCGTCGAGCATGATCTCTATTACATCGACCATTGGTCGCTGCCGCTCGACGTGTGGATCATCTTCATGACGATCTTCTCGCGCAAGGCCTATCGCAACGCGCTGTGAGGCCATTTCCAAGTGATTGCTTCGCTCGAAGAAGCGATGATCGCCGTGGCCGTCATTGCGAGCGAAGCGAAGCAATCCAGAGCCGTGAGGCGGCAGAAAAAAAACGTATGACACGGCCGTCCCGGCGCGCGTCAATTCAGTCGATCGCTTGCTCTCCGATGGTCAAGGCGGCGAGAATGCCGAGGGAGACGACAGGAAACGCCAGCAAAAAGCCGAGCAGAAGCGAATCGGCGTGAGCAATTTTGGCGAGGCGGATCGAGCAGGCGGCGAACACCGAGTAGACAATCACGAAGGGTATCAGGATTTGCGGGTAGGTCGATTCGTTCGGCAGTCCGATGAAACGAAACAGTGTCGCGACCAGTGTCGCCATCCAGATCAGGATCGGGAAGGCGAACACTGTTCCGACAGAGAGTCCGAGCAAGAATCCGATGAAGAACCGCATTTGATATTCCCATTTTCGAACGACCGTCGGAGGCGCCGCGTCATCATGTCGGTTGCAGCGCAGCGATCCATCCTCCTCGCGCCTCTATGCGCACCGCGCTGCGGCCGCCGCCGCGTTTCTCGACCCTTATCTGCACAGGAATGCGCTGACGCAGCGACTCGACATGGCTGATGACGCCGACCTTGCGGCCCTGCCCATGCAGCCTCTCCAGCGCGTCCATGGCGACGTCGAGCGTTCCTTGATCCAGCGTGCCGAAGCCCTCGTCGATGAACAGCGTGTCGACGAAGGAGCCGCGCCCCTCGAGGCTGCATAGGCCGAGCGCCAGCGCGAGCGACGCCAAAAAGCGCTCGCCGCCGGAGAGCGAGCGCGTCGAGCGGCGCTCGTCGCAAAGATCGCGATCGACGATCTGCAGACCGAGATCGGCCGTGTCGCTGGCGGAGCGCTCCAGCCGATAGCGCGTCGTCAGCGTCGCCAGATTGCGATTGGCGAGCACGACGAGATGCTCCAGCGTCACGCTCTGCGCGAAGCGGCGGAACTTGTCGCCGCTCGCCGAGCCGATGGCGGCGTCGACCTCGGCCCAGCTCTTATGCGTCGCCTCCGCTGCGGCGATCTCGCCGGCCAGCGTCTGCGCGCGACCATGCGCGAGATCATCGGCGGCGAGCCGCTCGCCGATCTCGCCGAGCCGCCGCGCCAGCGCTTCCAATTTCGCCTCCGCCGCGGCGCGGCGCGTGTCCGCAATTGCGACATCCTGCTCCGGGCGTCCGGCGGCGAGCGCATCGGCGAGATCGCGCCCGCGCGCTTCTTTTTCCGTGCGTGCGGCGGCGAGCGCTGCGTCCGCCGTCGCCAGCCGCGCGCGCAATTCGGCTCGCTCCTGTGGCGAGACGGCGAGCAGGGTGAGCGCCGCCGCTTCGTCGATTTGCGCGATGGTCAGAGCGTCGGCGAAATTCCGCGCATCCGTCTCGCTCCGCGCGCGCGCTTCTGCGAGCGCCTCGCCGGCATGGGCGAGATCGCGCTCGGCGCCCGTGCGGCGCGCCTCGGTCTCGGCGCTGTCGCGCGTGGCGGATTCGAGCGCCTGCTGCGCGAGGAGACGCGCGTCATTGCAGCGTGTGCGATGGATCGCCGTCGGCTCGCCGCCGAGCAATTCGCCGCGTTGCGCGCGACGCTCGGCGAGGACGCTGGCGCGCTCGCTCTGCTGAAACTTCGCCGCCGCCGCCGCCTCGGCGCGCGCGCGCGCCTCTATGCGCAGGCCGGCGAGATTTTGCGTCAGCTCCTCGAGGCTGCGCGCCATATGCGCGGCGCTCTCCTGCGCATTGCGAAAATCCTCGCCTTTCGTCCTCAGTCGCAGCATCGCGCCCGCAGCATCGCGATCGAGATCGCCGAGCGAAAGATCGCAGAGCGGCAGAAAGGGCGCGAGCGCGCGATCCACGGCGCTCAGACTCTCCGTCGCGGCGGCGCGGGTCTCGCCGATGCGCGCCGTCTCTTCACGCGCGGCGGCGATGTGCGCGACAATTTCGTCGCGCCTTTGCCGGCGCTCGTCGATCGCGGCGGCGAGACGATCATGCGCGAGACGTAGCGCATCCATATCGGCGCGCAGCGCCCGCGCGCTCTTCAGCCGCTCGTCGAGCGCATTGCTCTCGCGCTCGAGGCTTTCCGCGAGGCGCGCGAGCAATGCGCTATCCTCGATCGAGGTCGGCGCCGGCGCATCCGCGGGCCAGCGCGCGCGCGCTTCATCGTAATCTCTCGCGGCCTCGTCGCTTTCGGCGAGCGCCTCGTCGCGTCGGCGCGTGGCGTCGGCGGCGCGCTCCTGCGCTGCGGAGAGGCGGCCGCTCGCCGCGGCGATCGCGCGCTCGGCTTCCACCATCTCGCGGCGCAGCGCGTCGCGTCGCGCGCGCAGCTCGGCGATCAGCGCATCGGCGGCCTCGCTCTCATGCGCATGGGGATGCGCGCGCGCGCCGCAGACCGGGCAGGGCGCGCCATCGACGAGGCTCGCGCGTAGCGCCAAAGCCTGCTTGGAGACGGCGGCGTCGGCGATCTCGCCCAGCCGCTCCACCTCGCCGCGCTTCGCCTCGCAAAGCTCGCGCGCGTCGCTCGCATCGCGCAGCGCGCGCGTCTCGCTTTCCTGCACGACATTCGCGCCCTCGAGATCGAGCATGGCGCGGCGCCATAGGTCTCGCGCCTTCGCATGGCGGCGCATTTGCGTCTCGATCTGCGCGGCGAGACGCGCGAGCGCGTCCAGCGCGCGGCGGCGCTCGCTCGCCTCGTCTTCCTTCAGCTGCGCGAGCGCGGCGCTGCGCGTCTCTATCCGTTCCGCCAGAGTGGCGCGCTCGGCTTTCGCCTCGCGATCCGCGCCATCGAGCGTCTCCATCTCGCGCGTCGCGGCGTCGATCTCCGCGCCGAGCGTTTTCGCGCGCGTTGCATCGCGGGCGAGCGACTTCGCCGCCTCGCCTCGACGTCCAAGCCATTCGCCGATTTCGCTCCAGCGCGTGAGCAGCGGCTCTGCTGTGGCGAGACGCTCCAGCGCGGCGCGCACCGTCTCGGCTCCTGCTCGCGCGGTCGCGACTTGCGCGATCAGCGCGGTCTCTTCGTCGGCTTTCTGCTGCGCGATGCGCGCGGCCTCATGCGCGATTTTTTCGGCTTGCATCGCCTCTCGCTCCGCCGCGAGGATTTCGGCGTCGAGATGTTCGGCCGCCGACCATAGCGGGCCGAAGTGTTTGAATTCGGTTTCCGCCGCCTCCAAACGCGCGCGCTTTTGCGCTTCTCTCTCGCGCCCCTCCTCGAGCGCGGCCTGCGCTTTCGCTGCGGCTTCGCGCGCGGCGATCTCGCTGATCGTCGCACGCGCGAGATTTTGCGTCGCCGCCTCGCGCGCGGCGAGGGGCGCGCGCAGCGGCTCGGCGAGATCGAGTGTCTTCGCCCGCTCGCGCGTTTCCGCCAAGGATTCCTGCGCGGCGAGCGCCGACTGCTCGCGGGTTTCCGCCTCGGCGAGGCGCGTCTCCATTTGCGTGATCGCCGCATGGCGCTGCAGCAGAGCGGCGGCTTCGTCGCGCTCGCGCGCAGCCTCGGCGCGGGCGGCGGCGGAGGTGTCGCGCTCGTTCTCCAGCGCGGCGCGCGCTTCCGCCGGCAGCAGGCCGATCTCGTCGCGGCGGCGGCGCAGACGATCCAGCGCCTCCAGCGCAGCCTTGGTGCGCAGATAGACGCGCTTGGAAATCTCCGCATAGACGGAGGCGCCGGTGATCTTCTCGAGCAGATCGGCGCGCTCTTTCGAATCGGCGCGCAGAAAAGCGTCGAAATCGCCTTGCGCCAGCAGCACTGTGCGGCGGAACTGCTCGAAGGTGAGATCGGTGAGCTCTATGACTTTGGCGCGCACGGGCTCGACGCCCGAGGCCACCGCCGCGACGACCGCGCCTTCCGCATCCAGACGATGCAGCGCACGGCTGCGCTGCTGCAGATTGCCTGTCGCTCGCCCGCGAGCGCGCGCAATGTCGCAGCGGGCGCGATAGCGCTCGCCGTCGCGGCCGAGGAAATCCACCTCGGCGAAGCCGCGCCCCGCGCCGCGGCGCAGAATGGAGCGCGGATCTGCGGCGCTCACCGTCTGGCCGCTGGGGTCGGGAACGCTCTCGTTGACGCCCTGCGCGGCGACGCGCGGAAAAGCGTCATAGAGCGCGAGGCAGAGCGCATCGAGAATCGTCGATTTGCCGGCGCCCGTCTCGCCCGTGATGGCGAAGAGGCCGGCGCTGCGCAGAGGCTCCTTCTCGAAATCGATCTCGAAACGCTCGGCGAGGCTCGCGAGATTTTCGCCCCGGATCGCGAGAATGCGCACTATTCCTCCATCGCGGCGGAATGGAACAGAGTGAGATGCTCCGCCGTCGGCTCGGCTTTATGGGTGAGCGCGAAGGCCTCGCGGAACAGCTCGACCGGCTGGCGTTCCGAAAGGCGCAGAGCGGCGGGCGCCGGCGCCTCTGTTTCCGCGCGCTGCGGGCGCTCGACGGTGAGCGAGGCGAGGCGGATCGGAAATTTCTCCGCTATCGCGTCGATCTCGGCGTCCAGGCCGACGATCGGCCCTTCGGCGGCGATGGTGAGGTGAATAAACGGCTTCTCATCCGCTGGCGTCGCGGGATCGAGGGCGAGCGCGGCGAAAGCGGATTCGACATCGTTCCGCGCCATGCCGCCGCGCGGCGGAATGCGCAGGCAAAGAGTCGGACGCGGCAGCGGGACATGCTCGACCGTCGTCGCCGCGCCCGCGATCGTGACGATCGACACGCCGTGACGATAGTCGATCTCGGTCTTGGACAGCGGAAACAGCGAGCCGGAATAACGGATGCTCTCGCGCCCGATCGCTTGCGGCCGATGCAAATGGCCGAGCGCGACATAGGCGACATCCGGCGGAAACACGTCCGGCGGAACGGCGTGCTCGCCGCCGACGAGAATGCGGCGCTCGGCGCCTTCCGATTCCAGGCCGCCGGCGACATGCAAATGGCCGGTGACGATGAGCGGCGCCGCGCCGATGCGCGCCCGCGCCGCGGCGATCAGCTCGCCATAGAGCGCGCGCACGGAGCGCATCACCGGCGAGCCCTCGCTCTCGCCCTCCACAATCGGCAGATCGGCGGCGCGCGGATAGGGCACGGCGAGAAGATGCGCCTCGACCGCGCCGCCGGCGCCGCGCAGAGGTACGAGATGGACGTCGGCGTCGATCTCGCCGTCCCTGCGCGCGATCGTGCCGACGCCGGCGACATTGACGAGATCGAACAGGGCGCGTGGCGCTTCTATGCGGCCGGCTGGATCGTGATTGCCGGCGAGAAGGACGATGGTCGCGGCGGGCAGGGCGGCGCGTAAGTCCTTCAGCGTGTCGTAGAGGAGCTTCTGCGCCTCGGCGGACGGGTTGAGGCTGTCGAATATGTCGCCGGCGACGATCACCGCATCGACGCGGCGCTCGGCGGCGATGGCGACCAGCGCGCGCAGGACCTTGCGATGCTCCGCCTCGCGCGGCCAGCCTTGCAGCTGCGCGCCGAGATGCCAATCGGCCGTATGGAGGAGGGTGAGCAGCGTCTTGTCCTTCGCGTCTTCGTGGCTCGATCTACCATGAAGACGCGGAAGACAAGAAGGCGATCAGCGCTGTGGAGCGGGCTTTGGCCACAGGCTGGCGCCGGAAGGGCCGACGCCAGTCTCGAGCAATAGGACCTCACCGTCCTTCGCCCAGCCGAAATGAACCGTCTCCGCCGGCACGACGATGGAATCGCCGGGGCCGAGGAGGCGCAGCGATTTCTCGTCGAGCTCGCCGCCGACGCCGGCGTAGAAGCGCCCGGAGATCACCGTCACCAGGCGCGCATCGGGATGCGTATGCGGCAGCGATTTCGCGCCGGCCGCATATTTCACCGAGAGCGCATAGAGCGCGCCCGGCTGCGTCGCCGTGCCGCTGACCGGCGCGGCGCTGACGCCTGAAAAGATCGGCACGGGCGCATATTTCAATTCGCTCTGCAGCATGGCCGGCGGCGGGCCGTCGGCCAGCGCCGCGCCGGCGAAGAACGCCAGCGCGAAGCCGAGAAGATTGCGCGCGCGCATGAGGCCTCCGTCAGTGGAAGAGGACGAAGGTCTTCTGCAGCGTGATCGACACGCCCCAGGCGAGCGGAACGCCGACGGCGGCCCAGGCGGCGAAGAGCAGAATGCGCGAATTGCCATTCTGCGCGGCGGCGGCGCGGCGCGCCTCGGCCGCAGCGGCTTCCGCAGCCTGTCCTTCCTCGACATAATCCTCGAAATCGGCGTGCGGCTCTCTTTCTTCCTGCGCGATGGCGGCGACGCTGGTCTTCTTTTCCGCGGCGACCTCCTCATCGGTCATGAACAGCTTCTCGGCGACCGGCCGCACCGAGAGATCGCAGATGAGGCCGAGAATGAGCAGGCCGGCGAGAATATACATGGTCTGATTATAGACCGCGTCACGCGCGACGCCGTGGTCGAGCTGATAGTCGCGCAGATAATTGACGAGCACCGGACCGAGCACGCCCGCCGTCGACCAGGCGGTGAGCAGACGGCCGTGAATCGCGCCCACATAATGCGTGCCGAAAATATCGGCGAGATAGGCGGGAATAGTGGCGAAGCCGCCGCCATACATGGACAGGATCACGCAGAAGAACAGCACGAAGAGCACGATATTGCCCTGCTGCGCGGCCCAGGGCGCGGCCGAATAGAGAATAATGCCGAGGATGAAGAAGACGGCGTAGGTGGTCTTGCGGCCGAGCTTGTCGGACCATGTCGCCCAGGCGAGGCGGCCGCCGATGTTGCAGAGGCTGAGCAGGCCGGTGAAGCCTGCGGCGATGGCGGCGATCTTCGCCTTTTGCGCCGCGTCGAGCTCGGAAAAGCCAATGTCGAGGCCGATGAGCTTGCCGCCGAACACTTCCTGCAGCATGGGAGAGGCCATGCCGAGCACGCCGATGCCGGCGCTGACATTGAGCATCAGCACCGCCCATAGCAGCCAGAATTGCGGAGTCTTCCAGGCGACGTTCAGATGTACGTGGCGGCTCGTCACCATCTTGTTGGCGGCCGTCGTGGACGGCGCCCAGCCCTCCGGCTTCCAGCCGTCGCGCGGCACGCGATAGCCGAGCGAGCCGCCCACCATGAAGACGAAATAGATCGCCGCCATGGTGACGAAAGTCTGCCACACGCCGACCGAGCCGGGCGTCGCGTAAAAGGACATCAGCCTGTCGGCGAGCGGCGCGCCGATCATCGCGCCGCCGCCGAAGCCCATGATCGCCATGCCGGTCGCCATGCCGCGCCGGTCCGGGAACCATTTGATGAGCGTCGAGACCGGCGAAATATAGCCGAGCCCGAGGCCGATGCCGCCGATGACGCCGGAGCCGAGCCACAGCATCCATATTTGATGCAGATAGACGCCGGCCGCCGAGATCAGCAGGCCGCCGCACCAGCATACCGACGCCGCCAGGCCCGCCTTGCGCGGACCGGCCGTCTCCAGCCAATGGCCGAACACCGCCGCCGAGGAGCCGAGAAAGACGAAGAACAGCGTGAAGGTCCAGCCGAGCATGCTGATCTTCCAATCGCAGCTCGTGGCGAAGACGCTGGCGAAAAAGCCCATATCCGCGGGGCAGGCCTTCGGCTCGGCGCCGCCGATGACGCGCGACAGCGGCAGCCAGAACACGCTGAATCCATAGGCCATGCCGATGCACAAATGCACGGCGAGAGCCGCCGGCGGCACCAGCCAACGGTTGAAGCCGGGCGCTGCGATGGAGCGCTCCCGGCTGAAAAATTGCCGGGATGGCATAGCGGCTACCGACATGAAATCCTCCGAAAATCGAGCCGCGTTTCCTCTGCGGCGTCGTGAGCGGTCCCCCGAACGCCGCCCCCGCGGCGCCCGCTTTTTCGCGATGAGCGCCCTCGCGGCGCGTGCTGGTTTTCGACAATGCCGAGCGTTGCGACTTTTTCAACTCTTTCTATCGGAAAATCGTCACAGCGCCGATGATCGATCAATATGTTTTTCTCGTCGCTTTATTTGATTTCTCTATTATGACGCCTATCCGCCGGATTGGACGAGAGCTTTCTATCGGCCGACCGAAATTCGCACGCGACGCCAATGTTTTTGCGCTTGCGGGCGGGCTTTTGCGTCCATATTCTGTATGACAATATGTAACTGCCGTATATAGCCAAGGCGCGCATGGGAGCGGCGGCGCGCATCTCGAGGCCCTCGCCATGCGGTTCGGCGTCTTCTCCACTTACGAAAACCCGCAGCAGGATTTCGCGCGCTGCTTCGAGACGCAGACGCGCCTGGTGCGCCACGCCGAGGCGCTCGGCTTCGAGGAGGCCTGGGTCGCCGAGCATCATTTCGAGCCGGACGCCGCCTGTCCCTCCATTCTCACGCTTCTCTCCTATCTCGCGGGCGTGACGACCACGATAAGGCTCGGCTCGGCCGCGGTGCTGCTCGCCTTCCGCAACCCGATTCAGGTGGCGGAGGATGTCGCCACCATCGACCTTCTCTCCAAGGGCCGGTTCGATTTTGGCGTGGCGCGCGGCGGACCTTTCGAATTGCAGAATCGCCATTTCGGCGCCGGCAAGGATTCGACGCGGGAGATGACTCTGGAGGCGCTCGGCCTCGTCAACCGCCTGCTCTATGAGGACAAGGTGACTTTCACCGGCGCGCATTACGAGGCCAATGGCCTCAGCCTCACGCCGCGCCCGCTGCAAAAGCCCATCCCCACCTATCTCGCCACCACCACGCCGGGGGCGATTCGCTACGCCGCGCGCAATGGCCATGGCGTGATGGCCGGCCCGCCTTTCCCCATAGAGCAGATCAAGGAGACCTTGCGCATTTATCGCGAGGCCGCGGGGCCGGAGGGCGATCCGCGCTTCACCATGGCGCGCTTTTATTTCGCTGCGCCGCGCCGCGAGCAGGCGCTGGCCGAGGCTGTTCCCTTCCTCTCCCGCTTCGCCGAGCGCATGCGCGGCAATTTCGCCCGCCAGGACGGCGCGGCGCCGGCCTCGCTGACCGAGGAAGGGCTGCTGCAACGCTCGCTGATCGGCGATTTCGACGAAGTGGCGGAGAAGATCGCCGCCTATCGCGAGGAGACCGACGCGCGGGCGATATTGCTGAAGCCGATCTCCCGCGACCCAGAGAAAAATTTGCGCTCGCTCGAGGATTTCGCGCGCCATGTGCGGCCGATGCTGGGGGTGGAGGCGGCGGCGGCGCAGTAGAGGGGGCGATTGAGTTCCGCTCTCATAACCGTTGCGTTCCAGCGGCTATCGGCGCCTGTCATGGTTCGGCCATCGAATTTCTATCTTTTGCGGCCTATTTAAACGCGGTAGGGTGCTTTATGGCTCACAATCCGCCTAATGAGATCGTTTCGGCCTTTACGGAGGAGCAGGCGTCCCGTCTTACCGGGATTACTGTGAATCAGCTCCGTTATTGGGACAAGACGCGACTGTTTTGCCCACAGTTTGCCGCCACGGATCGTCGTGCGCCGTTCAGTCGCGTCTATTCGTTTCAGGATATCGCCGCCTTAAGAGTGTTGAATGTGCTGACGAAGCAGTATTCTGTGTCGGTGCAGCATATTCGCGAAGTGGCAAAAAGGCTGTGCTCCATGGACAATGGAGCATGGGCTCGAACGACTCTGTATGTTCTCAAGCGGAAAGTGAATTTTGTAGACCCAGCCGATGGGAAGCAAAAAGAGATCGTCAGCGGACAATATGCGATAGGGATACCGCTTGAAAAAGTGGTCTCGGATACCAAGCGCGACGTGCAGCAAATGTCTGAACGCTCCTCTTCGATGATAGGGACGGTGGAGACGCATCGGCACGTCGTTAGTAATTCTCCCGTAATCGCTGGGACGCGAGTTCCTGTGAAAGCGATCAAGAGCTTTGCCGACGCTGGATACACTGTCGAGCAGATTCGATCTGAATATCCGACGCTTACGAGAGAAGACATAGAAGCCGCTATTTCTTACAAGTCGAAAAACAAGGCCGCGTGACAGAGAAGATTCGCCTACGTTTGTTCCTCGATGAATGCGTGCCGGACAGCGTCGGGCGCGTCTTTTCCGATGCGGGACACCACGTAATCTATCTTCGAGACGCCGGCGCGCGAGGGTCGCCAGACCCGCTTGTTTGCACATTGGCCGAAGCAAACGAGGCGATCCTCGTGAGCCTCGACGGCGATATGAAGCAGCTCGCGAAAGAAAATGGGATCAGTAAAAGGCGATTTATAAATCTGAGCCTTATCAAATTTTCGTGTGAAACCGTGAAGGCTGCGCAGCGCGCTGCAGACGCGATGTCGGTGATCGAGCACGAGTGGCGCCGAAGCCGAGACCGCGAAGGAAGGCGTGTTTTCGTCGAGATTTATCCGGGAACGATCTCGATCAAGCGTTGAATTGGGCTCAGCGCTCGACCAATTGGGTATTCGCGTCACCGCCCTTGCAGAACGCACCGAGAACGCTTATCCTCCCGTTCATGATTTGTTTATGAACCCGCGCCATCATGGCCGGGTTCGGACGTGGCGCGACGCGGGCGGGCGGCGCCGGGGGGCTTCCATGCTGACCAAGAAACAGAGCGATCTGCTGCGCTTCATCCATGAGCGCCTGAAGGAGACCGGCGTGCCGCCCTCCTTCGACGAGATGAAGGACGCGCTCGATCTGCGCTCCAAATCCGGCATTCACAGGCTCATTCTCGCGCTCGAGGAGCGCGGCTTCATCCGCCGACTGCCCAATCGCGCCCGCGCGCTCGAGGTGCTGCGCCTGCCCGAATCGGCGACGCCTCGCGTCGCCGCGCGCGGCGGCAAATTCTCGCCCTCGGTCATTGAGGGCGCGCTCGGCCGCGTGCGCCCCGTCCCGGCCGGCGAGCCGGAGTCCGATCAGCAGGTGGCGATTCCGGTCATGGGCCGCATCGCCGCCGGCACGCCCATTTCCGCTCTGCAGAATCGCAGCCACACCATCAGCCTGCCGCCGGATATGCTCGGCGGCGGCGAGCATTTCGCGCTCGAGGTGCGCGGCGATTCGATGATCGAGGCCGGCATTCTCGACGGCGACGTCGTCGTGGTGAAGAAGCAGGACAGCGCCGACACCGGCGATATCGTCGTCGCCCTCATCGACGAGGAGGAGGCGACATTGAAGCGCCTGCGCAAGCGCGGCGCCTCCATAGCGCTGGAGGCCGCCAATCCGGCCTATGAGACGCGCATTTTCGGGCCGGATCGCGTCCGCATCCAGGGGCGTCTGGTCAGCCTTCTGCGCAAATACTGAGAGCCTCGCGCCGCCACGATCTCGCCGCCCTTTGCCGCCATGGTCCGGCCTCGCGCGCTTTTGGCGCGCGGGCCTTTTCGCGTAGCGGCAGAGCGATAAAGGCATGTTGCTCTCGTCTCGCGCCCTCGCCGAGGGCGCGCGCTGTGTCGCCAGCGGCCCGCGGCCGCCCGCTTCTTTTCTACATGGACGATGGAATGTCGCACTCGACCGGCCCGCTGCGCGAAATCGAAGGATCCAAGCCCTTGGGCCAAAGCCGCCGCCTGCCTTTCCCGCGCCTCTCGCGCCGCTGGCTGATCGCTCTCGGCGCCGTCGCCGCAGTGGCGCTCGGCGCGGCGCTCGCGCCTTGGACCTTCTCGACCAATGCGCTGCTCGAGGAGATTTCGGGCCAGCTCAACGCCTCCTCCGGGCTGTTCATCGCCGCCAAAGGCCGCTCGACCTTCTCGCTGCTGCCGCGCCCGCACATCACCATAGACAGCATCGCCTTCGCCGATCCCAATGCGGCGCTGACTATCGAGGCCGAGAGGCTGCACGGCAATGTGCTGCTGCTGCCGCTGCTCGCCGGCCGTTTGGAAATCGCCGATATCGAGCTCATCCGCCCCGCCATAGAGGTCGATCTCGATCGCAAGCCGATGAGCACGGCCGGCGCGGCCGTGCGCGCCGCGGCGGCGCGGCCCTCGACGCCGGCGGCCGAGAAGGCCGATCGCGCCCGGCTCGGCGGCGTCTCCATCGTCTCCGGCGTCGCAAGGCTCAAATATTCGGGCGGCGAGGAAACGCTGCAGGACATTGACGCGACGCTCGATTGGCGCACCGTCGGCTCGCCGGCGACGCTCGACGCCGCTTTCTCCTGGGGCGGCGAGCGGCCGCGCGCCATGCTCTGGGTGCTGAAGCCCGGCGCGCTGCTGCGCGGCGAGCAGACGCCGGTCACTGTGCGGCTCGATTCGGACAGCGTCCGTCTGGAGGCGGAAGGCTTCGGCCAGATCGGCGCCAAGCCGCGCTATATGGGGCGCCTCACCGCCTCCTCGCCCTCGCTGCGCCATGCGCTCGGCCTCGCCAAGGTGAGCGCGCCGCTGCCCGGCGCCTTCGAGAATGTGCAGCTCTCCGCCAAGGCCAGCGTCGGCCTGCGCGATTTTCAGCTCACCGATGTGAAGCTCTCGGCCGACGACAATGAGTTCGAGGGCACATTCGCGCTGCGCCACGAGGGCGACAAGCCCATCGTCCATGCGACTCTCGCCAGCAATTTCGTGTCGCTGAAGCCGATGATCGCCGATCTGCCGCCGCTCTCCGGCGCCGACGGCCAATGGAGCCGCGACGCTTTCACCCTGCCGAATATTCAGGACGCCGATGTCGATCTACGACTTTCGGCGACGCGCGCCCGCATATTGCGGCTGAATCTCGAGGACGCCGCTCTATCGCTGCTGCTGCGCGGCGGAAGGCTCGAGCTCTCGCTCGCCGAGGCGCAGGCCTATAAGGGGACGGTGAAGGGCCGCGCCACTTTCGCCGCCAATGCGGCGGGCGCGCTGGAGTTTCACGGCAATGCGCAGCTGACCGGGGTCGACGCCGGCGCGCTCGCCTGGGACCTCGCCGCACGGCCCGATCTCGGCGGCGCGCTGGACGCCAATTTCACGCTCGACGCCACTGGCGACAGCGTCGCGCAGATCACGCGCGATCTCGACGGCCGCGCCAGCCTCACGCTGAGCGAGGGCGAGGTCGGCGGCATAGATCTCGAGCGCGCGCTGCGCCGCGTCGACAAGCGGCCTTTGTCGAGCGCGATGGATATTCGCTCCGGCCATTCGCTGGTGGATCGCGCCAGCGCGACCATCAAGATCGTCAAAGGAACCGCGAATATAGAGGACGGCCAGGCGCATGGGCCGGGCTTCGCGCTGGCCTTCGCCGGCCAGACGCGCATTCCCGAGCGCAGCCTCGCGATGAAGGCGCAGGCCAATGAGGCCGACGCCGCCGGCAAGCCGCGCGAGAAGGGCGTGCAGATCGGCTTCGATCTCTCCGGCGCCTGGGACGATCCCGTCTTCGCGCCGGACGCCGCCGCGCTGATCAAGCGCTCGGGCGCGGCCGCGCCGCTGCTGCCGCGCGTCGAGCCGGAAGCGGGCGCGGCGAAGGAGCGGTGAGGCTTTTCCCCTAGCCCGCTTCTTTTCCGATCACCCGTTCGAGCTTCACGAGATCGAGCGCCAGCGTCGGCGTTTCCACGGGCAGCCGCATGAAGCCATGATGGCGGTAGAAGGCCTCCGCCGTCGGCGAGATCGCGTGCACGACGAGGAGGCGGGCGGCTACTTCGCGCGCGGCGCGCAGCGAGCGTGAAACCGCGTCGTGAAGCAGGGCTCTGCCTATGCCGCGTCCCTGCCAGCCCGCCTCTATGGCGAGGCGCCCGAGGATCACCGAAGGAATATGTCGCGGCATGTTTCGCCGCATGGAGCCGAGCGCTTCCCGGTCGAGAATTTGGCCCATGCTCAGCGCGTAGAAGCCGACGACCTGTTGCGAGCCAGTGGCGCAGAGCACATAGGTTTTGCTCGCGCCAGCCTCCATATTGGCGAGGGCGCGCCTGTGCAGCCATTCGTCCAGAACCGTTTCGCCGCAGCGAAAATCTGTGAGCTCATGGCTCTCGCTCAGTGGCGCGGGCGGCTCGAGAGACGCTCGCGTTTCAGCCATTCCGCCAAGGGGCTCTGCTCGCGGCGAGCCGCTTCATGCCCGCCTCTTCCTCGCCGGAAGCCGGCGTATCCATCCAATCGAGAATTTTTCGAAAGGCCCGTCGGTCCGCCACGATCGTCGTCTGATCGAGCAGGACATTCTTGGCCGCGCTCAAGGCGGAGGCGAGCATGAATTGCGAGCGATTGGTTCCCGTCAATTCGGCCGCCTGGTCGATGAGCGAGCGGTCCTGCTCGCGGGCGCGCAGGTGAATATTGACTTCGGCGAGCGGCGGCGAGGGTTTCATGCGCTCGAAGATGGCGTTGTGTGTTTACAATGTCAACATCCGCGCGCCTTACCCCGCCCCGCCGCCCTTGGCGCGCCCGCGCGTGAGCAGCGCCGAAAGGCCGAGCGCGACGGCGACCAAGCCGAGCAGCAGGGTCGAGATGGCGTTGACCTCCGGCGAGACGCCGAGCCGCACTTGCGAATAGATGCGCATCGGCAAGGTGGTGGCGCCGGGGCCGGTGGTGAAGCTGGCGATCACGAGATCGTCGAGCGAGATGATGAAGGCGAGGAGATAGGCGCTGACGACGGAGGGCGCGATCAGCGGCAGGGTGACGAGCGCGAAGGCGCGGACCGGCGTCGCGCCGAGATCCATCGCCGCTTCCTCGAGCGTGCGGTCGCAGCCTTTCAGCGCGGCGTGGATCATCACAGTGGCGAAGCACATTGTGAAGGAGGCGTGCGCGAGCACGAGGGTGAGAAAGCCGCGCTCGACGCCGAAAGCGACGAAAACCAGCAGCAGGCCGAGGCCGAGCACCACTTCCGGCATCACCAGCGGCGCATAGATGGAGCCCGCGAAGAGCGTGCGCGAGCGGAAGCCGCCGAAACGCGCCAGCGCCAGCGCCGCCAGCAATCCGTTGAGCGTCGCGATGAGCGCGGAGAGCGCCGCGGCGGAGAGGCTGATCTGTGCCGCGCGCAACATTTGCTCGTCATGGAGGAGGGCGGCGTACCATTTGGTGGAGAAGCCGCCCCACACTGTCACCAGCCGCGAGGCGTTGAAGCTCATCGTCGCCAATATGACGATCGGCCCATAGAGAAAGCCGAAGCCGAGAAGGAGCGCGGCGAGGCGCAGAAGACGCGCGCCGCTCATCGCGCACCCTCGCGCAATTGCGCGCGCTCATAGAGAAGAATGGGGACGAGCAGCAGAGCGAGCAGCGCCACAGCTGCGGCGGAGGCCGCCGGCCAATCGCGATTGGCGAAGAAATCATTCCATAATGTGCGGCCGATCATCAGCGTGTCGGAGCCGCCGAGCAGATCGGGAATGACGAATTCGCCGACCGAGGGAATGAAGACGAGCAGCGCGCCGGCGACGATGCCGCGGCGCGACAGCGGCAAAGTGACATGCAGAAAGACTTGGAACGGCGTCGCGCCGAGATCGGCGGCGGCCTCGCGTAGCGAAGCGTCTTGCCTCTCGATCGCCGCATAGAGCGGCAGCAGCATGAAGGGCAGATAGGAATAGACGATGCCGACGACCACCGCGCCGCTGGTCGCGAACATGGGCAGAGGCGCGTCGATAACGCCGAGCGCCATCAATGCATGATTGATGATCCCCTCGTCCTTCAGCAGCGTGATCCAGGCGTAGACGCGGATCAGAAAGCTCGTCCAAAAGGGCGCGACAGCGAAGCCGATGAGCACGGGGCGCAAGCGGCGCGGCGCGCGCGCTATGGCGAGCGCGAAAGGATAGGCGATGAGAAGGCAGATCAGCGTCGCGCCGCCCGCGATGGTCAAAGAGGAGAGATAGGAATCGAGATAGAGCGTGTCCTCGGCGAGGCCGCGATAGGCGTCGAGGCCGAGCTGCGAGAGCTTCTCGAAAAAGCCGGCGAGGCCGGCGCCATCGAAGACGGGCTCATAGGGCGGGCGCGTCTGCGCCGGATGCGACAGCGAGATTTTGACGATCAGCGCGAAAGGCGCGAGGAAGAACAGCGCGATCCAGGCGTAGGGCGCGGCGATGACCAGCATCTCGCCGCGCGTGAGCCTGCGTCTTTTGCCGCCCTCCGGCATCATTCGCTCGCGAAAATGCGCCCGGCTTCGGGCGCGATGGAGATGCGCGCCGCATCGCCGACGCAAAAAGGCGCGCCGCTATCGGCGCCGCGCGAGACGCGCAAAGTTTCGCCGCCGGGGAGGCGCAGGCGAAAATGCGTCGTCTCGCCGCGAAAGGCGACGTCTTCCACCACGCCGTCCAAGCCTGGGTTTTCTTGCGTCGTTGGCGCGATGGCGATGCGCTCCGGCCGCACGGCGAGCACGGCTTTCGCGCCTTGTAAGAGACCGCCGCCTTCCGCCGGCAGACGGCCGAAGGCGCCGACGAAAGCGCCGTTCTCGATATGGCCCTCGAGGAAATTCATCTGGCCGATGAAGCCGGCGACGAAGCGCGTCGCGGGGCGCTCATAGACCTCTGTCGGCGCGCCGATCTGCTCTATGCGGCCGGCGCGCATCACGGCGATGCGATCGGCCATCACCAGCGCCTCGTCTTGATCATGCGTGACGACGACGAAGCTCGTCTTCAGCCGGCGCTGGATTTCCTTGATCTGAAATTGCGTCTCCTCGCGCAATTGCCGATCGAGCGCGCCCAAGGGCTCGTCGAGCAGCAGCAGCCGCGGGCCGGGCGCGAGGGCTCTCGCGAGCGCCACGCGCTGGCGCTGGCCGCCGGAGAGAAGGTCGGGCCGGCGCGCCTCGACGCCCTCGAGCCGCACGATTTGCAGCAGCTCGGCGACGCGGGCGGCGATCTCCGCTCTGCCCTTGCCCTGGCGGCGCAGGCCGAAGGCTATATTGTCGAAGACGGAGAGATGCGGAAACAGCGCGTAAGATTGGAACATGAGATTGACCGGCCGGCGATGCGGCGGCGCGCCGCTCATATCGGCGCCGCCGATCTCGATGCGGCCGGCGTCCAAGGTCTCGAAGCCGGCGACGAGGCGCATCAGCGTGGTCTTGCCGCAGCCCGACGGGCCGAGCAGCGCGAAAAACTCGCCCGCGCCCACCTCGAGCGAAACGTCCTCGAGCGCCGCGATCGCGCCGAAGCGCTTGGACGCGCCTTTGATCGAGAGTAGCGGCGCGTCGGTCATTTCGCTCCCGTCCCGTCAGCCGTCCCGGCGGAAGGCCGCGCGCCAATGGCGGACCATGGCGTTCGTCGCGGAAATATCCTCGAGCGTCTCGCAACGCAAGCCGCCCACGGCGAGCGCTTCGATGCGGCTCGGCGGCAGCGGCCAGGGCGGGCCGGAGGCCTCCTGGCCCTCATCGCGGGCGCGGGCGATGACGAGCAGCAGCCCGCCCGGCGCGATGAGGCCGGAGAGCGCCTGCGCCGCTGCATCCAGCAGCGTGTCGGGCAGGGCTTGCAGCGTGTAGCATTCATGGACGAGATCGAAGCCTCCGCGCCATTCTTCCGGCGTAGCGAAGAGATCGGCGACGCGATAATCGACGGCGCTCTGTGGAAAGCGGCGCTTCGCCCAGGCGACGGCGTCCTCGACGAGGTCGAAGGCGGTCACGCGCGCGCCGGCGTCGGCGAGCGCCTCGGCGTTGTCGCCGAGACCGCAGCCGATATCGAGCGCGCGCAACCCGTCGAGGCGCCGGGTCGCGAGCCAGTCGGCGAGCAGCGGATGCGGCGCGAGATGCGCCCATGGCACACCGGCGGCGTCGCCCTCGGCGAGGCGATAGACGGCCTCGAACCAATCCTTGCGCTGCGGATCGGCCTCGACGCCGCCGGGCCTCTTATGCGGGTCGATCTCGTCGAGACGGGCTCGCGCAGCGGCGCGGCGCGCGAAAAACTCCTCGGTCACGCCTGCTTCTCCCATTTGCCTTCCTCGCTCTGGCGCCAATAGGAGAGCGTGTGGCCGTCCGTCTTCAGCTGCCGCCATTGCGCGCGCGCGGCCAGCACCGCCGCGTCGTCATTGCCGTCGAACATGAGTATGGCGCGGTCTTCCGGCGCGCTCGCAGGGTTTGCGAGCACGGGAGACAGCTCCGCATTTTCCACGAAGAAGCGGACATGGGCGCGATTGGGATTGTCCCGGCCGATGGTGAGGAAGATCGGCTGCGTCTCGGGATCGTCGTCCTTGGCCGAGCCATGCGGCAGAAAACCATCCCCCGCATAGGACCAGAGCAGATCGTCGAGCGCCTCCAGCCGCCGCGCGCTGGTCGCCTGCACCACGACGCGCCAGTCGCGCGCCAGCGATAGCTCGAGCAGCTTGGGCAGAGCGCTCTCCAGCGGGAGGCGCTGGAGATGATAGAACCAGACATCGGTCATGGCGTGAGCTTCCATGCTTCGCGCGTGATCATGGGCGTCACGCGAGCGAGCATACAATCGGCTGCGCCCCCACCTCCCCCTCGAGGGGGGAGGTCGAGCGCCGCAGGCGCTCGGGTGGGGGTGACCTCCCGAATCTCGGGGACACCCCACCCCGTCCGGCTAAGCCGGCCGACCCTCCCCCTCGAGGGGAGGGTGGAGCGCCTCCTTCGGCGATCATGCCTCCGGTCGCGAGCGATGACGGCGCCGGTCATTCCAGCTCGCATCTGATCGGCACATGGTCGGAGGGCTTGGCGCCGGCGCGCAGCTCCTTGTCGATGGTCACGCTCTGCAAGCGGTCGGCGGCTTGCGGCGAGAGCAGAAGATGGTCGATGCGAATGCCATTGTTCTTCTGCCAGGCGCCGGCCTGATAATCCCAGAATGTGTAGAGGCCGGTGGCGTCGGTCGAGGCGCGGAAAGCCTCCGTATAGCCGAGGTTCAGCAGCTCCTGGAATTTGGCGCGCGTCTGCGGCAGGAACAGCGCGTCGCCGGCCCAGGCTTTGGGGTCATGGACGTCGCCGGCCGCGGGAATGACATTGTAGTCGCCGGCCAGAACCACCGGCTCCTCGAGCGCCAGAAGGCTCGCCGCATGGGCGATGAGGCAGTCCATGAAGGCGAGCTTATATGGGTATTTCTCGGTGTCCGGCGGATTGCCATTGGGCAGATAGATGCTGGCGACGCGCAGGGCGCCATGATCGGTGGAGACCACCGCCTCTATGTAGCGGGCCTGCGGATCATGCTCGAATTTGGGCAGGCCGCGCACCACCTCTATCGGCGTCTTGGAGAGAATGGCGACGCCGTTGAAGGTCTTCTGCCCATGCGTCTCGACATTATAGCCGAGGTCCTCGATCTCGGCGCGCGGGAAGGCCTTGTCCTCGCATTTGATCTCTTGCAGGCACAGCACGTCCGGCGCGACCTCGCGCAGATAGGCGGTGAGCGGCTCCAGCCGCTGGCGGACGGAATTGACGTTCCAAGTGGCGATGCGCAAGGCGGGCTCCCGGTCATGGACCGGACCTCGTCATAGCGCGCGCGCCGCCGGAATGAAACGTTCCGCTCCAATTGTCGTCACAGGCCGAGGCTATATGCTCGCCTCGAGCCTGGAGCCCCCGAATGTTCGTGAAATCTCGCGTCACCACCGTCGTCTTCGATGTCGGCAATGTGCTGGTCGATTGGAATCCCCGCTATCTCTATCGCAAGCTCTTCGACGATTCGCAGGCGATGGAGCGCTTCCTTGGCGAGGTCTGCACCTCGGATTGGAATCTGGAATTGGATCGCGGGCGGCCCTTCGCCGAGGCGGTGGCCGAGCGCGTCGCGCTCTATCCCGATCTCGCCGATCTCATTCGCGCCTATGACACGCGCTGGAGCGAGATGATCACCGGCCCCATCGCCGGCACGGTGGCGCTGCTGGAGCGGCTCGCCGCGCGCGGGACGCCGCTCTATGGGCTCACCAATTTCTCGGATGAGAAATATTGCGAGACCTATGAGCGCTTCGCCTTTTTCCAGCGCTTCGCGGGCGTCGTCGTTTCCGGCCGGGTGGGGCTGCTGAAGCCCGACGCCGCCATCTATCGGCTGCTGCTCGAGAGCTACGGGCTCGATCCGGCCGCCTGCATTTTCATCGATGATTCGGCGGCGAATGTGGAAGGCGCCCGCGCCGTGGGAATGCATGCGACGCGCTTCGAGAGTCCGGAGCAGGTCGAGCGCGATTTGCGGGAGCTGGCGCTGCTGTGAAGGGCGCGCTCAGCCGCCCATAGCGGCGGAGATTTCCGCAACGATCATGTCCGCGGCGGCGCGTGGGGCGGGCGCCTGCGTCACCGGCCGGCCGACGACGAGATGATCCGCCCCGGCGGCGATGGCCTCGCCCGGCGTCATCACGCGTTTCTGATCGCCGAGCGCGGCGCCGGCGGGGCGCACGCCCGGCGTCACCAGCGCCATTTTCGGCCCGACGAGCGCGCGAATCGGCGCCACTTCCTGCGGCGACAGGATCAGCCCGTCGATTCCCGCGTCCTTCGCCTGAATCGCGCGGCGCGAAACCAGCTCGGCGACGCCGATGGAATAGCCGGCCTCAGCGAGATCGGAATCGTCATAGGAGGTCATCACCGTGACGGCGAGCAGCCGCAGGCCGCGGTCGCCTGCGCCCTGGCGGGCGGCGCGCATCGTCTGCGGAAAGCCGTGAATGGTGAGGAAATCCGCGCCGAGCCGGGCGATCTGCCGCGTCGCGCGCTCGACCGTCTGGCCGATGTCGTGCAGCTTCAGATCGACGAAGACCTTCTTGCCGCCGGCCTTCAGCTCCTCGACCAGCGGCAGGCCGCCGCCATAGGCGAGCTCCATGCCGATCTTATAGAAGGAGACCGAATCGCCGAGCCGCGCGACGAGCACGCGCGCCGCTTCCACACCGTCGACGTCCAGCGCGACGATGAGGCGATCTCGCGCCGGGATCGTCGCGCCATTCGTCATGTCAGCCCGCCCGCCGGCTGTAGCGCCACACGCGCGCCGGCGGAATATTCGCCCAGACCTGCGAGCCCGCAGCCGTGAAGGCGGAGCCATTCGGATGGCGCTTCAGCGGCATGGGCGAGAACAGGCCATAGGTGAACTGAATGATGATGCCGCCCGGCGCCATCATCTCGAAGCCCTGGTCGAGCAGGCGCAACCGGTCCGATTCGGGCTGGTTGAGCAGCGGCAGGCTCGAGACAATGGTGGAGATCGGCCCTTCGACCTTGCCGGCGAGCGTCTGCTTCAGCGAATAGGCGTCGCCCTGCACCACTTCGACGCCCGGAAAGCGCTGGCGCAGGAGATCGCAAAAAGCGGTCTCATATTCGACCAGCAGCAGGCGCGAGGCGGGAACCCCATGCTCGAGCAGCGCCTGCGTGACCGGGCCGGTGCCCGGTCCGAGCTCGACGATCGGCCCCTCGCGGGAAAGATCGACATAGCTCGCCATGGCGCGGGCGAGCATAGGCCCCGAGGGCGAGACGGCGCCGACGCCGCGAGGATTTTCCATCCAAGACCGCAGAAAGCGCGCATTATCGGCGAGAGCGGATTTCAGTGGCTCGATATTCAGTGACACGCTGAGACAGCCTCTCGATCGTTCCAAACGCGCGCGAACATGTATGAGGTCGCACGCCCGGTCAATGGCGTCCGCCTCATTTGCCGAACAGGTCTTTCATCTTCGCGAAGAATCCGGTCGCCTCCGGATGCGTCTGGTGGGACGATTCCTCCTCGAATTCGGTGAGCAGCTCCCGTTGGCGCTTAGTGAGACTTTGCGGCGTCTCGACGCTGATCTGCACATAGAGATCGCCCGATTCGCGACCGCGCAGCAGCGGCATGCCCTTGGCTTTCACCTTGATCTGCTTGCCGGTTTGGGCGCCTTCGGGGATTTTGATCTCGGTCTCGCCGCCGTCGATCGTATGGACGGTGATCTTGCCGCCGAGCGCCGCGCGCACCATGGAGATCGGCACGCGGCAATAGAGATCGGCCCCGTCGCGCTGGAAGAACGTATGCGGCTTCACCGACAGGAAAATATAGAGGTCGCCGGAGGGGCCGCCGCGCAGCCCGGCCTCGCCCTCGCCGGCGAGGCGGATGCGCGTGCCGTCCTCGACGCCGGGCGGCACATTGACCGAGAGCGTGCGCTCTATGGTGGCGCGGCCGGTTCCCGAGCAGGCGGAGCAGGGATTGTCGATCACCTCGCCGCGGCCCTGGCAGGTGGGGCAGGTGCGCTCTATGGCGAAGAAGCCCTGCTGGGCGCGAACGCGGCCATGGCCGGCGCAGGTAGGGCAGGTCTTGGGCTTGGAGCCCTTTTTGGCGCCTGTGCCGCCGCAGGGCTCGCAGGAGACGGAGGTCGGCAGCTTCAGCGTCGCCGCCTTGCCGTGGAAGGCCTCCTCCAGCGTGATCTCCATATTGTAGCGCAGGTCCGAGCCGCGCTCGCGAGCGGAGCCGCGGCCGCCGCCGCGCCGTCCCATCACCTCGCCGAAGAGATCGTCGAAAATATCGGCCATGGAGGCGGCGAAGCCGTCGCCGCCGCCGAAGCCGCCGCCTTGCTCGAAGGCGGCGTGGCCGAACCGGTCATAGGCGGCGCGCTTCTGCGTGTCGGAGAGGCATTGATAGGCCTCGTTGACCTCCTTGAAGCGCGCCTCGGCCTCCGAGTCGCCGGGATTGCGGTCCGGATGATATTGCATCGCGGCCTTGCGAAAGGCGATCTTGAGCTCGACGTCGGTCGAGGTCTTGGCGACGCCGAGAATTTCGTAGAAGTCGCGTTTGGACATGGGGTCGGTCGATAGGAGTTGGGGAAGGCGTCCTGCGGGCGGAAGCGCCGAGGATCGCAGCCGATATAGGAACTCGGAAAATTTGTTACCACGGTTTGACGGACGCGCCAAAGTCGCGTTTCCGAACCCGCTGGGGTCTTTCGCGCCTCGGCGAAATTGCGCCCGATCCTGTTTGTCAGCGTCGACTGTCTCAGCGCGAAAAGCGTGGCGGGCGTGAACCGAGGCTGGCCGCGCTCGCTCTCGACGCGCCTCTCCTTCTCCCACTCGTGGGAGAAGGTGGCCCGACGCAGCCGGGTCGGATGAGGGTTCCGCGAGCTTAGAGCGCTTTCCGATCGAACGGAAACGGTCGATCGATTAGAATTCGCTCCAGCGAAAAAAGGCGAGAGCGCCATCCGATCCAGTTGGATCAGGTGGCGCTCTACAGCGTCGTCGAATGTCGGCGGAATGCGACAGGGACCCTCATCCGACCCTCGCGGACGCGAGGGCCACCTTCTCCCGTGAGCGGGAGAAGGGAGCGCCCTTTCGACGAACCGCCTTGTTTGTTACTTCTTCTTCTCGTCGCCGCCGACTTCCTTGAAATCCGCGTCGATGACGTCGTCCTGCGCATGGGTCTCGCCCGTCGGGGCGGCGCCTTCGGACTGCTGGGCCTTGTACATCGCCTCGCCGAGCTTCATCGAAGCCTGGGTCAGCTCATTGCTCTTGGTCTTGATCGCCTCGGCGTCCTCGCCCTCGAGCGCGGTCTTCAGCGCCGCAATGGCGGCCTCGATCGCGCTCTTGTCGGCGGCCGACACTTTGTCGCCGAACTCGGCCAGCGACTTCTCGGCCGAATGCACGGCCGCCTCGCCATGGTTCTTGGTGTCGACGAGCTCGCGGCGCGCCTTGTCCTCGGTGGCGTGCGCCTCGGCGTCCTTGACCATCTTGTCGATGTCGGCGTCCGACAGGCCGCCGGAGGCCTGGATGCGGATCTGCTGCTCCTTATTGGTGGCCTTGTCCTTCGCCGTCACATTGACGATGCCATTGGCGTCGATGTCGAAGGTCACCTCGATCTGCGGCACGCCGCGCGGCGCCGGCGGAATGCCGACGAGATCGAATTGGCCGAGCAGCTTATTGTCCTGCGCCATCTCACGCTCGCCCTGGAAGACGCGAATGGTGACGGCGGTCTGATTGTCCTCGGCCGTGGAGAACACCTGGCTCTTCTTGGTCGGGATGGTCGTGTTGCGGTCGATGAGGCGCGTGAACACGCCGCCCAGCGTCTCGATGCCGAGCGACAGAGGCGTCACGTCGAGCAGCAGAACGTCCTTCACATCGCCCTGCAGAACGCCGGCCTGCACCGCCGCGCCGATGGCGACCACCTCGTCCGGGTTGACGCCCTTATGCGGCTCCTTGCCGAAGAACTGCTTCACCACCTCCTGCACTTTCGGCATGCGGGTCATGCCGCCGACGAGCACCACCTCGCCGATCTCGGCCGCGGAGAGGCCGGCGTCCTTCAGCGCCTTGCGGCAGGGCTCGATGGTGCGCTGGATGAGATCGTCGACCAGCGCCTCGAATTTCGCGCGCGTCAGCTTCAGCGTCAGATGCTTCGGGCCGGAGGAGTCGGCGGTGATATAGGGCAGGTTGATTTCCGTCTGCGTCGCGGAGGAGAGCTCGATCTTCGCCTTCTCGGCGGCTTCCTTCAGGCGCTGAAGGGCGAGCTTGTCCTTGGTGAGATCGATGCCCTGCTCCTTCTTGAACTCGCCGGCGAGATATTCGACGAGACGGCCGTCGAAGTCCTCGCCGCCGAGGAAGGTGTCGCCATTGGTGGACTTCACCTCGAACACGCCGTCGCCGATCTCGAGGATGGACACGTCGAAGGTGCCGCCGCCGAGGTCATAGACCGCGATCGTGCCGGCGCCCTTCTTGTCGAGGCCATAGGCGAGCGCGGCCGCTGTCGGCTCGTTGATGATGCGCAGCACCTCGAGACCGGCGATCTTGCCGGCGTCCTTGGTGGCCTGACGCTGGGCGTCGTTGAAGTAAGCGGGAACGGTGATGACCGCTTGAGTCACGGTCTGGCCGAGATAGGCCTCGGCCGTCTCCTTCATCTTCTGCAGGATGAAGGCGGAAATCTGCGAGGGCGAATATTGCTTGCCGTCCGACTGCACCCAGGCGTCGCCATTGGGGGCCTTGACGATATTATAGGGGACGAGGCCGATGTCCTTCTTGGTCATCGGATCGTCGAAGGAACGACCGATGAGTCGCTTTATCGCGAAGAAGGTGCGCTCCGGATTGGTCACCGCCTGACGCTTGGCGGGCTGGCCGACGAGACGCTCTCCGTCCTCTGTGAAAGCGACGATGGACGGCGTCGTGCGCGCGCCTTCCGCGTTCTCGATGACCTTGGGGCTCGACCCTTCCATGACGGCCACGCAGGAATTCGTCGTGCCGAGGTCGATGCCGATGATTTTAGCCATATCGCCGTTCCTTTCGTTCTTTCGAAATCGGGTCCCGAAGCGGCCCGTATGTCGCCGATCCTTCGGCGGCTCGCATTTTCAGCCCGCCGCGCATCGGCTGTTCATCGTCACTTCAGATTGTAATCGGCCTGCATCGGCGCAAGTGCGATCTGCATATAGAGCGCGCCGGGCATATAGAATGAAGGCTCCCATGGCGGCAAGCGCCGTCGGGGCCGGGATTTTCTGTTCTTCCGTCGGCTTTGCCGCTCGGGCTCGCTTTCGCTTATTCTCCTCGCAGCGATTCGCGAAGCGAAGCTCGGCCGCGGACGAGCCCGCGCCTATTTCCGAACTCTGATTGCGAACAGGCCGACGCGTGCTTCCCCACTCGATCGAACCCATTCTGCGAATCGTCGCCGTCCTCGGCGACGCCGGCTTCGTCCTGCCGGCGAGCGGCGGCCTCGCCGCGGCGCTGTGGGCGGCCGGCGATCGCCGCGCGGCCGTCGCATTCCTCGGCGCCATAGCGGTCTGCGGCGTCATGGCGACCTTCGCCAAGATAATCTCCATGGCCTTCGGCCCGCCGGCGCTGCACAGCCCCAGCGGCCACGCCGCGCTCGCGGCGGCCTTCTTCCTGCCGCTCTCCGCAATTTTCATGCGCGTTCGCGAGAAGCGCGCCGGAATTTTGGCCGCCGCCCTCTGCCTGGCGGCGGCCGTGCTCGTCGCCATCATCAGAGTGGCGCAGGGCGCGCATACGGAGCCGGAGGCTTTCGCCGGATTTTTCATAGGCTTGGCGTCATTCGGCGTGTTTCTGCGCGCCGCCCCGGCGCAGGTCTCGATCGGCGCTCCGGCGATCATCGTCTTCTTCATCGTCGCTGTCGCGATTCAGTCCCAGATCGGGCTCAGCATAGAAGTAGAAGGGCCGCTCGAGCGCATTGCGACACGGCTCGCCGAGATGCTGTCGCTCTAGCTCCAATGTTTCTATCTTGTTTCTTTTGCGCTTTCGAAAAAACCTCGGGGCCGGAAGCGGATAGGCTCTTCTCGCGCGGCGCGGCTGACGCCTGACAATATTTGATTTTCATCACGAAGCGTGCGATTCGACACGATAGGAATAGCGTTTTTGGCGGAGAAACGCCGCAATGCAGAAGAGTCGATTGTTGCGGTCCGCGGCGGCGTTATCCATTCTCCTCCTGCTTTCCGCCTGTGACAATTCCGGCCGCAAGGCCGAGGACCCGGCGCGGGTCGTGCTCGTCGCGCCGGTTCATTACGCGCCGCGCTCGCCGACGCGCCAATTCGTCGCCGCCATCCGTCCTCGCGTCGAGACCGACCAATCCTTCCGCGTCGCCGGCAAGGTGGTGCGCCGCCTCGTCGAGAATGGGCAGGCCGTCAAGGCCGGCGATCTTCTGGCGGTGCTGGATGAGGCCGATCTGCGCCTGCAGAAGGAGCAGGCCGAGGCGGAACTCTCCGCCGCGCGCATGGCGCTGGAGCAGGCCGCCGCCGACGAGCGCCGCGCGCAGACCTTGCGCAAGGATGGCTGGACCGCGCAGGCGGCGCTCGATCGCCAGAAAGCCCAGGCCGAGGAGGCGCGCGGCCGCCAGCAGCGCGCGCTGCGGGCCGTCGAGCTCGCCAAGAATGCGCTGGATTACGCCTCGCTGCGCGCCGATTCGGACGGCGTGGCGACGGCGACCTTCATCGAGCCGGGGCAGGTGGTCGCGGCGGGTCAGGCGGCGGTGCGCGTCGCCCGCGCCGGCGCGCTCGAGGCCGTCGTCGCTCTGCCGGAGGCCTTCGCCTCCGTCGCCGGAGCGGGGGAGGCGAGCCTCTTTCTCTGGTCCGATCCAGCCAAGACCTATCGCGCCAGCCTGCGCGAGCTCGGCGCTTCCGCCGACGCCGCCACCCGCACCTTCTCCGCGCGCTATTCGATCGTCGGCGCCGATGAGAAGGTCGGGCTCGGCATGAGCGCGACGCTGACGCTCGCCGGCAAGGATCAGGGCGTCGCCGCGGCTCTGCCGCTGGCGGCTCTGTTCGATCAAGGCTCCGGCCCCAGCGTGTGGAAGGTGGAGGAGGGCGGCAAGCTCACCCTCGCGCCCGTCTCCGTGCTGCGCTACGAGGCCAAGACGGCGCTGATCACCGCCGGCGTCGCCGAGGGCGACCGCGTGGTCGTGCTCGGCGCCCATAAGCTCGATCCCGGCCAGCGTGTGCGTCCGGTCGACGCCGAGAGTCTGTGAGGCGCGGGGCGATGGGCTTCAATCTCTCTCTTTGGGCGGTCAAGCGTCAGACGCTCACTCTGGCGCTGATTCTGGCCGTGGCCATCGCCGGGGTCTTCTCCTATTTCCGCCTCGGCCGCGCCGAGGACCCGTCCTTCACCATCAAGGTCGCCAATCTCACCGCGATCTGGCCCGGCGTCACCGCGCTCGAGATGCGCGATCAGGTCGCCGACCGCCTGGAGAAGAAGCTGCAGGAGCTTCCCTATCTCGAGAAGATCGAGACCTATGTGAAGCCGAGCTTCCTCGCCATGCAGGTGACGTTCAAGGACACGACGCCGCCCGCGCAGGTGCCGACCCTCTTCTATCAATTGCGCAAGAAGCTCCACGACATTCAGCCGGAGCTGCCGCAGGGCGTGATCGGCCCCGACGTCAATGACGAATTCGGCGACGTCGACGCCGTGCTCTACGCCGTGCATGGCTCCGGCGCCGATTATCACCAGCTCGACCGCGTCGTGGAGATGTTCCGCCAGCGCCTGCTGGAGACGACGGACATCGTCAAGGTCAATGTCTATGGCGAGCAGGATCGCAAGATCTTCGTCGAGTTCAGCCAGGCCAAGCTCGCCAATCTCGGCGTGACGCCGCAGGCGCTGTTCGAATCGCTCGCCAAGCAGAATGCGGTGAACGCCTCTGGCGTCTTCGAGACGCCGGCCAATCGCGTGCCCTTGCGCGTCACCGGCGCGCTGAAGGGCGCGGAGGCCATCGCCGCGACGCCGGTGGAGGCGAGCGGCCATGTGTTTCGCCTGGGCGACGTCGCCGATGTCGTGTCTGGCTATCAGGACCCGCCGAACTTTCTGGCGCGCTACAAGGGCGAGCCGACCATCGTTGTCGGCGCGGTGATGGCGCGTGGCGGCAATGTCCTCACCCTCGGCAAGAATCTCGAGGCCACAATGGCCGAGGTTCGCGCCGAGACGCCGGTCGGCATAGAGATCACGCAGATCGCCGATCAGCCGACCGTCGTCTCTCATGCGGTCGGCGAGTTCACGCGCTCCTTCGTCGAGGCGCTGGTCATCGTCCTTTTCGTGAGCTTCGTCTCGCTCGGCTTTCGCACCGGAATCATCGTCGCCCTGTCGGCGCCGCTGGTGCTCGCCGTCGTCTTCGTGTTCATGAACGCCTTTGGCGTCGATCTTCAGCGCATCTCGCTCGGCGCGCTCATCATCGCGCTCGGCCTGCTGGTCGATGACGCCATCATCGCCGTCGAGATGATGACGGTGAAGATGGAGCAGGGCGAAGATCGCATCAGCGCGGCGACCTTCGCCTGGACGTCCACGGCCTTTCCCATGCTCACCGGCACTCTGGTGACGGTGGCGGGCTTCATGCCGGTCGGCTTTGCCGCCTCCTCCACCGGCGAATATACGGGCTCGCTGTTCTTTGTGCTGGCCGTGGCGCTCGTCGCCTCCTGGTTCGTCGCCGTGCTGTTCACGCCCTATCTCGGCGTGAAGCTGCTGCCGGATTTCTCGCGCCATGCGCATCACGATCCCGAGGCGATCTATTCGACTCCCTTCTATCTCGGCCTGCGCCGGCTCATCACCTGGGCGGTCGACAATCGCCTGCTCGTCGTTTGCGCGACGGGGGGGATTTTCGTCGCGGCGGTCCTCGGCTTCGGCCATGTGCAGAAGCAGTTCTTCCCCATTTCCGAGCGGCCGGAGCTGTTCTTCCAGCTACGCATGCCGGAGGGCTCGTCCATATTCGCGACGGCCGCGGCGGTGGACGAGGCCGAGAAGCTGCTGAAGGGCGATGAGGACGCCGTCCATTACACGAGCTATATCGGCCGCGGCCCGCCGCGCTTCTGGCTCGGCCTCAGCCCGGCGCTGCCCAATGAGGCCTATGCGGAGATCGTCATCGTCGCCAAGGATCTCGAGGCGCGCGAGCGGTTGAAGGTCCGCCTGTCGAAGGCGCTGGAGGATGGCGCCGTCTCGCAGGCGCGCGCCCGCGTCGATCGCTTCAACTTCGGCCCGCCGGTAGGCTTTCCGGTGCAGTTTCGCGTCATCGGCCGCGATCCGGCGGAGGTGCGCGCCATCGCCTATCGCGTGCGCGATCTAATGCGCGAGGACAAGGCCGTCGTTGAGCCGCATCTGCAATGGAACGAGCAGACGCCAGCGGTGCGGCTCGTCATCGATCAGGACCGCGCGCGCGTCATGGGCCTCACGCCGCAAGAGGTGGCGAATCGGCTGCAGATGATGGTCTCCGGCGTGACGATCACCAGCCTGCGCGACGGCATAGACCGCGTCGATGTGGTCGCCCGCGCCACGCCTGGCGAGCGCGGCGATCTCGGGCGGCTCGACGACATCGTGATATTGACGCGCGCGGGGGCGCCCGTGCCCGTCTCGCAGATCGCCAAGATCGTCTATGAGCATGAGGAGCCGATCATCTGGCGGCGCAATCGCAACATGCTCGTCACCGTGCGCGCCGATGTGAAGGACGGCGTGCAGGCGCCGGACGTCACCAATCGCATTTGGCCGCGCCTCGCCGAGATTCGCGAGCATCTGCCGCCGGGCTATCGGCTCGAGATCGGCGGCGCGATCGAGGAATCCGCCAAGGCCAATTCCTCCATCGCCGCCGTGGCGCCGGTCATGATTCTCGTCATGCTGGTGATCGTGATGTTCCAGCTGCAGGACTTCACGCGGCTCGGCCTCGTTATGATGAGCGCGCCGCTCGGCCTCATCGGCTCCTCGCTGGCGCTCAATCTCGCGGGCGCGCCTTTCGGCTTCGTCGCTCTGCTCGGCCTCATCGCGCTCTCCGGCATGGACATGCGCAACTCGATCATCCTGGTCGATCAGGTGCGTCAGGACCTCGAGAAGGGCGCCAATTATCGCGAGGCCATCATCGGCGCCACGGTGCGCCGCGCCCGGCCGGTGGCGCTCACCGCGATGGCCGCCATTCTCGGCATGATTCCGCTGACGCGCTCGCTGTTCTGGGGGCCGATGGCGCTCACCATAATGGGCGGCCTCTTCGTCGCGACCTTTCTGACGGTGCTGTTCCTGCCGGCGCTCTATGCGATGTGGTTCCGCCGCAAGCTCGGCGACACGCTGGTCGAGACGCAGCCGCCGCCGGCTGCCGCGCAATTCGCTTATTGCGAGCTGCCGAGGGTGGCGGAATGAGCGGGAGCCCCGCCCGCCGCGGCTGAAGCGGTTTGCCGAGCGCGGAAGGTAATATAGCCGCATTCCGGTTTGCCAGAATGCGGCTAACGATAGAGTGGAACCATTGAGCGAGCGCTCTGCGTCGAGCGCGCAATATTTCTTCGGAGCGGCATATGCGTAAATCATTGGCCGTGGCGGCCCTTTTGACCAATCTCCTCTGCGGCGCGACCGCCGTTCGCGCGGATGCGTCGCTGGAGGATGTCCGCGTCGCGCGACAAGTCGTCGACGCGCTCCATTTGAGCGATCAAATGGCGGCGATTCTGCCGCAGCTCGTCGACGCCGTGGGGCGCGGGCTCACCGCGCATTATCCCCAGCACGCCCAAGAGATTTCCGAGATCATGCCGCGACTGAAAGTCAAAGCGGCGGCGCGGATCGACGAATTCATGAGCCTCATGGCCACGGCCTTGGCCCCGAAACTGTCGTCGATGGAGCTGCGCGAGTTGCGGAGCTTCGCCACCGGACCGCGCGACGTCGCGGCGCGTAATGATTTCGCTCGCTCGTCGACAGGAATCAGATTTTTCTCCCTGCGCGAAGAGTTCAAGCGCGAAATGCGGGAGCGGGGAGAGCAATGGGGCGCGAAAATCGGACGCGAGGTCGATGAGGAGTTCAAGGCCGAGCTGAAGAGCCGCGGCGTCCATTTATAGAAACTGCTATCGCGCCGTCTTTGAAAATGAATTGCGCCGCTCCTTCGTTAAGAAGGGCGGCGCTGAAACCTCCAGAGAATATGCGGCTCGAGGGGAGCGATTCCCGCCCCCTCAGCCGCCGTTCTTCTTCTTGCTCTGATCGCTGGCGATGGGCGAGGCGTCGGTGAGGCCCTTGTCGATCTTCTCGAGGATCTTCGGCAGATCGTCCGGATCGGGGCTCATGTCGCGCGCGTGATTCCATTGGAAGCGCGCCTCGAGCTTGCGATTGACGCGCCAATAGGCGTCGCCGAGATGGTCGTTGATGACCGGATCGGAAGGCTTGAGATCGACCGCCTTCTCGAGCTCGCGCACCGCCTCGTCATAGCGGCCGAGGCGGTAATAGGCCCAGCCGAGACTGTCGACGACATAGCCGTCGCGCGCGCGCAGATCGACGGCGCGGCGCAGCATTTTGAACGCCTCGTCGAGATTGACGCCCTGATCCACCCAAGAATAGCCGAGATAATTCAAAACCAGCGGCTGGTCCGGATAGAGCTCCAGCGCCTTTTTGAGATCGGCCTCGGCGGTCGGCCAGTTCTTGCGGCGCTCATTGGCGATGCCGCGATAATAATAGAGCAGCCACTGGCTCTTGTCCGTCTGCGGCTGTAGGTCCAGCACCTTGGTGTAGGTGGTGACCGAATCGGCGAAGAGCTTGCGCGAGCGCTGTATGTTGCCGAGCGCGGTCAGCGCCTCCTGATCCTTGGGATGCTCGACGATCACCGCCTGGAGGTGGTCGGTCGCCTCCTTGGTCTTGCCGAGCGTCTCCAGCAGCAGCGCCGCCTGCACATCGGCGTTGACGCGCAGCGGGTTTTCCTTCGGCACGCTGTCGTAGAGATCGATGGCGATCTCCTCCTGCTTCATGCGCTCATAGATGTCGGCGAGGGTGATCGTCGCCAGCGCATTGTCGGGCGCGAGGAAGAGCGAGAGGCGCAGATAGATCAGCGAGGCGAGCTCGTCGCCCTGGCGGCCGCCGATCGCGCCGAGGCCATAGAGCACCTCGGCCGCGCCGGCGTCTGCGTCGCGAACGAAGGGCGTGAGCGGCTTGCCTGTGTCTATGTCGGCGATCGCCGCGGTGACGATGGGATGACGCGGGGCGAGATCGTCGAAGGCGCGATAGACGCGGCGCGCCTCCTCGCGGCTGCCATGCGCGACGAGGAAGCGCGCATAGGCGTCGACGAGGCGCAGCGTATTGCGCTCGGAGCCATAGGCGGATTTGAAGCGCTTGGTCGCCTCGGCCTTGTCGCTGTTCTTCGCCGAATCGACGATGAGCGCGGCGTGATAGTCGCGGAAGACGGCGAAGGCGTCTTCCTTGAGCTTGTCGGCCGTGGCCAGCGCCTGCTTGGTCTCGCCGGCGCCCGCATAGGCCCAGGCGGTGAGCAGCGTGGAGGTGACGTCATGCTTGCGGTCGAGCCCGCCTTTGGCGAGGACGGCGCGGGCCTTGGCGAATTTCTTGGCCTTTATCGCCTCGACGCCGAGCGTCAGATTGGCGAGGCCATTGTTTTTGTCGAAGGTCGCGACGCGGGCGGCGAGGGCGAAGGCCTCCTGCATATTGCCATTGGCGAGAGCGGCGACGAAGGCGCGCTCGGTCAGCTCGCGATTGCGCGGATCATTGCGCAGCGCCTCGCGGAAAAATGTGGATGCGGCCAGCGTGTCGCGTTCCGCCCCGGCGACGATGGCGGCGAGGTAATTTCCGGACGCGCTCTCGCCGACCTCGAAGGGCGTCGCGATGGAGAGAGACGATTCGCGGGCGTGAGCCGAGCCCTCGCCGACGAAGGAGATTTTGCCGGCGAAATCATCGACCCCGAGCGAAAGCGCGCAAAACGCCGCGGCGGCATAGGCCGTGCGGGTCGAGAAAGAGCGAACGCGGCGCCGTCCAGGCGCATCGGACGAGAGGAATCTGTTCACGTGCTGTTTCCCGCAATCGGCCGCAGCGGCGCGGCGCCGGCGCGCCCCGAAAGAGGCCGCCGAGCGCCACCATCATGCGGGAAGATGGCTGTTTTGAGCCGCCCCCGCAAGTGCGAAATATCCCAACGGGGGCAGCCGTCTTTTGTCGCGAAAGCGTCGCGTCAGCTTCGTCCGCGCACGGCGGCGACGATCTTCTGCGCAGCGTCGTCGAGATCGTCGGCGGGGATCACATCGAGGCCCGAGCTGGAAATAATTTCCTTGCCGAGATCGACATTGGTGCCCTCGAGGCGCACCACCAGCGGCACGGCGAGGCCGACTTCCTTCACCGCGGCGATGACGCCCTCGGCGATGACGTCGCAGCGCATGATGCCGCCGAAGATGTTGACGAGAATGCCCTTCACCTTGGGATCGGCGGTGATGATCTTGAAGGCGGCCGTCACCTTCTCCTTGGTGGCGCCGCCGCCGACGTCGAGGAAGTTGGCGGGGTTCTCGCCATAGAGCTTGATGATATCCATCGTCGCCATCGCGAGGCCGGCGCCGTTCACCATGCAGCCGATGGTGCCGTCGAGCGCGATATAGGCGAGCTCATATTTGGAGGCCTCGATCTCCTTCTCGTCCTCCTCGGTCTTGTCGCGCAGCGCGACCACATCGGGATGACGATAGAGCGCGTTGTCGTCGAAGGAGATCTTCGCGTCGAGGCAGCGCAGGCGGCCGTCCTTGGTGACGATCAGCGGATTGATCTCGAGCAGCTCCATATCCTTGGCGACAAAGGCCGAGAACAGGCGCTCGGTGAGCGAGACCGCCTCCTTCACCAGCGGGCCGGTGAGGCCGAGCGCGTCGGCGACGCGGCGGCCGTGATGCGGCAGCACGCCGGTCGCCGGATCGACGGCGAAAGTCACGATCTTCTCCGGCGTCGCATGGGCGACGGCCTCGATATCCGTGCCGCCCTCGGTGGAGACGACGAAGGAGACGCGCGAGGTGGCGCGATCGATAAGCAGCGAGAGGTAGAATTCCTTGTCGATATCGGCGCCGTCCTCGATATAGAGGCGGTTGACCTGCTTGCCGGCCTCGCCCGTCTGCACCGTGACCAGCGTCGAGCCCAGCATCTCCTTGGCGAAGGTCTCGACCTCGTCGAGCGAGCGGGCGAGGCGCACGCCGCCCTTCTCGCCGGCCGAAGCCTCCTTGAACTTGCCCTTGCCGCGGCCGCCGGCGTGGATCTGCGCCTTGACGACATAGACGGGGCCGGGCAGGCCGCTCGCGGCCTGGCGCGCCTCGTCGGCGGCGAGCGCCGGAGCGCCTTCGGCGACCGGGGCGCCGAACTCACGCAGGATGGCTTTGGCCTGATATTCGTGGATGTTCATTTCTCACCGATCCTGATTGCGACCTTACGTCGCGACAACGCGCCCCTCGCCGGGGGCGGAAACGGGGCTCAGCGCGCTCAGGCGAAGGCGGGGTCGAGCGCCTTGCTGGCGGCGATCAGCGTCTTCACCGAGCCGACGGATTTGTCGAACATCTGCTGCTCGGCCGCATCGAGCGAGATCTCGACGATGCGTTCAACGCCATTGGCGCCGATCACCACTGGCACGCCGACATAGACCCCGCTGACGCCATATTGGCCGTCGAGATAGGCGGCGCAGGGCAGCACGCGGCGTTTGTCCTTCAGATAGCTCTCCGCCATGGCGATGGCCGCGGAGGCCGGCGCGTAATAGGCGGAGCCGGTCTTCAGCAGGCCGACGATCTCGCCGCCGCCTTTGCGCGTGCGGTCGACGATGGCGTCGATCTTCGCCTGAGTGGTCCAGCCCATGGCGACGAGATCGGGCAGGGGAATTCCGGCGACGGTCGAGTAGCGCACGGAGGGAACCATATCGTCGCCATGGCCGCCGAGCACGAAGGCGCTCACATCCTCCACCGAGACGTTCAGCTCCTCGGCCAGAAAGAATCGGAAGCGCGCCGAATCGAGCACGCCCGCCATGCCGACGACCTTATTGGTCGGCAGGCCGCTCGCCTTCTGCAGCGCCCAGACCATGACGTCGAGCGGATTGGTGATGCAGATGACGAAAGCGTTCGGCGCATAGGCCTTGATGCCGGCGCCGACCTTGGAGACGACGCCGAGATTGATGGTGAGCAGATCGTCGCGGCTCATGCCCGGCTGGCGCGGCACGCCCGCCGTCACGATGACGACATCGGCGCCGGCGATGGCGGAATAATCGTCCGCGCCGGCGATGCGCGCGTCGAATCCCTCGACAGGCGCGGATTGGGAGAGGTCGAGCGCCTTGCCCTGAGGCACGCCGCTCGCGATGTCGAACAATACGACGTCGCCGAGCTCCTTGAGGCCGATGAGATGGGCCAGCGTCCCGCCGATATGGCCGGCGCCGATCAGGGCGATTTTCTTGCGCGCCATCTTTTCTCCTATGGGCGTGCCTGGAAATAAACTGCTAGCGCGCTTTTTCCCGTCTGAAAAGGCGAGAGTCGCTTCTAGCGAAGCTTCGCACGAAAATTGAGCAAGCGCGCGAGCCTGCGCCGCGCGGCTGTGGAAATAGGCTGTTCCGAACCCGCTCTCCTTCCGACGCCGCTCCGTGGGTCTAGAGCGCGTCCACGCCGCCGAGCGAGAGAATGAGCTTCCATTCCTCCTCCGAGACGGGCTGCACCGATAGGCGAGAATTATTGACCAGCACCATTTCGGAAAGGCGCGGATCGGACTTGATCTCGGCGAGCGTCACCGGCCTCGCGAATGGCGCGACGGCCTTTATGTCGACCATGCCGAATTTGCCGCTCTCATCCGTATGGTCGGGATAATAGGTCTTGATGACTTCCACCACGCCGACGACGGCCTTGTCCTCGTTGGAATGGTAGAAGAATCCATGCTCGCCGATCTGCATCGCCATCAGCTGCTTCTTGGCGAGATGGTTGCGCACGCCGTTCCAGAATGTGCCCTTCGCGCCGGCCGCGACCTGCTGGTCCCAGGACCATGTTTTGGGCTCGCTCTTGAACAGCCAATGCGCCATCAGAGCTCGGCTCCCACCACGCGCTTCCAAGGCTTGACCTCGACGCTCGCGAACAGCCCGGCCTCGGCGTAAGGGTCCTCGGCGAGCAGAGCCTGCGCCGCGGCGACATCCGCCGCCTCGACGATCAGCAGCGAGCCGACGGGCTTCTCGGCCGAATCGAGAAACGGCCCGCCGAGCTTCACCTGCGCCGCATTGGCGGCGAGGAAGGCGAGATGCGCCTCGCGGGTGGCGAGCCGAAGCTCGACATGGTTCGGCTTGTCCAGGCAGAGAGCGACGAAGAGCGGCAAAGCGGCCTCGTGAAAAGGGGGAAGCGACGGCGCGGCGCTGATTAGCAGATCATGGCGCCGCGGTCGACAGAATTGGACGTGGGAAGCAGGGAATGCGTCGGCGTCAACGCCTTCCGCTCGGAGGGACGATAACGCGCCCGGGGTCGGATGAGCGACGTCGCATTTCGCCTCGAACGTGACGTGACGTCGCATGTCTCATTTCTCAGAGCTTGCAGCGTCAGTCGTTCGGGCAGGCTCGGATACGTTCAGGGGCGCCTATAGTTTAGTGCAGGAAACAGTTCATCCAATCGATGCGCCCTCAATCGATGCGCCCACCTTGCCCCTGCCGCCGTTCTCGCCTATAAGCCGCGCCATCCCACAGGCGAAAGTCTTACGGTTCCTGCTACAAGGCGCCGTTCCGGTGGCCGGTTCTCCGGCTTCTCCATGCTTTCGCCGAGGCTAGAACCGGAGAAAATACAATGGCGATTCCTGATTTCACGATGCGCGGCCTGCTCGAGTCCGGCGCTCATTTCGGCCACCAGTCGCATCGCTGGAACCCGAAGATGGCTCCCTATATCTTCGGCGCGCGCAACAACATCCACATCATCGACCTCGCCCAGACGGTGCCGCTGCTGCATCAGGCGCTGAAGGTCGTCTCCGACACTGTGGCGCGCGGCGGTCGCGTGCTCTTCGTCGGCACCAAGCGTCAGGCGCAGGATCAGATCGCCGACGCCGCCAAGCGCAGCGCGCAATATTTCATCAACTCCCGCTGGCTGGGCGGCACGCTCACCAATTGGAAGACCATCTCCGGCTCCATCCAGCGCCTGCGCAAGCTCGACGAGCAGCTCGGCGCCGGCTCCGCGGGCGTCACCAAGAAAGAGCGTCTGCTGCTCACCCGCGAGCGCGACAAGCTCGAGAAGGCGCTGGGCGGCATCAAGGACATGGGCGGCACGCCCGATCTCATCTTCGTGATCGACACCAATAAGGAGCAGCTGGCGATCAAGGAGGCCAACCGCCTGAAGATCCCGGTGGTGGCGATCCTCGACACCAATTGCGATCCGGACGGCATCACCTTCCCGATCCCCGGCAATGACGACGCCGGCCGCGCCATTGCGCTCTATTGCGATCTCATCGCCCGTGCGGCGATCGACGGCATCTCGCGCAGCCAGGGTCTTTCGGGTCTCGATATCGGCGCCATGGAGTCGCCGACGGCGGAGCCGGCGCTCGGCCGCGTCCACACGGATCTGCGCTCGGCCGACGAAGTCGCCGCCGATGCTGCGACCGCCGAGGTCGAGATCGCGCTCGAGCCCTTCGAGCTGCTCGCCGCTCCGCGCGGCGCTCCGGACGATCTCGCCAAGCTGCATGGCGTCGGTCCGCAGCTGGTCAAGAAGCTCAACGATGGCGGCATCTTCCATTATTGGCAGATCGCGGCCATGGCGCCGGCCGACGTCGAGAAGCTCGATCTGGACCTCAAGCTCAACGGCCGCATCGCCCGCGACGGCTGGGTCGATCAGGCGCGCTCGCTGGCTTCGGCCTGATTTCGCGCCAGAGCGCTTTCCGATCGAACGGAATCGTTCGATCGATCAGAATTCGCTCCCAAATAGAGAAATGAGAGCGTCATCCGATCCCGAGTGGATCGGATGACGCTCTAGCGTCACATTCACGAAAGATTATCGCGCCGGCTCCCAAAGGGGCCGGCGTTAGCTCTAGCTAGAGGTGTCTAACCCCATGGCCCAGATCACCGCCGCTCTCGTCAAGGAACTGCGTGAGAGCACGGGCGCCGGCATGATGGATTGCAAGGCCGCCCTCAACGAGACCAATGGCGACATCGAGGCGGCCGTCGATTGGCTGCGCAAGAAGGGCCTCTCCAAGGCCGCCAAGAAGTCCGGCCGCGTGGCCGCCGAGGGTCTCGTCGCTGCGATCGTCGAGGACGGCGTCGGCGTCGTCGTCGAGGTGAATTCCGAGACCGACTTCGTCGCCCGCAACGACGACTTCCAGAAGCTCGTCAATAATATCGCGCGAGTCGCGCTGGAGACCGGCGCCACGAGCGCCGAGGAGCTCGCCGGCAAGCCCTATCCGGGCGGCGGCGTCGTCTCCGAGGCGATCACCACCGGCATCGCCACCATCGGCGAGAATCTGACGCTGCGTCGCGTCGCGCCGCTGAAGGTGGAGGGCGCGGTCAATCGCTACGTCCACACGCAGATCGCCGACGGCCTCGGCAAGATCGCGGTGATCGTGGCGCTCGAGTCCAAGGGCGACAAGGAAGTCCTGTCGACTCTCGCGCGTCAGATCGCCATGCATGTCGCCTCGGCCAATCCGCTGGCGCTCGACGCCTCCGGCCTCGACCAGGCGACGGTGGAGCGCGAGAAGGCGCTGCTCGCCGAGAAGAACGCGGGCAAGCCGGCCAATGTGCTGGAGAAGATCATCGATTCGGGCCTCAAGACCTATTACAAAGAGGTCCTGCTGCTCGATCAGGTCTCGAACCACCCGGATCACGGCGGCAAGACCATCACCCAGACGCTCAAGGAGCATGAGGGCAAGGCTGGCGCGCCTATCGCGATCAAGGGCTTCGCCCGCTATGCGCTCGGCGAGGGCATAGAGAAAGAGACCAGCGATTTCGCTGCGGAAGTGGCGGCGGCCGCCAAGGGCTGATCGCATCTGTCAAATCCCCGGTCGCTGCGGCGGCCGGGAATGGCGGGCCATAAGGCGCCGGCGATAAGACAAAGAAAAAGGCGAAGCGAGCCCGAGGGTCGCTTCGCCTTTTTGGTTTTGTCGCTGCCGTCCTCGCGCCCACATGGCCCCGTGTGGGGCCATGTGGCGCCTGCGAAGACTAGAACAGGTTGAAGTGGTAGTTGATGCCGGCGCGGACCGTGTGGAACTTGGCGCGCTGCGGGCCGATGGCGAAGCCGCCATTGTTGGTGAGGTCGGTGTAGAGATACTCGACCTTGGCCGACCAGTTCGGCAGGAAGGCGTATTCCACGCCGCCGCCGGCGGTCCAGCCGGTGCGGGTGTCGCTGCCGAACGGCGTGTTCAGCTCGCCATAGGCGAAGCCGCCCGTGCCATAGACGAAGAGCTTCGACTCGAGCAGGGCGAAGCCGGCGCGGCCGCGCACAGTGCCGAACCAGGGCAGGCTGGCGTTGCCGAAGCCATTGTTGGAGCGCAGGCTCGTGCCCTGGAAGTCGGTCTCGAGGCCGACCACGAAGAGCGGCGAGATCTGGTAGTTGTAGCCGATCTGGCCGCCACCCACGACGCCGCTGACGTCGCCGCCGAAGCTGTTGTCCGCCTTGAAGCCGCCGCCGACATTGAGGCCGACATAGGCGCCCGTCCAGGAGAAGACCGGCGGCGGCGGCGCGAAGGCCGGCGCATCCTTGCGATAGGGCAGGTCGGCGGCGTGAGCGGCGCCGACGGAGAGAGCGGCGGCGACCGCGAGAGCCGAAAGGCTGTTCTTGATATGCATGGAAACCTCCGAAGAGCACGAAAAAAGGACGCCCAGCCGCCGCCTCGGCTAGAACGTGACCATAGGCCGAAATTCGTCGAGTCGGCCTGATTTGTCAACCACTGTTGATATCTTCGGCGAGAACCCCGTCGAGCGCGTCGGACGTCTGGTCCGGTCGAGCCCCGCCGGAGGCTTCACCATGCGGTGGACGAGCGTGACCTTGGCCTGCGAAAGGTTCACATTTCCCTAATAGGTAAAATACCGCGAAATTTTGACGAGAAGTCGGCCGGTCGCTGGAATGCCGATTGACGGCGCGTCGCGCGCGATCGATTGTAAATACATATCGGGAGAAGGATTCTCGATGCGGCCGGATAAATCGGAGAAGCGTTCGGGGGAGGCGACGCGGCGGCGTATTCTCGCCGCGGCGATCGCGCGTTTCGCGCACGCCTCCTTCGAGGAGGTGAGGCTGCGCGACATTGCCGCAGATGTCGGCGTCGATGTGGCCCTGGTGCATCGCTCTTTCGGCTCAAAGGAGCAACTGTTCGCCGCCGCCGTCGTCGAGGCGTGCCCGGCGACTCTCCTATCGGCGGATCGCAGCCGGCTCGGCGCGGTGTTCGCGAGCTTCGCGCTCGAATCGCAGCAGCACGACGGGCTGCAGATCTTCATTCGCTCGCTGACGAGCCCGCTGGCGCGCGATCTCATTCGCGCCTGCTGCTATCGGGATTTCATCGGGCCGCTGGCCGCCAAGCTCGATGGGCAGGCGGCGCAGCAGCGGGCGGCGCTGTTCGTCTCCTGCCTCATCGGCTTCTCCATCATGCGGGAGGTGCTGCGGGTCGAACCGCTGCTCGCCGACGCCGACAGCGGGCCGATGATCCAGCGCCTGCTCGCCGCCTGTCTCGACGAGATCGGACCGCTCGTCGCGAGCGATCAAAACTCCTCCCAATCGTCCTGAGCCGGCTGCGGCTTACGCGCCGCGCCGCCGCCGCGTTCGGCGGAGACCGTCTTCAGCGCCGCCCGCGGCGCCTTGGCGTGCGTGCGGGAGCCGTGCTTGTCGCCGAGCTCGAAGCTGGCGACCGAGCGCGTCAGCGCCTCCGTCTCCTTGCGCAGGCTGTGGCTGGCGGCGGTGGTCTCCTCCACCATTGCGGCGTTCTTCTGCGTGTTCTGATCCATCTGGGTGACGGCGGTGTTGACCTCGGCGAGGCCCGTGGCCTGCTCGCGGGCGCCCGCGGCGATGTCGGCGACCACCTTGTCGATCTCCGCCACCTGGGCGACGATGGTGTCGAGCGCCTTGCCCGTCGCGCCGACGAGCTCGACGCCCTGATCCACCTCTACCGTGGAGGTGGAGATGAGGCCCTTGATCTCCTTGGCCGCCTCGGCGGAGCGCTGCGCCAGCGCGCGCACTTCCGAGGCCACCACCGCAAAGCCCTTGCCGGCTTCGCCCGCGCGCGCCGCCTCGACTCCGGCGTTGAGCGCCAGGAGATTGGTCTGGAAGGCGATCTCGTCGATGACGCCGATGATCTGGCCGATCTGCTGCGAGGAGCGCTCGATGCGGCCCATTGCGTCCACCGCCCGGCGGACGATCTCGCCGCTCTTCTCGGCCTCCATCTTGGTGGAGCCGACGATATTGCTGGCGTGAACGGCGCCCTCGGCGCTCTTCTTCACCGTGGTGGTGATCTCTTCCAGCGCGGCGGCCGTCTCTTCCAGGCTCGCGGCCTGCTGCTCGGTGCGGCGGGCGAGATCGTCGGCGGCGACGGCGATCTGGCTGGAGCCGGAATCGATGGCTCGCGCGCCGCCGGCGACGAGGCCGAGCGCGGCTTCCAGCTGGCTCATGGCCGCGTTGAAATCATTCTGCAGCCGGCGATAGGTCTCTGGCATGGCGTCGGAGAGCCGATAGACGAGATTTTTGGAGGCGAGCTTCTCGAGACCGTCGCCGATCGCCTGCAGCGCCGCCTCGCGCTCTCTTTCGACCACGGCCTGCTCGGCTTTGCGCCGCGAATCGGCCTCCTCGCTGCGACGGCGCTCCTCGGCGGCGCGGGCCTCGGCGGCGCGCAGCTCCTGCGCATTGCGCTTGAACGTGTCCAGCGCGCGCGCCATCGCGCCGACCTCGTCGCCGCGCTCCACGCCCGCCACGACGGCGCCGAGATCGCCCTTGGCGATATCGCCCATCTGCCCGGTGAGGCGCGCGATCGGCGCGCCGATCTTGCGGCCGGAAACATACAGCGACGCCGCGCAGCCGATGAGAACGGCGAGGGCGCCGACGCCGATCATCGTCCAGATCGTCTGCGCGGTCTGGCGGCGCAGCTCCTCGCCGACGCGCTTGTCCTCCGCCTCGGCGGCCCTATAGATGGAACGCATCTCATCGACGATGGCGCGGATTTCCTCATCGGCGCCGCGCAGCAGCGACACGCATTTGGCGAGCTGCTCCAGCTCATGCGGCTTCAGGCGCGCGCCGAGCTCGAGCGCCGGCAGCTCCTGGGCGATTGCGATCGCGGGCTTCGCCTGCTCGAAGACCTTGGCGAAGCGGTCGCGATAACCTTTGATCTGCGCCGCATGTGCGGGATCGAGCTGCATCGCCTCGCCGAGCAGCGTGTCGACGCGCGGGCCGATAGAGGCGGCCTCCTGCGTGGCGGCGCGCGAGATAGGCGTATCCGCGTCATAAGCGATCATCTGATGTACCGAGAGGCCGAAATCGGTGATGGCGCGATTGGATCGCAGCAGCTTCACCACGGCGGCGTAGGAATGCTCGGTCAGATCTTCGTAGCGTCGTCCGAGTTCGCTCATGCGATGGACGCCCAGCCCGGTGACGCCGATGAAGAGCAGGCAGGTCAAAGCGAGTGGAAGAAGGCTCTTGGTGGTGAGCTTCAAATTGTCGAACCGCATCGAGAAAGCTTCCTTATGATCGACGGCGAGCCGGCGCAGTTGTCGCGGGAGTGGCGCTCGCGGGAATACGGTGGAGCCTAAGCAGCAAAAGGTTTCTGAAAAATCTATGTTTTCCTCTTTCGCATGCGCCGGCGCGGCCGGCGCGCAGCAGCCTCGGCGCCAAAAAAGAGAGGCCGCCGGGGCGTCCCCGGCGGCCTCTCGGATCGTCGAAAAGCGAGCGTCCGGTCAGAACTCCGTCCAATCCTCCTGCGCCGGGAGGGGCTGCGGCTTGCGGACCGCGCCGCCGCCGCCGGCGGAGACCGTCCTCAGCGCCGGGCGCCGCGCCTGCGGGCGCTCTGCGAGCCGGAAGCTCGCCACCGAGCGCGTCAGCCCCTCGGTCTCCTTGCGCAGGCTGTGGCTGGCGGCGGTGGTCTCCTCCACCATTGCGGCGTTCTTCTGCGTGTTCTGATCCATCTGGGTGACGGCGGTGTTGACCTCGGCGAGGCCGGTGGCCTGCTCGCGCGCGCCGGCGGCGATGTCGGCGACGACGCGATCGATCTCCGCCACCTGGGTGACGATCTTCTCCAGCGCGCGGCCGGTCGCGCCGACCAGCTCGACGCCTTGCTCCACCTCGACCGTCGAGGTGGAGATGAGGCTCTTGATCTCGCGCGCGGCCTCGGCGGAACGCTGCGCCAGAGCGCGCACTTCCGAGGCGACCACGGCGAAGCCCTTGCCGGCCTCGCCCGCGCGGGCCGCCTCGACGCCGGCGTTGAGCGCCAGAAGATTGGTCTGGAAGGCGATCTCGTCGATGACGCCGATGATCTGGCCGATCTCCTGCGAGGATTTCTCGATCCGCCCCATGGCGTCGACGGCGCGGCGGACGATCGCGCCGCTCTTCTCCGCCTCGGTCTTGGTGGAGCCGACGATGCCGCTCGCATTGACGGCGCCCTCGGCGCTCTTCTTCACCGTGGTGGTGATCTCCTCCAGCGCGGCGGCGGTCTCCTCGAGGCTGGCGGCCTGCTGCTCGGTGCGACGGGCGAGATCATCGGCGGCGACGGCGATCTGATCGACGCCGGAGCCGATCGCCTCCGCGCCGCCCGCCACCACGCCCAGCGCCGCCTCCAGCTGGCCGATGGCCGCGTTGAAATCGCTCTGCAGGCTGCGATAGGCGGCGGGCATGTCCTCCGAGAGGCGATAGACGAGATCCTTGGCGGCGAGCTTCTCGAGGCCTCTGCCGATCGCCTTCAGCGCCGCCTCGCGTTCCTTCTCGGCGGCCGCGTGCTCGGCCCGGCGCTCTGCGTCGGCCGCCTCGCCGCGCCGTTTCTCCTCGGCCGCGCGGGCCTCCGCCGCGCGCAACTCCTGGGCGTTGCGCTTGAATGTGTCGAGCGCCTCGGCCATCGCCCCCACCTCGTCGCGCCGCGCGACGCCTTCCACGACGATGTCGAGATTGCCGCGGGCGATGGCGCTCATCTGTCCGGTGAGCCGCGCGATGGGCGCGCCGATCTTGCGGCTCGAGACATAGAGCGTGGCGGAGCCGCCGCCGAGCAGGGCCAGCGCGCCGACGATGAGCATGGTCCAGATCGTATGCTCGGTCTGGCGGCGCAGCTCGTCGCCGACATGCTGATTGTCCTCGAGCACCGAGTCGTTGAACTTCTTCATATCCTCGGTGAGCTTTTCCAGCTGCATGTCGACATTGCGCAGAATCGCCAGGCATTTGGCGAGCGCGTCGAGCTCGTGCGGCTGCAGGCGAGAGCCGACCTCGAGGCCCGGAACGTCCCGCGCGATGCGAACGGCGGGCTTGGCGTCCTCGATGATCTTGTCGATTCGCGCACGGAAGGTCTTGATCGCCGGGGCGCGGGCCGGATCGAGCTGCGCCGCCGCGTCGAGAAGCGCATTGACGCGCTCGCTGGCGGTCTCGAAATTCTTCTCGGCGAGCTTGAACAATTCCGTGTCGGATTCATAGGCGACCATCGAATGAACGGCATAGCCCACTTCGAAAGCGGTGCGATTCGTTCGCAGCAGCCGCACCAGGGCGGCGTCCGAATGGTCGGTCAGATATTGGTAGCGGTGGCCGAGATCCTGGATTCGATAGACGCCGAGCGCCGTCACGCCGAGGAACAGCAGGCAGGTCAGGGCGAGCGGCAGCAGGCTTTTGGTGGTGAGCTTGAAATCGTCGAATCGCATGGAGCCGGGGTCCTTCGAGACGGAGATCGGGATGCGCGCCGTCGTCCGGCAAGCGCATTCGCTCCGCGGTGAGATGGGGACAGTCGCCGACGCGCTCGGAATCTCCGGCGGGCCTCATGCCTCGGGTCGGTCGAACAATCTCCAGCCTAGACCCGGAAAAGTTTCAGAAATCTCTATGTTTTTGAGAATACGGATGATTTTTGTATTTGAGCGACGAGACGGGGCGTCTGCTGCGGCGTCGCGTCACCCCTCGGCGCGGCGTTCCGGCGCGGCCCACAGCTCCTCCGCATAGCCGCGTCTGATCCAGCTGCGGAAGCGATAGCGGCGGGAAAAGCCGTAATCGGGCAGCAGCGCGCCCACCACCGATTGCCGGCCGGAGGAGCCGACCACGCGATTGGCCTCCTGATTGACGCTCAGCAGCAGCGGCGCCCAGCGGCCGATGCGGGCGAAATAGCTTCGGCAGACGGCGTCGCCCATCTCGGGAAAGGAATCGCAATTGACGACGATGTCGCTCTCGATGAGCGCTTCGTCGTCGATCTCCGGCGCGAGGACGAGATCGACGCCCTCGCCGCGGGACGGCTCGCGCGGATGGCGGAACTGCACGCTCGCTTCGGGCAGGCCGCGCCGCAACGCGAAGAATTGCATGGCGGCGACCGTCGGCAGATCGACGATGGTGTAATGGCGCGCGCCGGCGAGCAGCGCATAGCGCGCCGCCTTGCCGAAGCCGCCGCCGATCTCGCAAATTCTGGGACGCGCGAGGCCGCTGGCCTCTATCGCGCGCAGAGCGAGATAGAGCGCCTGAATGTCGCGCCCATGCAGCACATTGCCGTCCATGGCGAGGCCATAGAGCCCGTCGAAGACGGCGGGCGGCGCGATGGGAAAGCCGAGCGCCGCCTCGATCTCGGCGACCAGCTCGCGCGAGGAGGCGACCAGCGTCTCGCCCACATAATCCTGCTCGGCGCATTCCACCCGCGCGAGGCCGATATATTGCGCGAGCGAGGCCAGCATGTCGTGGAAGGGCGCGACCGCGGCCCGGCGGCCCTCCGGCGAGGCGGCGAGAAAGTCCCGATAGGCCTGCACGCCCTGCTCGAGCCCGGTGGCGGCGGAGGATTTCTGCACATCGACGAGACATTGCGCCAACGCGCGCGGGTCGCCGCCGTCGAGAAGCGCGAGCAATGGCTGATGGCGATTCGAGACGATATCGGTCCACATGGCGCCGCCGCCGCCCAAGCGCCGCGCGCCGCGGCCGCTGGCGTGCTGCGCCCAGGCGCTCTGCAGCTCCGCGGCGATCTCTATGTCGCGCTCGTCGACCGGCCGCAGCGACAGCGTCGGCTCCAGCCGCGGCAGGCCGCGCCGCGTGGAATTGAGCAGCTCGGCCGAAAGGCTGCGCCGGCCCGCATTCTCCAGCAGCCAGAATTCCTCGCCGCGCACGCGGGCGGCCAGAGTCTCCTCGGGATAATCGCCGTTCGGCAGATCGAAATCGAAGCCATAGCGTCCGTCGCCGAAGCCGGCGCGCGCCAAATCCTCGCGCAGCCGATCGGCGCGCGCGACGCCGATCACGGCGCCGGCGGAGCAGATCTCGACATCGAATCGATCGCGCGGCCGCAAACGGTCATAGACCCAGCCGGACACGCGGCCGCCGCTCGCGAGATCGACATAGCCCGAGAATTCCCGCAAGCGCTTGCGCGTGAAGAACATCGGCCGTGCTCCTATGGCGCGCGCGAGCGCTGCGTGTCACTTGCGCGCAAAAATCGAAAGCCCGGAGGAGTGGCCGCTCTCCGCCTCTCGTATGTTCGTAAAACCGGCTTCATGCAATGCGGCGATCAGATCGTCGCGGCGGAGCAAAGACGCCTCTCCGCGCTGCGCGACTTGCGTGTGAATATACAGCGCATCGGCGCGGTGCGCGAGAAGCGCTATGGCCGCGAGCGGATCGGCGAAACGGCGCAGCGCGTCGCAGGCGACGACGAGATCATAGCGCGTGTCCGTATCGCGCAGAAACGCCTCCATGTCGCCGAGCCAGAAGCGCGTTCGCGAGAGGCGCATCACCTCTTTGGCGACGAGGCAGCGGATGAATGCGGCTCGGCTCGGCTCGATCGCCTCGACGCGCGCGCCGGCGGATTCGAGAAGGAAGCTGTGGCCGGCCTCGCCGGGCGAAAGCTCGAGCACATTGCGGCCCTCGAGCGAGCCGAAGCAATCGATCGCCCATCGAATGCGCGCATCGTCGAAGGCTTCGATCCGACCGGCGGAGACGCCGCATGCGGGCGGAAAAGCGCAGCTCCATCCGCCGATCACATCGATGGCGTTCTGCAGGCGCGGAACGCTCGACACATAGGAGTCGAAAACCTCCGCCGGAGGACGCGACACTCCTCGTTTCGGCAGCATGTCTCGCAGCTTCCTCAGCATCGATACGATCATCCCTCGGCGATGAGCAGAAATGCTTTCGAATCGCATCGAAAACACGACTGATTTTTCTGTTTAAAGACATCTATTCCATGCGCGCCGGGAGCGCGCACGGGCGCCCGCGACGCGGCGCGACGGATTACGCTGTCGCGACGCTTTTGGCAATCGGCGGGCGTTACACGCGGAAATGACGGCCCGGCGGCAGGCTGCTGAGCAGTTGCAATCGCGGCGCCGCATTGTCGCGACTGTACCAGGGGTTGAATGCGGGATCGACATAATTGACGAGATCGTATTTTTTGCGCAGCGTGTCCTGCTCGCGGCGAAAGCGCGCGATATTGGCGTTCGTCTCGTCGCTGCCGCGGCTCGCCGATTCATGATGATAGAGCGTTGCGAAAGGCGTCCATACGACGCGAAATCCGGCGCGGCCGGCGCGCATGCAATAATCCGTGTCATTATAGGCGATGGCGAAATTCTCTTCGTCCAGTTCGCCGACCGTCTCGAGGCAGGCGCGTGTGATCAGCATGCAGGCGCCCGTCACCGCCGCCATGGATTGGCGGACGTCGAGTCGGCCCATGGGGCCGGGATAATCGCCGGGCATTCCGCAGAACCAATGTCCCGCCACCGAGCCGAGGCCCATGATGACGCCCGCATGCTGCAATGTTCCATTGGGATAGAGCAGCCGCGCGCCGACGATTCCCGTGGACGGATAGGCGAGGCAGGAGACCATCTCCTTCAGCCAGCCGGCGTCAATGACCTCTATGTCGTTATTGAGCAGCAGCACGCAATCGCCGCGCGCCGCCCTCAGGCCGCGATTGACCTGCCGTGAGAAGTTGAATGTCTCCTCGACGATATCGACCGAAAAGAAAGGATGCGCGGCCTTCGTCTGCTCATAGAGAGCGAGAACGCGCTCGTCCTTCGTGCCATTGTCGACGACGAGTATCTCCATGCGTGGATAGTCGGTCCGCAAGGTGAGATCGTCGAAGAGGCGCGTGACGAGCGCGAAGGAATCGCGGCTCGGCACGATGATGGAGACGAGCGGCCAAGCGTCATCCTTCGGCGAAAAGCGAACGCGATGCAGATCGGCGTTGCGCGCCGGCTCCACCACCGCCGGCGCGCCGTCGACGGCGTAGCTCTCGGCGAGCGAGCGGCGCGCGCTCGTCGTGGCGCGATCGAGAAAGCTCACCGAATAGCTCTTCCCGTCGCGGCGCCAGAGATAGGCGGGATAGGGGAGATGGACGATCTCCTCCGTCGCGAGGCCGCGCGTGTAGCGCAGCAGCAGATCATAATCCTGCGAGCCTTCATATCCGCGGCGCAGGCCGCCGAGCTCCTGCAGCCGCTCGCGGCGATAGAGCGAGAGATGATTGACGTAATTGACGCCGGAGAGCAGCGCCGGATCGAAGGCGGGCTTCAGCGAGTAATGCTTGGGTTGCAGCTTGGCGTCGGCGACGATCTCGTCGGTGAAGACGAATTGCGCGCCGGGCGTGCGCTCGATCGTCTCCAGCAGCGCATCGACGGCGAAAGGCGCGAGCGCGTCGTCGTGATCGATGAAGCCGACCCAATCGCCGCGCGCCGCGGCGAGGCCGCTATTGGTGGCGACGGCGATCCCGCCATTCTGCGCCGCGCGCAGAACCGTCACATGCGGCGTGTCGCGATGGCGCTCGAGCCAGTCGATTGTCTCGCGCGACGTCGAGCCGTCGTCCGAGAGGATCAGCTCATAGGCGCCGGCCCTTTGAATCCGAAAGGAGTCGAGCAGCTGATCGAGATAGAGCGCGGGCGCGTCATAGACCGGCGTTACAAAGGAGAATGCCGGCCGCTCGCCCGCCCATGCCGGCGCGCCGGCGTAGCGGGCGTTGCCCATGGCGATCACCTGCTCGAAATGCGGAGTCGCGCCGCGCACCTTGGCGACGCGCGCGCCGACGTCGGAAAGCTCCGGCGCGCCCGGCCGCGCTATGGTCTCGCAGAGCGGCGCCGCGCGCTCGCCCCGCGCGGCCTCGCGCAGCCTGCCGCCGACGAAGGCGCGCACGGATTTTTCATCATAGGCGATGAAGGCGCGAAAACGAAACCGTGAAGGGTAGGAGGAGGGATCGAAACGGACATGATGCACGCGGCCGAAGCTGCGCAGCGCGATCACATAGAGGCCGTCGCGCGTGTGCTTGAGCTCGATCTCGTCATCCGGCTCGAAGCCCTTGCCGAAATCGATATAGATGCGCGGGTCGAGCGTCTGATCGGCGTCGGCGACCTCGAGAATGATATAGGCGGCGCGCAAAAAGCCCGTGACGAAGACGAAGAGCGGGTCCGCATCCGTGGCCTGCCAGCTCTCCCAGCCGAGCCGGCGAAGGCCGGATCGACGCACAGAAGGAATTCTCAGCAACAAGACCGTGCTTTCCCGAATATGAGTCGCGGACCGGGGTTCCGCGCTCGCGTCATATAGTCGAGCCGCGGCGCCTTGGCCATAGCTCGGCGCCTCTCGCGCATGGTGGGGCCATGGCGGAAAAGTGGCGAAATTAGGCCTTTGCGCCTGCGTGGACGCGGCGCTCTCGCTGGGCTATAAGGGCCACGGTTCGTGTCATTGGCGGTTCCCTGGCGAAACCTGCTCGAAGAGAAGATGATCCAACTCTTAGACGTCTTCAAATTCTATAAGACCGAGCGACACTCGAAGGTCATATTGGATCATGTGTCGATGGTTTTCGACACGAGCTATTCCTATGGTCTGCTCGGCGTCAACGGCGCCGGCAAGACGACGACCCTCAAGGTCATAGCGGGCACCGAGCTGCCGAATTCCGGCAAGGTGCGACGCACGGTGCGCGTGTCCTGGCCGCTCGGCTTCGGCGGCGGCTTTCATCCGGCGATGACCGGCCGCGAGAATGTGCATTTCGTGGCGCGAATCTACGGCGCCGATCCGCGCAAGGCGGCGATGTTCGTCGAGGAGTTCTCTGAGCTAGGCGATTATTTCGACGCGCCGGTGAAGACCTATTCGTCCGGCATGGGCGCGCGTCTGGCCTTCGGCATGTCCATGTCCATCGACTTCGACGTCTATCTCATCGACGAGATCACCGGCGTCGGCGACATGCGATTTCAGAAGCGATGCCAGGAGGCGTTCGACCAGCGGCGCAAGAATTCGAGCGTCATCTTCGTCTCGCATTCGATGCAGGCCGTGGCCGATTATTGCGACCGCGGCGGCGTGCTCGTCGACGGCCGCCTCTTCATGTTCGACACGGTCGCCAAAGCGATCGAAATGTACAATCGAATGAACCGATAGAGGCGAGGATGGACGAACCTCCGAAGTCTCCCGATCTTCGCACGGTCAATGCGCTGGAGCGCGCCGAGGCCGTTCAGCGCTTCCTGGCCGAAGCCGCGCGGCGCGCGCGATTTTCGGCGCGGGCGCGCGGCGCCTATCAGAAATCCAGCTTCGCCGAGCGTCGCGGCGCAAAGGCGATGCGCATCGCCTTTCTCGTCCTCGCGATCGCCATGGTGGCGATCCCCAATGTCGTGGGCGGGCTCTATTACGGGCTGCTCGCTTCGGACCAATATGTCGCCGAGGCGAAATTCACCGTGAGCAGCGCGGCCATTCCCAAGCTCGACGGGCTCGGCTCCGTGACCGGCCTGCCGCAGATGATGATCTTTCAAGATTCGATGATCATCATCGAATATATCGAGAGCCGGACGCTGGTCGAGCAGCTCGAGCGCCAAGTGGATCTGCGCGAGCTCTATGGCGCGGATCGCATCGATTGGTGGGCGCGCTTCAAAAAGTCGAAGCCGATCGAGAATTTCACCGAATACTGGAAGAAGATGGCCACGGCGACGATCAGCTTCCCCTCGGGAATCGTCACGCTGACGGTCCGCGCCTTCTCGCCGGCCGACGCCAAGACCATCGCCGACAAGGTGATCGCCGACTGCGAGACGCTGGTCAATGATCTCAATGAGCGTATGCGGCAGGACACTGTGCGGGCCTCCGAGCAGGATGTCGAGCGCGCCGCCGAGCGGCTGAAGGTCGCGCGCGTGAATTTGGAGCGCGCGCGCAATACGGAAGGGCTGATCGACGTTCGCCAGACGAGCAAATCGCAGAGCGAAGTGCTCTCCGCCGTCCAGATCGAGCTGCTGAAATATCAGCAGGAATATCTCACCCAGTCGCGCTACGTCGATGAGAGCGCGCCGCAAATTCGTCATCTGAAGCGACAGATCGAATCGCTCGAGAAGCAGGTCGCGAGCCTGAAGGCGGAGATCACCACGCGCGAGCAGCAGGGGATCGACGCGCTGGCGAGCAAGACGCTCTCCGGCAAGATGACGACCTTCGCCAATCTCGACCTAGAGCATAAGATCGCCGAGACGAGCTATCAGATCGCGACCGCCTCGCTCGACGGCGCGCGGCTGTTCAGCGATCGCAAGCTGCTCTATCTCCATCAGATCGAGGCGCCTGCTCTGCCGGAGGACGCGCGCTATCCGCGGCGCTGGCTCTATACGGGCCTGCTGCTCGCCATTTCGCTCACCCTTTATGGCTTGGTCGTCGGACTCATCGCCTTCGTGCGCAACCATATGGCCTGAGCGCGCGTCAGCGCTCGCGCGCCACTTGCGTCAGATAGGCGCCATACTGGCTCTTGGCGAATTTCTGCGCGGCGGCGCGTAGCGTGTCGGCGTCGATCCAGCCTTGGCGAAAGGCGATCTCCTCGAGGCAGGCGATGCGTTGTCCCTGTCGCAGCTCGATCGCGCGCACATATTCCGCCGCCTCCAGCAGCGAGGCCGGCGTGCCCGTGTCGAGCCAGGCGAAGCCGCGGCCCAGGCGCTCCACATTCAGCTCGCCGCGCTGCAGATAGATATTGTTGAGATCGGTGATCTCCAATTCGCCGCGCGGCGAAGGTCGCAGCTCCGCCGCATATTGCGGCGCGCGCTCGTCATAGAAATAGAGCCCCGTGACCGCCCAATTGGATTTCGGCGCTTTCGGCTTTTCCTCGAGCGACAAGGCGCGGCCCTGCGCGTCGAAATCGACGACGCCGTAACGCTCTGGATCGGCGACGTGATAGGCGAAGACCGTGGCGCCGCGGCGCGATTGCTTCGCCTTGCTCAGCGACTCCGTGAGGCCGTGGCCGTAGAAAATATTGTCGCCCAGCACCAGCACAGAGCTTTGCCTTTCGACGAAGCTCGCGCCGATTATATAGGCTTGCGCCAGTCCGTCCGGGCGCGGCTGCGCGGCATAGGTGAAGGCGACGCCCCATTGCGCGCCGGAGCCGAGCAGGCGCTTGAACGCCGCCTCGTCATCGGGCGTCGTGATGACGAGTATCTCGCGCACGCCGGCGAGCATCAGCGCGCTCAGCGGATAATAGATCATCGGCTTGTCATAGACCGGCAGCAATTGCTTGGAGACGGCGAGCGTCGCCGGATGAAGCCGCGTGCCGCTGCCGCCCGCGAGAATGATTCCGCGCATTTCATGCTCCTCCATCTGTGGGGCCGGCGAGCAGCCTGTCGACGCAGGCCTCGAGCGATGGGCGCCAGTCGGGCAGAGCGACGCCGTAGATTTGCGAAAGCTTCGTATTGTCGAGGCGCGAATTGGCCGGGCGCCGCGCCGGCGTCGGATAATCCGCCGTGGCGATGCGGCGAACGCGCACTGGCGCGCGCCCATGCGCTTCTGCGCGCGTGAAGATCGCTTCCGCCACATCGGCCCAGCAGGCGTCGCCCGCACCGATCATGTGAAAGACGCCGCGCAGCTGCGGCGCGCCGTCGCTGCAAAGGCGCCTCGCAATGCGCAATGTCGCCTCGGCTATGTCGATTGCGCTCGTCGGATTGCCGAGCTGATCGGCGACCACGCCGACCTCCTCGCGCGTCTCGCCGAGCCGCAACATCGTGCGCACGAAATTCGCGCCGAAGGGGCTGTAGACCCAGGCCGTGCGCAGGATGGCCGAGCTTGGACAGAGCGCAGCGACGCGCCTCTCGCCCTCGAGCTTGGAGCGGCCATAGGCGCCGAGCGGCGCCGTGGGATCATCCTCGCGATAGGGGCGCGTGGCGGAACCGTCGAACACATAATCGGTCGAGACATGCAGGAGTGGAACGCCGAGCGCTGCCGCCGCCTCGGCGACATGACCGGCGCCTTCGCCATTGACGCGCATGGCGAGCGCTTCTTCCTGTTCCGCTTTGTCGACTGCGGTGTAGGCGGCCGCATTGACGATCACATCGCAGCGCGCATCGTTCAGCGCCGCGCGCACGCTATCGCGATCCGTCAAATCGAGCTGCGGCCTTCCGAGCGCGATGATTTGCGTTTCGTCGGAGCCGCGCTCGCGCAGAGCGGTGACGATCTGGCCCTGCATTCCGGTGACGGCGATGCGCATGGGCGCGCTCACGCGAACGTATCCGTGAGATCGCGCAGGCGCGGCCAGCGGCGATCCTTCTCCGACAGAATGGCGCGCGCCGGCGCGATCGGCCAGGCGATGTCGAGATCGCCATCATCGAAGGCGAGGCCGCGATCATTGGGCGCCGAATAGAAATTCGTCACCTTATAGACGACCTCCGTATCCGGCTCGAGCGTGCAGAAGCCATGCGCGAAGCCGATGGGAACGAGCAATTGCCGCCAATTCTCCGCGGAGAGCTCCACTGCGATATGACGACCGAATGTGGGCGACGAGCGGCGAATATCGACAGCCACATCCAATATGCGGCCGCGCGTGACGCGCACCAGCTTGTCCTGCGCGAAAGGCGCGGTCTGAAAATGCAGCCCGCGTATGACGCCCGTCTCGCGCGAGAGCGAATGATTGTCCTGCACGAAGCGCAATGGCGGCAGGCCGCGTTCCTGCCAGCGTCTTTCATTATAGCTCTCGGAGAAAAAGCCGCGCGCGTCGCCGAAGCGATCGGGCGTGACGATCTTGACGCCATCGAGCGCCGTGTCCTCGATCTTCATGCTGTCCTCACGCGCGCGTCAGGCGACGCAGCCGAGCCGCTCGCCGCGATATTTGCCGGAGCGTATGGCTTTCCACCATTCTTCATTTTCGAGATACCAGCGCACCGTCTTGGCGAGCCCGCTGGCAAAGCTCTCCTTGGCGCGCCAGCCGAGCTCGCGCTCGATCTTGGAGCAATCGATCGCATAGCGCAGATCATGGCCCGGCCGATCCTGCACGAAGGCGATCAGCTCGCGATAGGAGCCGCGCGCGCGGGGCCTCAACTCGTCGAGACAGTCGCAGATCGCCTGCACCACTTCTATGTTGCGCATCTCCGAGCGGCCGCCGACATTATAGGATTGTCCGACGACGCCGGCGCACGCGACGGTGAGCAGCGCCTCGGCGTGATCCTCGACATAGAGCCAATCGCGCACATTCTCGCCGCGTCCATAGACGGGCAGCGGCTTCTCCTCGAGCGCATTGAGAATGGTGAGCGGAATGAGCTTTTCCGGGAAATGATAGGGGCCGTAATTATTGGAGCAATTGGTGACGATGGTCGGCAGCCCATAGGTCTCGCGCCATGCGCGCGCGAGATGATCCGAGCCCGCCTTGGATGCAGAATAAGGCGAGTTGGGCGCATAGGGCGTGTCCTCGTGGAACAGCCCTTCCGCGCCGAGCGCGCCGAACACTTCGTCGGTCGAGATATGCAGAAAGCGAAAGCCCGCGGCGGTCTGCGCATCGAGACGGCGCCAATAATCGAGCGCCGCGGCGAGCAGAGTGAAAGTGCCGACGACATTCGTCTCGATGAAGGCGCCCGGCCCGTCGATGGAGCGATCGACATGGCTCTCGGCGGCGAGATGCATCACGACGTCGGGCCGGAATTCCTCGAAGGCGGCGGTGACGGCGTCGCGGTCGCAAATGTCGGCGCGACGGAAGCAATAGCGCGGATCGCCGGCGATAGGCGCGAGCGAGTCGAGATTTCCGGCGTAAGTGAGCTTGTCATAGACGAGCAGCTCATGCGGCGTCGTCTCGATAATGCGGCGCGAAACCGCCGAGCCGATGAAGCCGGCGCCGCCGGTGACGAGAATGCGCATCTATCGCCCGATCCGGGCGGCGTTCGCCGCTGTCTCATGGAGGAAGCGAGAGGGAAGACGCATCCGCGAAAAGCACCTTGTTCCTGGTCCCGAGGATTCGCCTCGTCGCCGCCGCCGCAAGATTTTTCTCTTCTATTCACGCCTATTGAAAGATCGCGGCGCTGGCTGTCAACTCCGGCGCGCCGAGCGAAAATATGTTTTTTATGCGGCGTTTTCTGGCGCGCTGGCGTCGGCCGCGAGAATTTGGACTCGTTCCAGACTGCTTGCGCAGCGTGTCGGTTTCGCGCTATCCCGCGATAGATCGGGCCGCGACGGATCGCCGGCCGTACAGAAGAGTAGTCGATGTTTCAGCGTCCCGGCAAGGCGGCCTTCGTCTTCATCCTCATCACTGTCGCGCTCGACATGCTGGCGCTCGGCGTGATGATCCCGGTGCTTCCCAAGCTCATCGTGGAGTTCGAGGGCGGCGATCTGCAAAGCGCTTCTATAGCGACGGGCGTCTTTGGTTTCGCCTGGGCCTTCATGCAATTTTTGTTTCAGCCCATGCTCGGCGCGCTGTCGGATCGTTTCGGCCGTCGGCCGGTCGTGCTGCTGTCCAATCTCGGCATGGGGCTCGATTATGTGTTCATGGCGCTCGCGCCGTCCTTGCCCTTCCTCTTCATCGGACGGCTGATATCGGGCGTGACGGCGGCCAGCGTCTCGACGGCGACGGCCTATATCGCCGACATCACCGAGCCGGAGAAGCGCGCCGCCCGTTTCGGCATGATCGGCGCGGCTTTCGGCGTCGGCTTCATCCTCGGCCCGGCGCTCGGCGGCGTGCTCGGCAATCACGGCTTGCGCTACCCGTTCTGGGCCGCGGCGGCGCTGAGCCTGCTCAACGCCGCCTATGGCTATTTCATCCTGCCGGAGTCGCTCTCGCCGGAAAAGCGCACCAGCTCGGTCCTCTGGCGCAGCGCCAATGTGCTCGGCTCGTTGGATTTCCTGCGCCGCGACCGCTCGCTCGCTCTGCTGGCGCTCGCCATATTCCTCTCCTATCTGGCGCATGAATCGCTGCCGAGCCTCTTCGTGCTCTACACGGAATATCGCTACCATTGGGACGCGGAGACGACCGGCTGGGCGCTCGCCATCGTCGGCGTGTCGCAGACGGTGGTGTCCGGCGGATTGGTGCGGCCGGCGGTCAAGCGCTTCGGCGAGCGCGCGACGCTGGTCGTCGCTCTGGCGGCGGGGGCGCTCGGCTTCGCGGCCTACGCCTTCGCGCCCACGGGCGGGATCTTCATGGCGGCGCCGCCGCTCATCGCCCTCTGGGCGATGGCCAATCCGGCCTTTCAGGGCCTCGCCACGCGCTTCGCCTCGGCCTCGGAGCAGGGGCGGCTGCAAGGGGCGCTGTCGAGCCTGCGCGGCGTCTCCGGCATGGTCGGGCCGCTGTTCTTCACGCAGATTCTCTCCCTCTCCATCGGCGCCGGCGACTTTCCGGGGGCGGGCTATTTCGTCGCGGCGCTGCTGCTCGCGGCGAGCCTCTTCGTGGCGCGCAACGCCGTGAGCGGAGCCGTGCAGCCTCCCGCCGTCTGACGTCGCATTCCGCCGCGCGGCCGCTTATATTGAGGCCGCGCGCGGTCCATCGGCCGGCGCTTTCGGAGATGCGCATGAGCTTCGTCGCTGCGGCCATTTATTTCGCCATTCTCGCCTCCGCGGCGCTGGGCGTCTATCTGAAGGCTCGCCAGAGCCGCGCCGCGCGCGCCGATCGCGATGCGCCTCCACCCGAATTCGCGGAGACGATCACCCCGCAAGAGCATCGCCGCTCCGCCGATTACACGGTCGCGCGCATGCGCCTCTCCGTTGGCGAGACTTTGCTGGACGCGGCGATCTCCGTCGCCTGGCTCGCTTTTCTGCTCGGCCCGCTCTATGCGCTGCTCGCGCAATTCATCGCGCCGGGCCTGACGCTCAGCGTCGCCGTCGTCGTCGTGGTGGCGATCGTCGATCATCTGCTGCGCCTGCCGCTGTCGCTGGTCGAGACCTTCGGTCTCGAGGCGCGCTTCGGCTTCAACCGCACCACGCCTTTCATGTTCGTCCTCGATGAGGCGAAGGGCGCGGCGCTCTGGCTGCTGTTCTTCATTCCCTTGCTCTATGGGCTGTTCTTCGCGGCGCGCTTCTCGCCCGATTATTGGTGGCTGGCCGGCTTCGTCGCGGCGGTGGCGCTGCTGCTGGCCATGACGGTGATCTACCCTTCCGTCATCGCGCCCATGTTCAACCAGTTCACGCCGCTCGAGGATGCGGCGCTGAAGGCGCGCATGGAGGAGCTGCTGGCGCGCTGCGGATTTCAGTCGGGCGGGCTCTTTGTGATGGACGCCTCGACCCGCTCCACCCATGGCAACGCCTATTTCTCCGGCTTCGGCAAGGCGAAGCGCATCGTCTTCTTCGACACGCTGCTGCGCAAGCACAGCGCCGATGAAATTCTCGCCATTCTCGCCCATGAGCTCGGCCATTATAAATTCGGCCATGTGCGGCAGCGGATTTTCCAGGCGGCGGGCTTTCTCTTCATCGGCTTCGCGGCTCTGCACCTCGCCTTCGAGAGGGGGCTCGGCGGCGCCTTCGGCCTGCCGAATGATCCGGGAATCATTCTCGTCATCGCGCTGACGGCGGCCGCGCCCATTCTGCATCTTCTGTCGCCGCTCACCAATTTCCTGTCGCGCCGGGCGGAGTTCGAGGCCGACGGCTTCGCCAAATCCATTTATGGCAAGGAGCCGATGGTGAGCGCGCTCACCAAGCTCTCGCGCGACAATCTCTCGACGCTGACGCCGGACCGGCTCTATGCGCTGTTTTATTATTCGCATCCGCCGGCGCCGATCCGCATCGCCGCGCTGGAGGAGGCGAGGGGCGCCTGACCTTCAGGCGGCGTGCGCCTTGCCGCGGAAATAATGGAAATCGCCGCGCGTGATCAGCGCATCGCCGGGCGCGATCTCATGCGGCGCGAGATCGGCTTCTGACCGCAGACGGTCGTAGATGGGGCCGAAATCGCGATAGCAGGCCTCGAGCAGGCGCTCGAATCCATCGACGACGAAATAGCACTGCTGGAAATCGTCGATGATGTAATTGGTGCGCATCACCCGCTCGAGATCGAAGCCGATGCGATTGGGCGACGTGTCCTCGAGCGAGAAGACCGTCTCCGCCGGCGAGGAGAGGATGCCTGCGCCGAAGATGCGCAGCCCCGCAGGCGTCGCCAGCAGCCCGAACTCCACCGTATACCAATAGAGCCGCGCCAAATTGGCGAGCTGGCCGCGCGCCAGCGCCCGCCGTCCGCCCTCGCCATAGGCCTGTAGAAAGCGCGCATAGACGGGGTTCGCCAGCAGCGGCACATGGCCAAAGACGTCGTGGAAGACGTCCGGCTCCTCGAGATAATCGAGCTCCTCCTCCGGGCGAATGAAGGCGCCGGCGGGAAAGCGCCGATTGGCGAGATGCTCGAAGAAGACGTCGTCGGGAACGAGGCCGGCGACCGGAACGACGCGCCAGCCCGTCAGCGGCGAGAGCCGCGCGCTCAGCACGTCGAAATCGGGAACGCCGGCGGGCGAGAGCGCGAGCGCGTCCATTGCGGTGAGATATTCGTCGCAGGCGCGGCCGGGCAGAAGCTCGGCCTGGCGGGCGTAGAGCCGGCTCCAGCGATCATGCTCGGCCGCGCTATAGGAGGGCCAATTCTGCTCGATCGTCCAATCGGCGCGGCGGGGCGCGTCGGCGTAGCGGTTCGTGCCCTTCTCCATGCGGCCCTCCTTTAGCGAAAGCCGGGTTCTCGAAATAGATAGGCGCGCGCCGGCCGGCCGCAAAGCCGCTCAGCCGGGCGCGAAATGCGCGGTGAAATGGCGCAGGAAGGGCGCCTGCCTCACGATACGAAACGGCGGGATGGCGGCGCGCTCGCGGAATACGTTCTCGATCGCCTCGATCACATAATCGAAATGGCTCTGCGTGTAGACGCGGCGCGGAAAGGCGAGGCGCACCAATTCGCGCGGCGCCGGCGTCTCCGTTCCGTCTTCCGCGCGGCGGCCGAACATCACGCTGCCCAATTCGACGCCGCGCACGCCGCCCTCGAGGTAGAGCGCTGCGGTGAGGCCCACGCCCGGAAAATCCTTCGCCGAAAGATGCGGGCAAAAGCCCGCGGCGTCGATGAATACCGCATGGCCGCCGGCCGGCCGCACGATCGGAACGCCGCGCGCGATGAGGCGGGAAGCGAGATATTCCACCGTCGCATGGCGATAGCGTTGGTATTCCTCCTCCAGCGCTTCCTCGAGCCCAACGGCGATCGCCTCGAGATCGCGGCCCGCGAGTCCGCCATAGGTGGGAAATCCTTCCGTCAATATCAGCAGATTACGAAAATCCTCCGCCCAGCGATCGTCATTGCAGGCGAAGAATCCACCTATATTGGCGAGCCCGTCCTTCTTGGCGCTCATCGTCGCGCCATCGCAGAGAGAGAACATTTCGCGCGCTATGTCGATGAGCGCGCGATCCGCATAGCCGCGCTCCCAGAGCTTGATGAAATAGGCGTTCTCGGCGAAACGGCAGGCGTCGAGCACCAGAGGTATTCCGCGCCGCGTCAGCAGAGCCTTGGCCGCGCGAATATTGTCGAGAGAGATCGGCTGCCCGCCGCCTGTGTTGTTTGTCGCGGTGAGCATGCAGAAGGGAATTTTCTTTCCCTCGCGCTCCAGCGCACGCTCCAGCGCCGCGAGATCTATGTCGCCTTTGAAATGCGTCTCCGCATGAATATCGGCGGCCTTTGCGCTGGGCAGATCGAGCGCCGTCGCGCCGACATATTCGATATTGGCGCGCGTCGTATCGAAATGGCTGTTGTTGGGGACGATATCGCCGCGCTTCAGCCGCGTCGCAGCGAGAATGCGCTCCGCCGCGCGGCCTTGATGCGTAGGAAAAATATGCTTGAAACCCGTGATGTCGCGAATGGTCTTCTCGAAGCGGCGCCAGGACCTGCTTCCCGCATAGCTTTCGTCGCCCATCATGAGCGCGGCCCACTGCCGATCCGACATGGCGCCCGTGCCGCTGTCGGTCAGAAGATCGATGGTGATGTCTTCCGCATCGAGCAGAAAAACATTGTAATGCGCGGCCTTCAGCCGCTCCTCGCGCGTGTTCCGCCTTGTGATCGGCAGAGCTTCTGTCATCTTGATGCGGAAGGGCTCGATGATGGTGCGCATATGCCGCCTCCTTCGAGATGCGAAATAGGGCGCGGCGCCGACGCCGCTTTACGTAGCCTCGCCGGCTGTGGCAAAAGCGTCGGCGCGATAAGAGGAGACCTCATGGCGGCCGACGTCACTTATCCTGCCGCTGCGGCGGCGGGCGTGCTCTCTTTCCTCAGCCCTTGCGTGCTGCCATTGGTGCCGCCCTATCTCACCTTCATCGCGGGCGCGAGCCTCGAGGAGCTGACCCACGCCGGCAAATCGCGCGCGCGGCGCGATGTGCTCATCGCCTCGCTTCTGTTCGTCGCCGGCTTCTCGACGGTCTTCGTCGCGCTGGGCGCGACGGCGAGCGTGTTCGGCAAAGTGCTGCGCGCCAATCTGGAGATTTTGTCGATCGCCGCCGGCGTCGCCATCATCCTCATGGGCCTGCACTTCCTCGGCGTGTTCAAGATCGGCCTGCTCTATCGCGAGAAGCGCCTCGAGGTCGGCCGTCCGGTCGGGCGTCTCGGCGCCTATGTCATGGGCCTCGCCTTCGCCTTTGGCTGGACGCCCTGCATCGGGCCTATCCTCGCCGCGATTCTCGCCGTTGCCGGCTCGCAGGAGACGGTCGCCAAAGGCGCCGCTCTGCTCGGCGTCTATTCCGCCGGGCTCGGCCTTCCTTTCCTCGCCGCCGCGGCGGCGATGGGGCCGTTCATGGGCTTCATGCAGAAGTTCAAGAAGCATTTCGGCAAGGTGGAGAAGGTCGTCGGCGCGCTGCTGGTGCTCACGGGACTCGCCTTCCTCACCGGCGGGATGCAGAGCTTCTCCTTCTGGCTGCTGCAGACCTTTCCGGGTCTCGCGAATTTCGGGTGATCGCCCATGTCTCAGCGCATCGATGAAAATCTCTTCACCGGGCCGATCGGCGCCGAATATCGCATGCTCGAGCTCATCTGCCCCAATGCGGCGCTGCTCGCCCGCCGCGTGGCGGAGCGCGTCGCGCATTGGCGCGAGGGTGTCGCGCTAGAGGTTCTGGAGATCGGCTGCGGCACGGGCGTGAGCACGCTGCCGCTGCTCGCCGGGCGCGACGATCTCCATGTCACCGCGATCGACAGCGCCGCCAAAATGCTGGATCAGGCGCGCTCTCACCTCGCGGATTTCGTCGCCGCCGGCCGCGCGCAATTCGTGGAGGCCGATGCGCTCGCCTATCTTCGCGGGCTTCCCGCGGCCAGCGTCGACGTCGTCTCCTCCAATTACGCCGTGCATAATTTCCTCGACGATTATCGTCGGGAATTTCTCGCCGAGATTTTCCGCGTGCTGAAGCCGGGCGGCATCTTCGTCAATGGCGACCGCTATGCGATGGACGATCGCGCCGCGCATCTCTCCGCGACGCAGGCGGAGGTGCGCAGCTGGTTCGCAAAGCTCGGGACGATCGGCCGCTATGATCTGCTCGAGGATTGGGTCGCGCATCTCTTCAGCGACGAATCGCCCGAGCATGTGATGTATCTGGCGCCGGCGCTGGAGCGCATGACGGCGGCAGGCTTCGCCGATGTTCGTGTCGAATATCGCGAAGGCGTGGACACGCTGCTGACCGCGGTCAAGCCGTAACGGGTCCCAGAAAAGAAAAACGCCGGACGTACCTCCGGCCCGGCGTTAGAGCCCGCGGTGGCATGTAGCCATCGTTTGCTCTTCGTCACAACTAGCGCCGCGCCATGACCGGACAATGACAAGAGCGCGGCAATCCTATGATTGTCGCGCGCGTGATCTGTTGTGGTCGGGCAGGGTGAAGCACAGCCGTGGCGGCTGCACACTGATGATGCGAAGACCGCGCTCTTACGGGTCTCTCGCCACGCCGAAATCGGCTTTGATTTATTGGTGGGCGCACAAGGGCTCGAACCTTGGACCCGCTGATTAAGAGTCAGCTGCTCTACCAACTGAGCTATGCGCCCGTCCGTCGCTTCGGCTTGCGCTGAATGAGCGGAACGAGGTGGCAAATACCCAATGACGCCGCTCATGTCCAGCGCTGAAAAGAAAAATCGTCACATTTTCTGTGTCGATCTCTCTTCGCCTCAGGGCCGCCATTCCGGCGCGGGTTCGGCCGCCGTCGCCTCCTCATGCGCGGCTGTCTCCTTGGCGGCCGCCAGGGCGCGCAGGGCCGCCGTCACGCCTTCGCTGGTGGCGGAGGACAGCAGCAGCAGGGCAGGGCGCTCAGCGGCTCCCGCAGGGCCGGCGGAGGCCATTGCGCGTTTGAGCCGCTCTTTCTGCTTCTTCAAATGCTCGGGGTCGGCGGCGTCGATTTTCGACAGCGCGACGATCTCCCGTTTCTCGTCGAGCTCGGCGCCATAGGCCGCGAGCTCGCGACGGACGATCTTGTAATCCTTGCCGGCGTGCTCGCCGGTGGCGTCCACGAGATGCAGCAGCGCGCGGCAGCGCTCCACATGGCCGAGGAAACGGTCGCCGAGCCCATGGCCGTCATGCGCGCCCTCTATGAGGCCGGGAATGTCGGCGAGCACGAATTCGCGATCGTCCACCCGCACCACGCCGAGGCCGGGATGCAGGGTGGTGAAAGGATAATCGGCGATCTTGGGCTTGGCGGCGCTGACCGTGGCCAGAAAGGTCGATTTGCCGGCGTTGGGCAGGCCGATCAGCCCGGCGTCGGCGATGAGCTTCAGCCGCAGGATGAGCGTGCGCTCTATCCCCTCCAGACCGGGATTGGCGCGGCGCGGGGCTCTGTTCGTCGAGGTGGTGAAATGCAGATTGCCGAAGCCGCCATTGCCGCCGCGCGCGATGATCGCGGTCTGCCCGACCTCGGTCAGATCGGCGATCAGCGTCTCGCCGTCCTCCTCGAGGATCTGCGTGCCGGCCGGCACTTTCAGCACTGCGTCGGCGCCCTTGGCGCCATGGCGGTTCTTGCCCATGCCGTGGACGCCGGTCTTGGCCTTGAAATGCTGCTGATAGCGATAGTCGATGAGCGTGTTGAGCCCATCGACGCAGATCGCCAACACATCGCCGCCGCGGCCGCCGTCGCCGCCGTCCGGCCCGCCGAACTCGATGAATTTCTCGCGACGGAAGGAGACGCAGCCGGCTCCGCCATCGCCCGAGCGCACGTAGATTTTCGCCTGATCCAGGAATTTCATGGCTGTTTCGAACTCATGTCGCTTGCAGCTTCGGGCGCCGCGCGCCGAAGTTCGTCGGAATGGCGCCGCGGCGCAGGTCGAAAAGCTCCACATCGACCTCGCCGCCGCGCGCCGGCGCCGGGAATTTGCCCTGTCCCGCGCGGGTGAAGCCCAGCTTCTCATGCACCCGCAGCGAGGCGGCGTTGCTCGGCAGCGCGCTGGAGACGATTCGCTCCAGCCCGGTCATGCCGAACACCATATCGATGAAGGCGCCCGCCGCTTCGCTCATCAAACCGCGTCCCCAATAGGGTCGTCCCAGCCAGAAGCCGATCATGCCCGCCCCGCGCGCATTCGCCCCATGCACGCCGATCACGCCGATCGCCTCGTCCGCCTGGCGCTTTTGCGTCAAGGCGAGGGTGAGGCCGGCGCCGCTGGCGTTTTCGGCGCGCGCGGCGAGAATGAAGCCTTCCGCGTGATAGGACTCATATGGGTGTGGAATGCGCGCCGTCTTCAAGGCGACCTCGGGATCGCCGGCCAGACGGCAGATCGAGCCCTCATCGGCGGCGCGCGGCCAGCGCAGCCACAGCCGTGAGGTCTCCAATCTGAAAATATCGTCGCGGGCAATTTCCGGAAACATCCGAGGCTCCATGGCGGCCGAGTGCGAAAAAGGGCCGAAAAAAGACGAAGGGGAAGCGGGCGTTCCGCTTCCCCTATCGACCCTTTGAGGCCTTTTTCCGGATTTTGCGCCTGGAGCGTCGCCTTTATCGCGACTGCTCGAGGACCAAATCCGCCGGGGATCGAAACGCCGGCGGAAGGTCCTCGCAGATCCTCCGCCTATTCGGCGGCTGCGGCCGCCGGCTCGACGACCGATACCGAGGCGCGGCCGCCGCTGGACTTGAACAGGACCACGCCATCGACGAGCGCGAACAGCGTGTGATCCTTGCCGATGCCGACATTACGGCCGGGATGCCATTTCGTGCCGCGCTGGCGAACGATGATGTTGCCGCCGATCACGGCCTCGCCGCCGAACTTCTTCACGCCGAGACGGCGACCGTCGGAGTCGCGACCGTTGCGCGACGAGCCGCCCGCTTTCTTGTGAGCCATTGTTCTCGCTCCTTAAATTTTCACGCCGAGCCGGCGCCCGCCGCTCGGGGGGGGGCCGCGCAGGGCGGCCGCTGAATTGGTGCGCGCGCCGAACGCGCGGCGCGCTTGGTTCTTCTATACGCCGCCGGGCGGCGTTACGCCAAATTCTCAGGCGCCGGCTTCGATGCCGGTGATGCGCACGATCGTCAGGTCCTGACGGTGGCCGCGCTTGCGCTTGGAGTTCTGGCGGCGGCGCTTCTTGAAGGCCAGCGTCTTGGGGCTGCGGGCCTGCTCGGCGATCTCGCCGGTGACGCTCGCGCCCGCGACCAGCGGCGCGCCGATCTTGGCGGAGCCCTCGGCGCCGACGAACAGAACCTCGTCGAAGGTGATCTTGTCGCCCGCCGCGCCCTCGAGGGCCATGACGGTTATCGTGTCTCCGGCGGTGACGCTATATTGCTTCCCGCCGGTCTTGATGACTGCGAACATCTCTTTTTCCTGTGTTCGTCCCGGCTCTGGCGACGATGCGCCGGCCGGCTTTTTTGCAGTTGACCGGTTTTTGCTCCGCTCCTCGCGCCGAAGCGTCGACGCAAAAAGAAAATCGCGGCGAAACCGCCGCGACGAAGCGGGAAAGCCCTAGACGGGCGCGGCGTCTTTGTCAATCGCCGGTCGCGGAGCCGATTCGGCCGCCGCCTCGATCTTCTGCCGCTCATAGGCCGAGATGATCGACTGCACCATGGGGCCGAAGCGCTCGGCCAGCTCTGCGCAGCGAGTCGAATTGATGAGCTCCACGCCGCGGCGCTCGCTGCGGATGAGCCCGGCCTCCCGCAAAATGCGGAAATGCTGCGAGAGCGTCGATTTGGCGAGCGGCGCCTGCTCGAGAACATTCAGGAATTGCGAGCAGTTCTGTGCGCATTCCGACGCCGCCAGCCGGGTGAATATCTGCACGCGCACAGGGTCGGCCAGGGCGTAGAGAATCCCTTCGACAGTGATCTCGTCCAGCCGCGGATGGTGGAGCTTCCTCATGCGCCACGCTAGCACGATTGACATTCATTCAGTAGTTCCGTATTTCAGAACTAATGAATTTAGCGCGAAAGGAGCGCGGACATGGGTCGTCTTTCAGGAAAAATCGCGGTCGTTACCGGCGGCAATAGCGGCATAGGTCTCGCCACGGCGGAGCTCTTCGCCAAGGAGGGCGCGCAGGTCGTAATCACCGGCCGGCGGAAGGCCGAGCTCGATGCGGCGGTCGCTCGCATCGGCGCGAGCGCCGTCGGCGTGCAGGGGGATGTTTCGTCGCTCGAAGATCTCGATCGGCTCTACGCCGAGGTGAAGGAGCGCTTCGGCCGCATCGACATTCTCTTCGCCAATGCCGGAGTCGTCCGTCTCGCGCCGATCGAAGCGGTGAACGAGGCTTTCTTCGACCACATGTTCGACATCAACGTCAAAGGCCTGCTGTTCACCGTGCAGAAGGCGCTGCCGCTGTTTTCCGACGGCGGCGCGATCGTGCTCAACTCGTCGATCGCCAATACGGTGGGCACGCCCGGCTTCGGCGTCTATTCGGCGACGAAGGCGGCCGTGCGCTCCTTCGCCCGCACTTGGACGGCCGAACTGAAAGACCGCAAGATTCGCGTCAATGTCGTGAGCCCCGGCCCGATCGAGACGCCGATCTTCGACACGATGGGCCTCTCCGAGCAGCAGCACGACGAATTGGCGGGACAATTGGAGACCAGCGTTCCGCTCGGCCGCTTCGGCAGATCGGAGGAGGTGGCCGAGGCTGTGCTCTTCCTCGCCTCCAGCGCGAGCAGCTATGTCGCCGGCGTCGATCTCTATGTCGATGGCGGGATGGTGGCTGTCTGATCGAGGCATTCTGCATGAGCCGCCGCCGCGCGTCGGACCGACGCGCGGCGGCGGCTGTTTGGCTCAAGGGCCGAGATCGCGCCTGATCTCGTCATTGGCCCGAGCGAGATGACGCTCGACGGTGCGCACCGATACGCCGACGCGCGCCGCGATCTCGGCGCTGGTCAGATGCTCGAGGCGTTTCAGCAGAAGTATTTCCCGATAGAGCGGCGGCAGCCGCTCCAGCGCGGCGCGCAGCTTTTGAAATTCCATGAGCGTGGCGATCGCGTCGCCGGAGTTCGACCGCTCCGCCTGATCGGCGTCGCGCGCGGCCTCCTCGGCATAGCGCGAGCGGATGCGATCCCGGCGCATGGCGTCGACCGAGAGATTGGCGGCGATGCGGAAGAGATAGGCGCGCGGGCTGTCGAGCGTGGCGACATCGACGCGCTGCAGCGCGTGGAGATAGATGTCCTGCACCATATCTTCCGACTCTTGCATGCCGACGCGGCGACGCGCGAAGCGGCGGAGGGCCGGCGCATAATCCTGATAGAGCGCGCCGAGGGCTTTCTCCGAGGCGGTCATCGCACGCCCTCCCGCGTCCCGATGTGAGAAAATCTCGCGGCGGCGCCGCATGAGGATTTCGTTCTCGGCATTGGAAAATCCCTTCATCGAGGGCGGGGCTCCGTCGAGCCGCCATTGTTTTTCGAAAAAAAAGCGAAGTCGGGCGCTGCGCGCGACGAGCGTCGCGCGCGACAAATCTCTGGCCGCGCGACAGGGCTCGCGGCGCGATGAGGCGATATGTCACGCCTCGGCGAGCAGCGGCGCGCGAAGGGAATCGAGAAAAAGTCGCGGATGGAGATCAGATTGCGGCGGGCGGCCCGCGCGCGGCGAAGACGAGGCGCGCGACAAGTGGGCGCGACCGCGCATCGCCTGGACGGCGCGATGGCGACGGCGCGGACCATGGGGCGATATGCACCGAGGCGAACGCGCTCGCTAGCCAAGAGGCGTCATGCGACGCGCAGCCGAGCGTGCAGCAGTCGAGCGTTCGGCAATCGTGATCTAGAGGCGGACGGCTTTTGCCCGTCGCGCTCGAAGCGCAGGTCGATGCGCGAGCAAAATGCTCGGGCGGCGGCGCGGCGGGGAGCGCGAGCAGAGATGGCAGGACAATGGCGCAGAGCAGGATCGCGACGTTTCGCGAAACGTGGCGATACAGGAACAATTGGCCCAAAATGCGCTGCATGGCGACGAAGCTAGCATCGACGCCGCACGAATACAACTAATACGTGTATTATAAATTGTTACAACCTGTATCGCGCCGAGTGTTCCGTTCGTCGCACGCTCAGGCGGCGCGCCAATGTCCTGCATCCGCGAGGAAGGCGCCGATCGACTCGGCGATATAGGCGATATGCGCCTCGCTCAATCCGGGATAGACGCCGACCCAGAAAGTGCGGCGCATAATGACATCGGTGGCGGAGAGCGCGCCGGCGACGCGATGCGGGCGGTCCTTCATATAAGGCTGGCGCAAAAGATTGCCGCCGAACAGCAGCCGCGATCCGATGCGGCGCTCGGCGAGATGCTGCAGCAGCGCCTCGCGTCCAAAAGGCGCATTCTCGCGCAGCGTCAGCGCGAAGCCGAACCAGGAGGGATCGCTGCGCGGCGTCGCCTCGGGCAGCAGGAAAACATCCTCATAGGGGCGCAGCGCCTCTTTCAGCAGCGCGAAATTGCGCTTGCGGGCCTCGATGAAGCCCGGCAGGCGCTCCATCTGCGCCAGCGCCACGGCGGCCTGCATATCGGTGATCTTCAGATTATAGCCGAGATGCTGATAGACATATTTGTGATCATAGCCGAAGGGCAGATCTCCTGATTGCCACTCATAGCGCTTCTTGCAAGTGTCGTCCTTGCCCGGCGCGCACCAGCAGTCGCGGCCCCAGTCGCGGAAGGATTCGACGCTGCGGCGCAGCACGGAGCGCGAGGTGAACACCGCGCCGCCTTCGCCCATTGTGATGTGATGCGCGGGATAGAAGCTCAGCGTGCCTATGTCGCCGAATGTGCCGACCTGGCGTCCATCATAGAGCGAGCCGAGCGCGTCGCAGCAATCCTCGACCAGCCACAGGCCGTACTTCTCGGCGATGCGCGTCACCTCTGCGAGATCGAACGGATTGCCGAGCGTATGGGCGATCATTATGGCGCGCGTGCGCGGCGAGATCGCCGCCTCTATGAGATCGGCGCGGATATTATAGGTCGGTATGTCGACATCGACGAAGACGGGCGTCATCCCATTCTGCAAAATGGGATTGAGCGTCGTCGGAAAGCCGGCGGCGACGGTGATGACCTCGTCGCCGGGCTGAAGCGCGCGCTCCTTCAGCAGCGGCGAGGTCAGCGCGGTGAGCGCCAGAAGATTGGCCGAGGACCCGGAATTGGCGGTCAACGCATGCCGGACGCCGATGAACTTTTCCAGCGCCTTCTCGAAAGCCGCATTGAATCGTCCGGTGGTGAGCCAAAAATCCAGCGCCGAATCGACGAGCGTCTGCATCTCGCGCGCACCATAGACCTTGCCGGAGACCGGGACGGCCGAGGCCCCGGGGCGAAACTCCGGCGTCGCATGGGCGATCTCGGCGTAGCGGCCGACAAGCGCCAAAATCTGCTCGCGCAGCGCGTCTTTCTCATCCGCCGTCTCGGCGGGGGCGTGCGAGGCGGCGGCTGCGGGCGGCGTCATATCATTGCTCCGGGCGTGCTCGCGCCGCGCTCAGCGGCGTCCATGCGTCTCTCATAGGCGTCGATCTGGGCGAGCGATGTGGTCGCCACATCCTCGCCGCGGCGGCGGCGCGATTCCCAATCGACGATCGCCTCCAGCGCCTCGAAGATCGACCATTGCGGGCGCCAGCCGAGCCGGCTGCGCGCCTTGGCGGAATCGAGTTTCAGCAAATGCGCCTCATGCGGCTCGTCGCCGCCGCTCTTCGTCCAGCCGGCGCCCTCGCCATAGGCGCGGCAGAGCGCGTCGGCCATCTCTCCCACCGTGCGCTCGCCGGAGGGATCGGGGCCGAAATTCCAGGCTTCCGCGAAGGGCGCGCCATCGTTCCGCAGGCGCTCGGCCAGCGTCAGATAGCCGGCGAGCGGCTCCAGCACATGCTGCCAGGGACGCACCGCGCGCGGAAAACGTATTTGCGCCGTCTCGCCGCGCTCCAACGCGCGCAAAATATCGGGCACGAGCCGATCCGCCGCCCAATCGCCGCCGCCGATGACATTTCCGGCGCGGGCCGTGGCCAATGCTGCGCCTCGTGTGGGGTGATCGGCTGTTGCAAAATAGGAATTGCGGAAGGAGGCGGCGACGAGCTCCGCGCAGCCTTTGCTGGCGCTATAGGGATCGAAGCCGCCCATCGCCTCATTCTCGCGATAGGCCCAGGGCCATTCGCGATTCTCATAGCATTTGTCGCTGGTGACGATGACGATGGCGCGGGCCGAGGGCGCGCCGCGCAGCGCCTCCAGCAGATGCGCAGTGCCGAGGGCGTTGACCTCGAAGGTCTCGATCGGATTGGCGTAGGAGTAGCGCACGAGCGGCTGCGCCGCGAGATGGAAGACGATCTGCGGCTCGAGCTCCCGCACCGCGCGCGCCAGCCGCGCGGCGTCGCGAATGTCGCCGATGACGCTCGTCATCTTCTGGTCGAGGCGCGCGAGCGCGAAAAGGCTGGGCTCGGTCGGCGGCGCCAGGGCGTAGCCCGCCACATTCGCGCCGAGTCGCATCAGCCATAAGGAGAGCCAGCCGCCCTTGAAGCCGGTGTGTCCGGTGACGAGGACGCGCTTGCCGGCCCAAAATTGCGGCGTCATTGGGCGTTCGCCAATTGCGGAAGAGCGAGCCTGAAGGCTCGCGGTCCAAACAGCGCCCTGGACCGCGAGCCTTCAGGCTCGCCTCGATCGCCACGAATTCTGCTCACGCCCAGACCTTCCAGGGCGCCTCGCCGCCGCTCCACAATTGCTCGAGGAAACGCTTGTCGCGCAGCGTGTCCATGCATTGCCAGAAGCCGTCATGGCGATAGGCGCGCAGCTGCCCGTCGGCGGCGATGCGGGTCAGCGGCTGCTGCTCGAGCGCGGTCAAATCGCCGTCGATATAATCGAGCGCCTTCTTCCACATCACGAAGAAGCCGCCATTGATCCAGCCGCCGTCGCCGCGCGGCTTTTCATCGAAAGAGAGAATGTCGTCGCCATCCATGGTGACGGCGCCGAAGCGGCCGGGCGGACGCACCACCGTCATGGTCGCGAGCCGGCCATGGGCGCGGTGATAGTCGATCTCGCCGGCGATATCGATATCGGCGACGCCATCGCCATAGGTGAGGCAGAAGGGCTCGTTGTCGGGGAGATAATCTGCGATGCGCTTCAGACGTCCGCCGGTCATCGTCTCTATGCCGGTGTCGACCAGTGTGATCCGCCAGGGCTCGGCCATTTTATTATGGACGATGGTCTTGTTCTCGGCGAGATCGAAGGTGACGTCGCTCATATGAAGGAAGTAGTTCGTAAAATAGTCCTTGATGAAATAGCCTCTATAGCCGAGGCAGACGATGAACTCGTTGACCCCGTGCTGCGAGTAGATCTTCATTATGTGCCACAAGATCGGCTTGCCGCCGATCTCGATCATGGGCTTGGGGCGATTGTCGGTCTCCTCGCTGAGGCGCGTGCCGAGACCGCCTGCGAATATTACGGCCTTCACGCGCGGTCTCCTCGAGAATGCGAGGGCGGTCCTCGGCGAATCGGGACGCGCCTGTCACGCAGTCTATCCGCGCGCCTTGCGCGAGCCTGTCGCGCGGCGCGAGTGGCGGCGGGCCGAGGGGCGGGGTGCTTGCGTCCTCTCGTGCGCGGGCGCACATTATCTTTCATTGTGGCGTGCGAGAAGATCGCTCGGCGATCGACGTAGATTTTGTGGCCAAAAGGTCCCAGCAGCTTCGACCGTCCTCCTACGATCGAAGCGGTATTCGAGCGATTGTTTCTTTAATCGAGGGCGGGGGCCGCGAATGCGTTGGTGTGTTTGCAAATCGCACGGCATTATCGATTATCGTTCCGCGGATGCGCCGCCGGCGCGCAAGCCGGACGAGGTTCGGATTTCCGAATCCGTCGGTCTCGGCGGCGTCAATTCCTATTCTGACGTGCTGAAGATTCAGCAGCTTATCGACAAGATTCCGAAGATCAACGGCGGTCCCGCGCCGCTGTTGGCGACAGACGGAATATGCGGGCCGCTGACGCGCGGCGCCATTCTCGACTTCCAAAAAAAGCAGTTCCCGGCAAATCCGCAATTCCATGACGGCTGGCGCCCGGATGGACGCGTCGATCCTGGAAAATGGACGATCGACAAGATGAATGTCATCGCCAATTGGGGGAGCCGAACCGATTTGCTGGAGATCGCGCGGAAGCAGGCTCCGGTCGCGCGAGCGCGGGTGATGAACGCGCTCCACCGCCTTTCGGTCGTGCGGTCCTCCTACGCATTGCCGAGCCCGCTATTCTCCAACGCGCAGCTGAAACGCGAGGCGGATTGGCATTTCAAATTCCATAAGGCGGCCTATCCGCTGGAGAATATCGACGCGGTGTCGACGATCTACCAGCGGATGAACGCCGCTCTGACCAAATTCATCGCCGGCAGCTTCCCGCTTTTCCAATTGTCGGATCACTATCGCGAGGACGCTCTCGCCTATGCGCATGTGGGCGGATATTCTTTCAGCATCGCAGAAATCGAATCCGGCGAGCAGGGCGCCTACATTTATGTCGCCAATGAGCGGTTCGGCAGCCTCCCGGTGATCATCCACGAGCTGGGACATTATTGTGGCGGCCGTTTCCGATCCGGGCGCGAGATCGATCACGTCAGCACGCCGCATCCCAAGCCGAATGGCGCGGCGCGCGAAGCCGGACGGCACGACTACCGGCGCATGACGCCGCAGGAAGCATTGAAAAATGTCTATAGCTATCAGGTCTACGCCCTGCCGGAGATGGGCTATGGCCCGCCCGAGTCGGGACAGATCTGAGCGCGGCGGCCGGAACCGGCCGATGAGGCGGCGTCAGGGTTAATCGCCCCTTAACCCCGCCTGCCTACCCTCGGCCGTCACGTCAGCCGAGCGCGCCCGTTTTCGGCGCGCTTCGCTGTATTTTTCGATTCGTCGCACGAGTGGGCTCGTTCGTCATGATGCGCAGCAACGCATTCCGTCACGTTTCCGAGCCGGTGCGCGAATTCACGGCGCGCCGAGCCGCGGAGCTCGCCGGCGCGGCGCTGATAGCGGCCTCGGTCGCGGCGGCTCTGGCGCTGGTCTCCTGGTCGGCGCGCGATCCCTCCTTCAATCATGCGACCACCGGGCGGGTGCGCAATCTGCTCGGCTCCGGCGGCGCGGTCGCCGCCGATATATTGATGCAGCTGTTCGGCCTCGCGGCGATCGCGGCGATATTGCCGATCGCCGCGCAGGGCCTGCGGCTCGTCACGCAGCGCGCGCTGCATCGGCCGCTGCTGCGCTTCGGCTTGTGGATCATCGGCGCGCTCGCGGCGGCGGCGGTCGTCTCGCTTCTGCCCGTCACCGACCGCTGGCCGCTGCCCACCGGGCTCGGCGGCGTGCTCGGCGACGCCGTGCTGGCGCTGCCGCGCCGCTTCTTCGGCGATTCGGCGGCGGCCATGGCGCTGGTGGCGCTGGTCGGCGCCGGAACCGCCATTCTCGCCCTCACCGGCGCCGCCGGCTTCGGCTTCGAGGCCGCCGCATCCGCCCATGCCGAGGACGAGCCCGCCGACCGCCGAATCGACGAGGAGGAAGAGGATGACGAGCCGGGCGTCGCCATCGTCTCGCTGGGCGCGCTCATTCACGCCGGCCTCACCATAAAGACGCTCGTGACGCGTCGTTTCGCCGCGCTGCTGGCGCGCCGTCGTAAGCCGGTCGAGATCGAGGAGCCGTCCGGCCCGCCTTTGCTCTCCGCCCGCCGCGAGCCGGTTTTCGACGCCTTCTCCTTCGTCCCGCCGCCGGCGCCCGCGCGCGCCGCCGCAGCCGCCGCTGCGCCGCGCGAGGAGGATTACGACGAGCCGCCGCCGGCCTCCGCCCGCGTGATGGAGCCCGTCGGGCCGCTGAAGCAGGGCAAGCGCGTGATGCGCGAGCGCCAGCCCACTTTGTTCGAGAGCCGCAATGAGCAGCATCGCTACGAGCTGCCGCCGCTGCTGCTGCTGAGCGAGCCCAAGAAGCAGGCTGCCGCCGCCAAAATCTCGCAGGATGCGCTGGAGCAGAACGCCCGCCTGCTGGAAGGCGTGCTCGAGGATTTCGGCGTCAAGGGCGAGATCATCAACGTGCGGCCAGGCCCGGTGGTCACGCTCTATGAGCTGGAGCCCGCGCCGGGAATCAAATCGTCGCGCGTGATCGGCCTCGCCGACGATATCGCCCGCTCGATGTCGGCGGTCTCGGCGCGCGTCGCCGTGGTCTCTGGCCGCAACGCCATCGGCATAGAGCTGCCCAACCATCGCCGCGAGACCGTCTTCCTGCGCGAATTGCTCGCCTGCGAGGATTTCGAGAAGACCAAGCATCGTCTCGCCATAGCGCTCGGCAAGACGATCGGCGGCGAGCCGGTCATCGTCGATCTCGCGCGCATGCCGCATCTTCTCGTCGCCGGCACCACCGGCTCCGGCAAATCGGTCGCCATCAACACGATGATCCTGTCGCTGCTCTACCGGATGAAGCCGGAAGAGTGCCGCCTCATCATGGTCGATCCGAAAATGCTCGAGCTTTCGGTCTATGACAACATCCCCCATCTGCTGACGCCCGTCGTCACCGACCCCAAAAAGGCGGTGGTGGCGCTCAAATGGGCGGTGCGCGAGATGGAGGACCGCTACAAGAAAATGTCCAAGCTCGGCGTGCGCAATATCGAGGGTTTCAATCAGCGCGTCGTCGAGGCGCAGGCCAAGGGCGAGATCATCACCCGCACAGTGCAGACCGGCTTCGATCGCGAGACCGGCGAGGCGATTTTCGAGCGCGAGGAGATGGAGCTGCATCCTCTGCCCTTCATCGTCGTCATCGTCGACGAGATGGCGGATCTGATGCTCGTCGCCGGCAAGGACATTGAGGGCGCGATTCAACGCCTCGCGCAAATGGCGCGCGCGGCCGGCATTCATCTCATCATGGCGACGCAGCGTCCTTCGGTCGATGTCATCACCGGCACGATCAAGGCCAATTTCCCGACGCGCATCTCCTTCCAGGTGACGTCGAAGATCGACAGCCGCACCATTTTGGGCGAGCAGGGCGCCGAGCAGCTCTTGGGCCAGGGCGACATGCTCTATATGGCCGGCGGCGGCCGCATCTCGCGCGTGCACGGGCCTTTCGTCTCGGACAATGAGGTCGAGAAGATCGTCGCGCATTTGAAGACGCAAGGCCAGCCGCAATATCTCGACGCCATCACCACGGAGGACGAGCCCTCCGAGGAGGCGGTGGAGAGCGCCGCGCCGGGCTCCATGGATGCGGAGGAGGGCGCCGATCTCTACGATCGCGCCGTGGCGATCGTGCTGCGCGACCGCAAATGCTCGACGAGCTACATTCAGCGGCGCCTGTCGATCGGCTACAACAAGGCCGCCTCGCTGGTGGAGCAGATGGAGCGCGAAGGCGTGGTGGGCCAGGCCAATCACGCCGGCAAGCGCGAGATTCTGGTGGGCGGCGGGATAGATCGCGGGGCGTTCGACATAGACGCGGCGTGAGGGATTTCAGCGAATGTGGGGGTGAAGCTTTCCTCATCCTGAGGAGCTCGCGAAGCGGGCGTCTCGAAGGACGAGGAAAGCTTCACTTGCGCCTTTTGGAGCTTCCCCTCGCGCTTCGCGCCGCTCATCTCACGAGCATTCGGCCCATCTCGATCGCTTCCTTTGCGAGGTTCGTCGCGACGATCCGCACGCTCAGCACGGCGCCTTGCGCAGGCACGATCCGAACCCAGCTCTGCGCGCCGACTTTCAACGTCTCGACGGCCGCTCCGGCGGCGACCTCTATGTCGATATAGGTTCCGACGCCTGTCGCTCCCGCGTGCCAGGCGTAGACGCCCTCGCCATAATGGGCCGCCGCGCCCGTCGAGAGCCGCAGCGAGCCTTCCATCTCGATCCGCGCATAGCTGACGCCCGGCAGTTCCGATGTGAGCGTATGTCGAAATCGACGCGGCGCGGTCAGCAATTCGGCCGTTCGAATTGGGTTCTTGTCCTGCAGATCGGCAGCCGTCTTGGCGAGGCGGACCATCGCAGGGTGTAGAGCGTTGCGCTCCAAGGCCTTGCGGGCGGCCCTTTGCGCGAGCAGCTTCAAGACGACTCTGCCGCCCTTCGCAGCGAGCTTGACGAGACCATAGCCCGCTATCACATAGCTCAGCGGGTCTTCCGAAACGAGTCCGGGCTCGCTCCCGCCGGAACCAAGGATCGCCAGGATTCGGCCCTCGGGGTCGATCAGCAGCTCGAAGTAATTCGGCCCGATATTGTTGAAGTGAGCGAAGGAGCCCCAATCGCCCGCATTCGGATAATCCTCTTCCACATAGGCGATATCTTGATCCAATATCGCCCGAAGTTCCTTTATGCGCGTCTCGCCGTCGTTCTTGGTGGCGAATTTGCGTTGAACGATGATGTTCTCGACCAACACTCTTCCGATATGTCCGATCACCGGATAGGCGGCGAATTTGCCGACGACCGGATAATCATAAGCGTAGAAGGGCTTTTGATCGACGACCGGCGCGAGCGACATTTTCGTGCTGCGGTTGGCGAAGAGGAGGCTGTAGCGCTTCTCCCACCTCGTCGCGAAATCCTCGAATTTCGTGCTCGGCGAACGATAGAGATCCAACGGCCGCATTTGCGCGGGAAGCAGCTGAAAGCCCTGGATGGAATCCTGAAAAGGCACGCGAACCCGGCCGCCATGGGCGTTGTCGCCCACGGTCACCCATTCCTGCCGCGCCCATAATGTGGCGTCGAGCAGGCTGCGGTTGGCAATGGCTTCGTAATCCATGAAATTCTCCGGCGGCAATTGGAGCGTTCTCGCTCCGGCGCCGTGATCTTGCGCGGATGCGCGCCGGCGACTGTGCGTCAGAGCACGCTCGCGCGAGAGCCGCCGCTCGCCGAGAGGGCGCCGACGTCAGGGCGACGCAATCGTGCTCCGCGTATATGATCCAACATTAGCCATATCGCCGTCCTAGTGAGGACGGCGGACGGCTCCCGATCAGCCGCGCCGAAATCGTCTGGAGCACCAATTCCTGTGAAATCGCCTCTCGCCGCCGCGCTGGTTCTCACCCTTCTCGCCGCCTCCGGCGCTCAGGCCGTGGAGCAGAAGAAAAAGCCGCATCCGGCGCCGGCCGCCAAGGCTCAGGCGGGAAAGCCAGCGGCCAAGGGCAAGCCGGTCGCCGCCGCCAAAGCGAAGCCGAGGCCCGCCGATCCCAAAACCGCGCAGGCCAAGCCGGCCGACCCCAAAGCTGCCCCCCCCGCCGCCAAGCCGCCGGCCTCGGCGCCCGCGGTTCCGGACGCGGCCAAGGCCGCGGTGGGCGCCGTCGCAGTGGGCGGAGCCGCCGCCGCCGTCGCTGTGGCGGCTCAGCCCCAGGCGCCGCTCACCCGTGACGAGGCGATCAAGCGCGCCGAGGCCTCGCTCAACTCCTCTCCCGTCATGACGGCCGATTTCGTGCAGATCGGCGGCGACGGCCGCCGGGCCGAGGGCAAGCTCTATGTGCATAAGGTCGGGCGCATGCGCTTCGAATATGCGCAGCCGGCCACGATGGAGGTTGTCTCCGACGGCGTGCAGGTCGCCGTGCGCGATCGCAAGCTCAATACGCAGGACCTCTATTTCATCAATCAGACGCCGCTGAAATTCCTTCTCAACGAGAAGATCGATCTGCAAAAGGATGTGAAGCTCGTCGATGTCGTGATCGACGACGCCGGCGCCTCCATCTCCATAGAGGACAAGGCGACCTTCGGCGGCACGTCGAAGATCAAGCTGATCTTCGATTCCAAGACCTTCCTGCTCAAGCAATGGCAGGTCTCCGACCCGCAGGGCTATGAGACCTTGGTGTCGCTGTTCAACGTCGACCGCAGCAGCGCGCCGGACGCCAATCTGTTCAAGATCGACAAGGGCTCGCTGCTCGACTTTCATTAGAGCGTTTCCAGCCGAAGTGGACGCTGGTTCGGCGTTGGAAACGCGTTGAAACTAGAGCCGGCGAGCCCTCGTGATGCTCACGCGGCTTTCAGCGACGCCATATCGATGACGAAGCGATATTTCACATCGCTCTTCACCATGCGCGCATAGGCCGTCTCGATCTCCTGCATGGCGATCGTTTCTATATCGGCGACAATGCCCTTCTCGGCGCAGAAATCGAGCATTTCCTGCGTCTCCTTTATGCCGCCGATCAGCGAGCCGGCGATCTGCCGCCGCTTGAAGATCAGCCCGCCCGCCGATGGCGAGGGATGCGGCGTCTCCGGCACGCCCACCAGAGTCAGCACGCCGTCGCGCTTCAGCAGATTCACATAGGCGTCGAGATCATGGCTGACGGCGACCGTATCGAGAATGAAGTCGAGGCTGCCCGCGCGGGCCGCCATGGCCTCCGCATCCTTGGAGACCACGACCTCGTCGGCCCCGAGCGCGAGAGCGGCCTCGCGTTTCGACGGCGAGGTGGTGAAGGCGACGACATGCGCGCCCAGCGCATGGGCGAGCTTCACGCCCATATGGCCGAGCCCGCCAATGCCGACGACGCCGACCTTCTTGCCCGGCCCGACGCCCCAATGTTTGAGCGGCGACCATGTGGTGATTCCGGCGCAGAGCAGCGGCGCGACGGCGGCGAGCTGCGCCTCCTCGTGATGAATGGCGAGCACGAAATGCTCGTCGACGACGATCGCCGTCGAATAGCCGCCGAAAGTGTTCTCGCCGGAGCCGTCGAGCGCGCCGTTGTAGGTGGCGACAAAGCCATGCTCGCAATATTGCTCGAGCCCATCGTCGCAGGAGACGCAGTGGCGGCAGCTGTCGACCATGCAGCCGACGGCGGCGATGTCTCCCACTTTGAACCGTGTCGCCTCCGCGCCGACGGCGGTCACGCGGCCGACGATCTCATGGCCCGGCACGCAAGGGTAACGCGTGCCCGGCCATTCGCTGCGCGCCGTGTGCAGATCGGAATGGCAGACGCCGCAAAAGAGAATGTCGATCGCGACATCCTTCGGTCCCGGCGCGCGGCGCTCGATGGAGAGGGGCGCAAAAGGCGCCGTGGCGGATTGGACCGCATAGGCCTTGGTGGGCATGGGGATGGCCTCGGGATTTTCGAAGGGGGGACTCGCCTCGGGCGGAGGCGGTTTCCAATAGCATGTTTCGAGGATCGGGTCGAAGACGGGGTCTGCTCGAGTTTGACACCTGTCGCGTTACAAGTTACAAATCGTCATGATCGCGAGCTTTCGGCACAAGGGATTGCGGCGGTTGTTCGAGAGTGACGACGGGAGCAGATTGCCACCCGATTTGATCGAGCGCATTCGTCGCATTCTGTCTTTTCTGGATGCCGCGGATCGGGCGGAGGACATGGATCAGCCGACCTTCCGTCTCCACACTCTCAAAGGAGAGCTGAAGGGTTTTTGGGCGGTGACGGTGCGGGCGAACTGGCGGATCGTCTTCCGTTTCCAGGACGGCGCAGCCGAAGATGTCGATTTTATCGACTATCACTGATGAAGGCGCGGGCGATGATGAAAAATCCTGCCCATCCCGGTGGGCTCATCCGAGACAATATCGAGGAGCTGGGCCTGAGCGTCGCCGAGGCGGCGAAGGGGCTCGGCGTGACGCGGCAGCAGCTCTATCGACTGATCAACGGTCATCACGGACTCACGCCGGAAATGGCGCTGCGGCTCGAGCAGGCTTTCGGCGGATCGGCCGACGCCTGGATGCGGATGCAGATCGCCTATGATCTCGCGCGAGCCCGGGCGCGGGCGAGCGTTTCCATTCCGCGACTCGCGCCGAAGGTGGCGTGAGTTTCGGGAATGCGATCATGGAAGCGCCGATTTTGCTCACTGAGCGGCTTCGCCTTCGCGCTTGGCGGGATTCCGATCGGGAACCCTTTGCGGCGCTCAACGCCGATCTTCGCGTTATGAAGCACTTCTCTCGGCCGCTCGACCGTGCGCAGAGCGACGCATTCGCCGATCGCGCGCAAGCGAGGCTCGTCGAAAACGGGTTCGGCTTATGGGCGGTCGAAGCGCCTGGCGTCGCGCCGTTTCTCGGATTCGTCGGATTGGCCGAGCCGGCCTTCGTCGCGCATTTCACCCCTTGCGTGGAGATCGGATGGCGGCTCGCGCGCCAGCACTGGGGACACGGCTATGCGACCGAGGCCGCGAGAGCCGTGCTCGATCACGCTTTCCGTGTTCTCGGTTTGTCGGAAGTCGTGTCATTCACGGCGCAGGGCAATCAGCGCTCGCGTCGTGTCATGGAGCGGCTCGGGATGAGTTACGAAGCGAGCGACGATTTCGACTATCCGAATTTTCCAGTAGGGCACGAGTCGAGGCGGCACGTCCTCTATCGTATCAAAAGTGCGAGGGAACCGGTTCTTCGGTCTCCGTGACAAGATTGCGGGCGACCAACATCGCCCTCTCACCCCCACAGCTCCCTCTCCGGCGGATACACCAGCGACCCCTCGTAGCGCAGCCCCGGCTCGCGGTCCTTCGCCAGCAGCAGCGGTCCGTCGAGATCGACGAACTCGGCCCCTTGCGCGACGATCAGCGCCGGGGCCATGGCCAGCGAGGTGCCGACCATGCAGCCGGCCATGATCGAGAGGCCGAGCCGCCGCGCCTCGGCGGCGAGCGCCAGCGCCTCGGTGAGGCCGCCGGTCTTGTCCAGCTTTATGTTCACGGCGTCATAGCGCCCGACCAGCGCGACGAGGCCGATGCGGTCGTGCACGCTCTCATCGGCGCAGATCGGCACGGGGCGGGGGAGGCGCGCGAGCGCTTCATCGGCGTCCGCCGGCAGCGGCTGCTCGATCAGCTTCACGCCGGCTTTCGCGCAAGCTTCGCTATTGGCGACGAAATTTTCTTCGCGCCATGCCTCGTTGGCGTCGACGATCAGCGCCGAATCGCCCGCGCCGGCGCGCACGGCCGCAATGCGTTCGGCGTCGCCATCTCCGGCGAGCTTCACCTTCAGCAGCGGGCGATGCGCGGCCTTGGCCGCGGCCTCGCGCATTTCTTCCGGCGTTCCGACCGAGATCGTATAGGCGGTGACGAGCGGCTCCATGCGCAGGAGGCCGGCGAGCCGATAGGCGGAAACGCCGGTGCGCTTCGCCTCCAAATCCCAGAGCGCGCAATCGGCGGCGTTGCGGGCCGCGCCCGGCGGCAGCAGAGCGGCCAGCGCTGCGCGATCGGCGCCGGCCTCCAGCAGATCGCGCACGCTCTCCAGCTGATCGACGACGCTCTCGACGCTCTCGCCATAGCGGGCGTAGGGCACGCATTCGCCGTGGCCAATGGCGTCGCGGTCGGCGAGCTGAGCCACCACCACGACGGCCTCGGTCTTGGCGCCGCGCGAGATGACGAATCGCCCGGCGATGGGGAAACGTTCGACGGAAATGGTCAGTTGGACGCCCATAGCGATTTTTCCAGTTGAAACAGAGAGACTGCGGGCGCCGCGGCCAGGCTCGCGCTCGACTCTGGCTGCGGCGGAAGTTAAGACGCTGCGGGGCGCGGAGAAAGGGAGCCGCCGGCCCATAGGGCCGAAAATAGGCATGGCCACGGACCTCGACCATACGGCCCGCCTCTCGTCGCGACGAGAGGGCGAGACCGCGCGCTTCGCGCTGGGCGGCGAATGGGTGCTCGCCGATTCCGCCGCGCTGGAGAAGGACGCCGCCGGCATGGCCGCCGCCGCCCGCGGCGCCGCTCGCGCTATCGTCGATCTCGCGCAAATCGTCCGGCTCGACACCGCCGGCGCCTGGATCATCGGCCGCGCCATGGACGAGCTCGCCCATGCCGGGGTCTCCGTCTCGCTGGAGGGCGCGCGGCCGGAGCATGTCATCTTGCTGCAAGAGACGAAGTTTCGTCCCTTCGAGGCGCCGTCGCGCTGCCGTCGCCTGCTCGTCGTCGATATTCTCGCCGATCTCGGCCGCTCCGTCGTCTCGGCGGCGCAGGACGCCTATAGCGGCGTGGGCTTTCTCGGCGAGTTCGTCGTCGCCTCGGGCGTCTCGCTCATGGCGGCGGGACGCTTTCGCTTCACCTCGCTCGTCTATCATATGGAGAGCTTCGGCTTTCGCAGCCTGCCGATCATCGCGCTCATCAATCTGCTCGTCGGCGCCATTGTCGCGCAGCAGGGCATATTCCAGCTGCGACGCTTCGGCGCCGGCGCCTATGCGGTCGATCTCATCGGCATTTTGGTGCTGCGCGAGCTCGGCGTGCTGCTCACCTCCATCATGATCGCCGGCCGCTCCGGCTCCGCCATCACCGCCGAGCTCGGCTCGATGAAGATGCGGGAGGAGGTCGACGCCCTGCGCGTCATGGGCCTCTCGCCGGTCGAGGTGCTGGTGACGCCGCGCGTCTTGGCGCTGGTTCTGTCGCTGCCGCTGCTCACCTTCATCGCCGATATGTCGGCGCTGTTCGGCGGCCTTCTGGTGTGCTGGGTCTATGAGGGCATCAGCCCGGCGGCCTATCTCTCGCTGCTGCAGGCGGCGATCGGCCGCAACACTTTCATCGTCGGCCTCATAAAGGCGCCATTCATGGCGCTGGTCATCGGCATGGTGGCCGCTATGGAGGGCATGGCGACCAGAGGCTCGGCCGAATCGCTCGGCCGCCATGTCACGGCTTCTGTGGTGAAGGCGATCTTCATGGTCATCGTGCTCGACGGCTTCTTCGCCATCTTCTTCGCCGCGATCAAATATTAGCCCGATGACCGACCTCGCCTCGCAGACGATCGAAAAGCCCGCCGCGACGCGCGAGACGGTCATTCGCGTGCGCGATCTCTTCGTCGCCTTCGGGCAGAGCTTGGTGATGCGCGGCCTCGATCTCGATGTCTATCGCGGCGAGGTGCTGGGCTTCGTCGGCGGCTCGGGGCAGGGCAAATCGGTGCTGATGCGCACCATTCTCGGCCTCGTCGATAAGCGCTCCGGCCTCATAGAGCTGTTCGGGCGCGATCGCGACGCGCTGACCTCGGCCGAGCGCCGGCGCGTCGAGCGGCGCTGGGGCGTGCTGTTTCAGAACGGCGCGCTGTTTTCCAGCCTCACCGTGCGGCAGAACATTCAAATGCCCATGCGCGAGACCGGGCATATTTCGGCGCGGCTGATGGACGAGCTGGCGATGCTGAAGCTCGAGCTGGTCGGCCTGCCCGCGAGCGCGGCGGACAAATTTCCGGCCGAATTATCGGGCGGCATGATCAAGCGCGCGGCGCTCGCCCGCGCGCTCGCCCTCGACCCGGAGCTGGTCTTTCTCGACGAGCCGACCTCCGGCCTCGACCCCATAGGCGCGGCGGAATTCGACGAGCTGATCGCCACTCTGCAACATACGCTCGGATTGACCGTCTTCATGGTGACGCATGATCTCGACAGCCTCTATTCCATCTGCGACCGCATCGCCGCGCTCGCCGAGGGAAAGGTTATCGCCGCCGGGCCGATGGAGGAGATGCTCGCTTGCGAGCATCCTTGGCTGAAGGCTTATTTCCACGGCGTGCGCGGATCGCGCCTCTCCGGCGCGCTCGACGCGCGCAAGACGAATATGCGAGGACGAGAGTAGGCCCCATGGAAACCCGCGCCAATTTCGCCCTCATCGGCGCTTTCGCCCTCGCCGTGGTGTTCGCGGCCTTCGGCTTCGTCTTCTGGTTCTCGGGAGCGAGCCAGACGGCGCAATACAAGACCTATGAGGTGCATTTCAACGGCTCGGTCAGCGGCCTGCTGCGCGGCGGCGACGTGCGCTTCAACGGGCTGAAGGTGGGCGAGGTGACGCAGCTCGCCATTTCCGAACAGGATCCGAGCCGCGTCGACGTGCTCGTCAGCATAGACCGCAAGACGCCGGTCAAAACCAACACGCGCGCGCGTCTCGAGCAGGCCGGCTTCACCGGCGTCTCCTATGTGTCGCTCACCGGCGGCACGCCGGGCGCGGAGGAGCTGCGCGCCCGGCAGGGCGAGACTTATCCCGTCATAGAGGGCGAGCGCTCCGAGTTTCAGAATATTCTCGAGAATGTGCAGAAGCTCTCGTCGACCGCCACTGAGGTTCTCGACAAGGTGGGCAAATTGCTCGACGCCAATTCGCAGACTATCTCGGACACGCTGCGAAACACCGAGAAATTCACCAAGGCGCTCGCCGATAATTCCGGCGGAATCGACTCCTTCATCCACGACATGTCGGAGATCAGCGCCTCGATGAAGCCGCTGCCGGCCCGCATCGACAAGCTTCTCGTCGCGATCGACCCCAAGAAGCTGAACAGCATCGCGACCGACATCGCCGGCGCTTCGGCGAATCTGAGGAGTTTCTCCGGCGGCGGCTTGAAGCAATATGAGCAGCTGGCCGTCGATGCGCGCAAGACGCTGGAGACGGTGGAGCGGGCCGTGCGCTCGCTGGAAAAGAATCCGCAGCAGGTGATCTTTGGCGCGAGCCCGGCTCTGCCTGAATATCGCGGTAAGTGATCGAGCGCTCGGGTGAGAAGGCGCAATTGGGTGAACGAGACGATGAGCCGGAAGAGGCGTTTTCCACCTCCCCCTCGAGGGGGGAGGTCGAGCGCCGCAGGCGCTCGGGAGGGGGTGACGCCCCGAGTCTTCGCAGTCGAACCCCACCCCGGACCGCTTTTGCGGTCCGACCCTCCCCCTGAAGGGGAGGGTGAGCGCGCCCCTTTCGCGGTCACGCATTGCGCGGCAAGTAGAGGCGTCGCTCTTTGATGGCCAGCGACGTTCGAGTAAGCTTGGAATCACTACAGCGTTCCAGCCGAAGTGGACGCCGGTTCGGCGTTGGAACGCGTCGAAAAAGATACCAGGGAAAGCGCCGCGGCGTCGCGCGCGATCAGCGGGAAGGATCGGTCCATGACGCCGTCGAGAGCGTCGCTCTCACTCATTCTGCTCGCCGCTCTGGCGCTCGCGGCTTGCGGCGGCGCGCCGCAGCGCGAGAGCTTCGATCTCGGCGGTCCCGGCGAGGCTGGGCGCGCGCTGGCGCGGCCCTTGCGCGGCACGCTCGCTGTCGCCGAGCCGCAGGCGGTGCAGCCCATCGACTCCGATCGCATCGTCGTGCGCACCGGGCCGAACGAGGTCGCCAATCTCGCCGAGGCGCAATGGGTGGACCGGCTGCCGCGGCTCGTGCAGGCGCGGCTCATCGCCGGCTTCGACATCGGCCGCCGCGCCGGCTCGGTCGTGCGCGCCGGAATGATCGCGGATCATGTGCTGTCGACCGAGATTCGCCGTTTCGAGATCGATGTGACGACCTCCGAGGCGGTGGTCGAGATCGCCGCTAGAATGCTCGATTCGCGCGGCGCGCCGGTGGGGCAGGGCCGCGTCTTCTCAAGCCGCGCGCCGGCGCCCCATTCCACTGGCGCGGCGGCGACGCAGGCGCTGGACGAGGCGCTGACCGCGACCGTCGGTCAGATCGTGCGTTGGACCGCGGCGCAAGTCTGAGCAGGCGCCCGCGACATGACGCCGTCGCAGGCTCGAGGAAAGACTAGCGCGTCCGCCCTACCGATGATAACTGATCGCGCAATAGGACGAGCGTCGGGCCGAAGCTTCGGGCGAGGGACTTCGGCGGCCCGCCGAATTTTGCGCCAGCGGCAGGCGCGCCGACACGTCAACGGAAGAGACAGAGCACCATGGTGAAGACCAGCCTCTACGACCAAGCGAACCGCTATGGCGCCGAGCCCGGCGGCGGCGCTCCGACCAAGGCGAAGATCACTTTCGTCGATTCGCATGGTCAGGCCCGCACGGTCGAGGGCGAGACGGGCTCCACGGTCATGGAGACGGCGCGCCGCAACGATATTCCCGAGATTCCGGCCGAATGCGGCGGGGCCTGCGCCTGCGCCACCTGCCATGTCTATGTCGATGAAGCCTGGGTCGAGAAAGCCGGCAAGCCGTCGCAGATGGAAGAGGACATGCTGGACTTCGCCTTCGACGTGAAGCCCAATTCGCGCCTCAGCTGCCAGATCACCGTGCGGCCGGAGCTCGACGGCCTCGTGGTGACGACGCCCTCGCAGCAGGGCTGAGAGTTCTGCAGGGACGAAAGCGGCCGATATTCGAAGGACCAAAACGCCGCCTCGCCGCGGCGTTTTTTTTGGTGTCCGTTTCGACCTCCCGAAGACATTTGCATGACGGCGCGGATGCTATAGACCATGGCCGTGAAGGGATCGGGTTTCGACCGGAGCTGGCCGCGCCGGGCCTGCCTGTTTCGATGGCGGCGGCCATGGTCGATCGAAGCGCGCTCGGCGCATTTTGGTCCGACGAAAGTCGCCCCGCCCTCGCGAAATTTCGTTTTTAGAACGCGGCGAAGGATGGACAATGAGTGAGACAATCGAGACCGACGCGCTGATCGTCGGGGCCGGCCCGGCCGGCCTGTTCGCGGTTTTCGAATTGGGCCTTCTCGATATTCGAGCCCATGTCATCGATATTCTGCCGCGCGCAGGCGGCCAATGCTCCGAGCTCTATCCGGAGAAGCCGATCTACGACATTCCGGGCCATCCGCTCGTCACCGGCCAGGGCCTCACCGATAATCTGCTGGAGCAGATCAAGCCCTTCAATCCGACCTTCCATTTCAACGAGATGGTCGAGACGCTGACGCCCACCGGCACGCCCGAGCAGCCCTCCTTCGAGGTGACGACCGACGCCGGAACGAAGTTCAAGGCCAAGGTGGTCTTCGTCGCTGCGGGCGGCGGCTCCTTCCAGCCGAAAAAGCCGCCGATCGCCGGGATCGACGCTTATGAGAACAAATCCGTCTTCTATGCGGTGCGCCGCATGGAGGATTTCCGCGACCGGGACGTCGTCATCGTCGGCGGCGGCGATTCGGCGCTGGATTGGACGCTCAATCTGCAGCCCATCGCCAAGAGCCTGACGCTCGTCCATCGCCGCGACCAGTTCCGCGCCGCGCCGCATTCGGTCAATGCGCTGCAGGAGCATATCGCCGCCAAGCGGGTCGACTTCCGTCTCGGCCAGGTCACGGCGATCGAGGGCGTGGACGGCGAGCTCTCCTCGGTGACGATCCGCGGCAATGACAATGTCGACACGGTGGTGTCGGCGCATCGCATGATGCCCTTCTTCGGCCTGACGATGAAGCTCGGCCCGGTGGCGGATTGGGGCCTCAACCTGCATGAGAATCTCGTTCCCGTGGACACGGAGAAGTTCGAGACCAATCACCCCGGCATTTTCGCCATCGGCGACATCAACACCTATCCGGGCAAGCTGAAGCTCATTCTGTGCGGCTTCCACGAGGCGGCGCTGGCCGCGCAGAAGGCGCATCGCTACATATTCCCGGACAAGAAGCTGCTGTTCCAATACACGACGTCCTCGACCAATCTGCAGAAGAAGCTCGGCGTCTGATCGCCGAGCCTCGTCCTTTGGTCGCGCGGAGGAGGGGCGAATGTCATCGCAAGCCTGGAGCGAGGTCGACGCCTATATCGCCGATCGGCTGATCGGCGCCGACGCCGATCTCGATTCTGCCCTCTCCGCTAACGCCGCCGCCGGCCTGCCGGCGATCGACGTCTCGCCGCCGCAGGGCAAGCTGCTGCATCTGCTGGCGCGCTCCATCGGGGCGAAGCGGATTCTCGAGGTTGGCGCGCTCGGCGGCTATAGCACCATATGGCTGGCGCGCGCTTTGCCCGAGGGCGGCCGGCTGGTGACTTTGGAGCTCGAGCAGAAGCACGCCGATGTCGCCGCCGCCAATCTCGCGAAGGCCGGTCTCGCGAGCCGTGTCGAGATTCGCGTCGGCGCGGCGCTGGACACTCTGCCCAAGCTCGCGGCGGAGGCGGCCGGTCCCTTCGACCTCGCCTTCATCGACGCCGATAAGCCCAACAACGCCAATTACTTCGCCTGGGCGCTGAGGCTCGCGCGGCCGGGGAGCCTCATCATTGTCGACAATGTGGTGCGGGAGGGCTCGGTGCTCGCGGGGACGGACGCCAACGCCGCCGGCGCGAGAGCGCTGTTCGAGGCGATCGCCGCCGAGCCCCGCGTCACCGCGACCGCCGTTCAGACGGTCGGCTCCAAGGGCTGGGACGGCTTCGCCATCGCGATCGTGAACGGCTGACGCGGCGCTCCGATACGAGGACGGATTCAGATGGCGCGCCTCTACAGCGACCAAATGGTCGGCTATTGGCGGAAGGGGATGCGCGAGCTGAATTTCGGCGATGCGCTTTCCGAGCTGCTGTATCGAGAGCTGACCAAGCGCAGCATGCGCGACCGACGCGCCGGACGCTATAAAAGCGACTTCGACGTCGTTCGCTTGATCGGCAGCGTCATTTCCGATCATCAGATCGAGATCGATCTCACCCATTCCCGCGCCTATCGCGCGCCGAAGATCGCCTTTTGGTGTTGCGGCAAGCGCGACCCGCATCCGCTGAACGAGGAGTTCCGGCGGCATTGCGTCTTTCTGGGCGCGCGAGGACCGCTCACGCGCGATGCGCTGGGCCTGCCGGCGGAGACGCCGCTCGGCGATCCCGCATTGCTGCTGCCCTTGCTCTATGCGCCGCGCATCGATCCGGGCCTCGCCGACAAGGCGATCTGCGTGCCGCATTTTCTCGAGCCGAAAACCGATCGGCAGCTGATCGAGGAAACCGGCGTCGATCTCGTCGTGCGGCCGAATATCGCCGCGAGCTGGGACGCCATTCGAGCGACGATCGACCAGATCGTGAGCGCGCGCTTCGTTCTCTGCGGCGCTCTGCACGCCGCTATCCTGCGCTGCGCCTATGACGTCCCTTTCGGCTATCTCGACAGCGGCTACGTCGATGTTCCATTCAAATGGGACGATTTCGCCGCCTCGATCGGCGTCGGCGCGCGCTTCGCGTCGAATCTGCCGCAGGGCGAGGCCTTTTATGCGGAAGATTTCGCCGGAAACATCCGCAAGCCCGATCTTCTGGCGATTCTCGATTGCGCGCCCATCATCGCGCCCCGCGCCCTGCGCGCCCGCGTCAAGGCGCTGAAAAAAGGCTAGGCCGGAGGGGTCGCGCCTTTCGGCTACGCCTCCGCCTGCGGAAGCGCCGCATCGGCGGGGGCGGGCGAGCGCCAGCGCGCAACCGGCTGGCCGCAGAGATCGACGCGGTGGTCTTGTCCGCTCGAAAAGCGCCCTGAAAATGCGAAAGCGCGGTCCGATAAGATCGGATCGCGCTTCGAGGCCGCGGGCGGCGCTTCGGCCGCCCCTGCCGATATCGATATTTCGATCTGCTCTCAGCAGGCGTCGGCGAGCGCCCGATCGCGCGCAGCCGCGCCCTTTTGGACCGGCTCGCCGGCGGCGTCGAAGAAGGAGGCGTCGATCTGGCGGCCCCTCTCGTCATAGCGCCAGGCGATTTTGGCGACGCCGAGGCCCTTGCGCAGGGTCGGCTTGCCGTCAGCGTTGAAATAGGCTTCCTCGACCTTATTACCGCGCTCGTCATAGCGGCGGGCGACACGCGCCGCGCCTATGCTCTTGCGCTTCACGGGGCGGCCGTCGGCGCCGAAGTAAGTCTCCAGCACCTCGATCCGCCGGCGCGTCGGCGTATTGGACTGGTCCTGAGCGGGCGCGGCCGCAGTTCGCGCGGCGCGCCGTCCTTCGCGGGGGGCAACTTCATAATCCATTGTCTCGACTCGGCCTCTCGAGCGATTTTCGAGTCGATCCCCGCGCATCGTGGCGCATGCGGAATCGATCACGAATTCGCTTTTGTCTTCTGATGGATGCGCCTTCACTCCGCTGGGGGCGGGAGCGGAAAGGCGCGCCAGCGGCGCAGCCTCCGGGCTGCGTTCAGACGGCGAGGACGGGCGGAGCGCGCGCTCCGACAGGAAGTTGGGCGAGACGTTTATGACCGCCGGATTCGCGCAGAGGCAGGAGAATTCCCGCCTCGGGCGAGTGCGGCGGCTCGAGCTCGGCGAAGCTGCCGATGACGCCGCCGTCGAGCCCCGTGCAATGCTGGATGCAGCAGGCGTCCATGCCATGCGCGGGAGCGCGCGGACCCTGCGAGCGCTCGTCCACCGCCTTGGCGGTGACGCAGATCGCGCTGCCGAGGGCGTTCTGTCCGGCGCGGGCGCCGACGACGAGGCCCGCGGCCAGTCCCTGCAGCACGAGCAGATAGGCGACGAGCAGCGTCGCCGCCGTCTGTCCATACTGCCGAGATTTGTCGCTCTGCTGGGTCACGATCGCTCCAAGATAGGCGGGCCTGGCGACATGGTCAATGGAGCCTTGCGGGGCTATCCTCGGAATTTGCTGAAAATGCGAGGATTTCTGGCGGAAAAAAGACCGCGCGGCGCCACGTTGGCGCTTTTGCCGGAGGGCAAATCTCGAATTGCGGAGCGGAGGCGACTGTTCTATTCCTAGCTTTAGGAATGAGGTCCGCCAATGGCTGAGATCCTGACGCATGCGCAAATCTGGGCGGCGCTGGACGCGCTCGGTGAGCGCTATGGCCTCACCGCCTCCGGCCTCGCCCGCAAGGCCGGGCTGGACCCGACCACTTTCAACCGCTCCAAGCGGCAGACCGCCGATGGGCGGCTGCGCTGGCCCTCGACCGAATCGATCGCCAAGGTTCTGCAGGCGACCGGGGCGAGCCTGGACGAGTTCATGTCTCTGGTCATGGCCAAGGGGCAGCGGCCGACGCGCAGCGCCCGCCCGCTCATCGGCCTCGCCCAGGCCGGGGTCGGCGGCTATTTCGACGACGCCGGCTTCGCCACCGGCACGGGCTGGGACGAGATCGACGTCTTCGCCGACGCCGACGAGCATTCCTACGCGCTCGAGATTTCCGGCGACTCCATGGCCCCTCTCTATCGCGACGGCGACATCGTCATCGTCTCGCCAGCGGCCCCGGTGCGCCGCGGCGACCGCGTGGTCGTGAAGACCACCTCAGGTGAGGTCCTCGCCAAGGAGCTGAAGCGTCAGACCACCCGCACGGTGGAGTTGAAATCCTTCAACCCCGCCTATCCGGACCGCGTGCTGCCCAAGGAGGAGGTGAGCTGGATCGCCCGCATCCTCTGGGCGAGCCAGTGAGCCGGCGGCGTCATGTTCCCTCGACCTCGAGACGCTAGAGCATTATCCGATCCGATCGGATAATGCTCTAGCGTCTCTCTTTTGGAGCGAATTCTGATCGATCGAACGGTACCGTTCGATCGGAACGCGCTCTAAATTGCGTCCCGACGCATAATTTCCGGCGCCATTGGTCGGCGCGTTTTCACCAAGGAGCGCGAATGTCTCTCGCCAAACGCAACGCCGTCGTCACCGGCTCCACCAGCGGCATCGGCCTCGCCGTCGTCCGCGCCCTCGCCAAGGAAGGGGCCAATGTCGTCCTCAACGGTTTCGGCGACTCCGCCGAGATCGAGAAGGAGCGCGCCGCCATAGAGAAAGAGTTCGGCGTCACCGCCATTTACGACGGCGCCGATATGACCAAGCCGGAAGAGATCGCCGCCATGATCCAAAACGCCGAGGCGAAGCTCGGCTCGGTCGACATTCTGGTCAATAACGCCGGCGTTCAATTCGTCTCGCCGATCGAGGATTTCCCGATCGAGAAGTGGAATCAGATCATCGCCATCGACCTCTCCTCGGCCTTCCACGCCATTCGCGCGGCGACGCCGGGCATGAAGAAGCGTCGCTGGGGCCGCATCATCAACACCGCCTCGGCGCATTCGCTGGTCGCCTCGCCCTTCAAGGCGGCCTATGTCGCCGCCAAGCACGGCATAGCCGGGCTCAACAAGGTGGTGGCGCTGGAGCTCGCCACTTACGGCGTCACCGCCAATTGCATCTCGCCCGGCTATGTGTGGACGCCTCTGGTCGAGAAGCAGATTCCCGACACGATGAAGGCCCGCAACCTCACCCGCGAGCAGGTCATCAATGATGTGCTGCTGCAGGCGCAGCCGACCAAGGAATTCGTGACCGTCGATCAGATCGCCGCGCTGGTCCTGTTCCTGTGCTCGGACGCCGCGGCGCAGATCACCGGCTCCAACATTTCCATCGACGGCGGCTGGACCGCGGGATGACGGACGAAAAGAAGAAGGTCACTCTGGCCTTGCAGGGCGGGGGCGCGCATGGCGCCTTCACCTGGGGCGTGCTCGACGCTTTTCTCGAGGATGGGCGGCTGGACGTCATCGGCATCAGCGGCGCCAGCGCCGGCGCGATGAACGCCGTCGTCTATGCCGACGGATTGCGCGAGGGCGGGCCGGCGCGCGCCCGCGCGCAGCTCCAGGAGTTCTGGCGGACGGTCAGCCTCGGCGGCGATCTCAGCAAGGCGCAGCGCGAGCTCTGCGACATGGTGTTCGGCTTCTGGGATCCGTTGAAGCTGCGCAAGACGATCGCCCAGAACGCCGCCAATTATTTCTCGCCCTATGAGTTCAATCCGCTCGACATAAATCCGCTGCGCGATCTCATCGACGGGCTCGTCGATTTTACGGCGCTGCGCGCCACCGACAATCTGAAGCTGTTCATCTCGGCCACCAATGTGCGCACCGGCAAGGTGCGCATCTTCCGTCGGCCGGAGCTCACCATAGACATGCTGATGGCCTCCGCCTGCCTGCCCACTCTATTCCAGGCGGTGGAGGTGGAGGGCGAGGCCTATTGGGACGGCGGCTATATGGGCAATCCGGCGCTCTTTCCGCTCTACACGGAGACCGATTGCTGCGACATTATTCTGGTGCAGATCAATCCGGTCGAGCGCGACGAGATTCCGCGCACCTCGCAGGAGATCATGGACCGGCTGAATGAGATCACCTTCAACGCCTCGCTCCTGCACGAGTTTCGCGCTATCGACTTCGTGGCCCGTCTCATCGACGCCGGACGGCTGAAGGGCACGCATTATAAGAAGGTGCTGCTGCATCTGGTGGAGGGCGGGGCGGCGATGAAGCGCTTCGGCGCGGACACCAAGCTCGACGCCGATTATGATTTCCTGCGCTCGCTGTTCGATATCGGCCACGAGGCGGGCAAGGCTTTTCTCGATGAGCATTATGACGCGATCGGCGTCACGGGAACGGCGCAATTGAAGGAGCAGCTCGTCTGAGCGGGCCGGGGCTCGCCGGGTTTTTCGCAGAAAACCGCTCCGTGCCGCCCGCGGGCGCCGCAGCAATCGGCGGGTCGTGGCAAAGATCGGCCACATTTCTCTCTATTCCTGGTGGAGCGCGGCGAAGGCCGCAATGGAAATTTCACGCCGAGAGGGGTGTTTCGCGAATATTCGTGAAGGCCGCGATCGACGAAAATCGCGAATGATGGCGTCGAGCGCCGCGGGCTTCGGACCGACGCGCCGACGCAATCGGAGGACTGAAGATGAACGCGCCCGCCGACGAGAAGCTCATCGCCGAGTTCGAGGAGTTCAAGGAGCTGTTGCGCCACACCCCGCAGCCGGCGGAGGAGGCGGCTCATCTTCGGCTCGATCATCCGGCCGAGCCGCCGCCGGCCGCCGCCGCCGCGCCCGAGGCCGTGCGGGCGCCGAACGAGGTCGATCGGCAGCTGCGCGCGCGGCGCAGGCCGAAGGCGGACAATTTCCAGAGCGAGCGCGGCGCGGCGCCCCGGCGTGGGCGCGGATGGCTGATCGCCGCCGCCATCGTCATTCTCGTGGTCGGCGCGGGCGCTATCGCGACCGTCTTCTTGCCCGGCGACTCGGAGGACGAGCCTCTCGTCTCGGCGACGCAGCGCGATTCCATCGATCCCGCCGAGCCCGCCGCCATGGACAATGCCGATGGCGGCAGCGCGGCAGAATCGGCGCCCGCCGCCGCGGAGGCCGCGCCCGAGACCGAGCCGCCCGCCTCCGCCGCCGCCGAAGAGCCGGCCGTCGCCGCGCCCGCCCCGGCCCGGGCGCCATCGGCTCTGCCGGAGGGCGCGCTGAGCCCGCCGGCCGCCAATGCCGTCCCGCTCACCACGCCGACCGCCGCGCCGATCCGCGTCATTCCGACGCCCAAGGCGCCGCCGGCCGCGCCGGTCGCCGTCGAGCCCGTGATCGCCGAGCCGCCGGCGCCGGAGCCCGTGGTCGCTGCGTCGCCGCCCGCCGCCAAGCCTCATGCCGCCAAGGCGGCGCCGCAGCCCAAGCCGCCGGCGGCGCAGCCCGCCAAATCCGCAGCTGCGCCGCCAGCCAAGCCCGCCGCTGCTCCGGCCAAGCCCACCGCCCAGGCGAAGCCCGCCAAGCTCAAGCCCGAGACCAAGCCCGGCGCGACTCCCGCCGCGGTCGCTCCCATCGCCGCGCCGGCCGCGCCCGCTCCCGTGGCGGAAGCGCCGGCCGCCGCTCCGCCGCCGCCGCCCGCCCCTCCGAGAGAGCAGCCCGGCTTCATGGAGCGCGCGGTCGATACGGTCACGGGCGCGGTCGGCGATCTCGGCCGCATGGCGACCGGCGTCATTCCCTGATTTTAGGAAGATAAATGGCCGCGTGGCTCAGGCCACGCGGCGATCGGCGCGTCGGCGGCGTAGCAGTTTCGAGGCGTCGCCGATGGTCATCGCCTTGCCGAAATAAAAGCCCTGGCCGATCTCGCAGCCATTCTCGGCGAGGCGACGCAGCACCTCCACGGTCTCGACGCCCTCGGCGACCGTCGTCACGCCGAGATGCTTCAGCAGGCTCAATATCGCATCGACGATTCTGCCGGCCTCTTCATCGTGCTGCATTGCCAGCACGAAGGAGCGATCGATCTTCACCTTGTCGAAATGAAAGGCGCGCAGATGATAGAGGCTCGAATAACCCGCGCCGAAATCGTCGAGCGAGATGCGCACGCCTTCCGCCTGCAGCGCGGCGAGCGTCGCGCGCGCAGTGTCGACATCGTCGATGAGCGCGCTCTCGGTGATCTCGACATCGAGACGCGAGGGCGGAAACCTCTCCTCCTCCAGCGTCGACAGCAGGCGTGAGGCGAGCAGCGGATCTTTCAGCTGCATCGGCGAGACATTGACGGATAGCCGCACCTGCGCCCCCCATTGCAGCGCCTCGCGGCAGGCGCGCCGCACCACCGACCAGGTGAGCTCGGCGATGACGCCGATCTGCTCGGCGAGCGGAATGAAGACGTCGGGCGGGATAGAGCCGAGCTTGTCGTGCGTCCAGCGCGACAGCACCTCGAAGCCATAGACGCGATTGTCGCGCAGATCGACGAGCGGCTGATAGTAGGGGTGGATGTCGCCGGCGGCGACGGCTTTCTTCAAGGCGGATTCGAGCTCGGCGCGCCGGCGCAGATCCTCGTCCATGCTCTGCTCGAAGAAGCGGAACCGGCCGCGCCCATCGCGCTTGGCGTGATACATGGCGATATCCGCGGCGCGTAGCAGCGTGCTGACGTCGAGACCATTCTCCGGACACAGCGAGACGCCGATGCTGGCGCTGAGCTCCACGCGCCGCTCGCCGATCTCGATCGGCTCCGCGATAGCGGAGAGCGCGCGGCCGGCGACGCGCATCGCCTGATCCATATGAGTCGCTGGAGTCATCTCCATCAAAATCGCGAATTCGTCGCCGCCCAGACGCGCGACGACATCGCTCTTGCGCGAGGCGTGGCGCAGGCGCCGCGCGATCTCGCAGAGCACGGCGTCGCCGAAGCGATGGCCCTCGAGATCATTGATCGGCTTGAAGCGATCGAGATCGACGAAGAGCAGAGCGCAGGCCGTGGCGCCATCCTCGACGCGCTCGATCGCGGCGTGCAGATCGGCGACCAGCATGCGCCGATTGGGCAGGCCGGTGAGCGAATCCTGACGCGCGAGAATTTGCGCATGCTCTTGCGCCGCGCGCGTCGCCTCATGCGCGCGCTCCAGCGCCTGCGCATTGGCGCGGAACACGTCGAGCGATTTCGCCATGACGCCGATCTCGTCGTCGCGGCCGATCTCCGGAACCTCGACATAATGTTTCCCGGACGCTAGCTCGGTGAATGCGGCTGTGATCGCCGCGAGCGGGCGCGTGATCCGCTCCTTGACGCGAAACAGCAGCCAGGCGGCCAAAGCGAGGGCGAGCGCGGAGGCGAGCAATGTGGTCTTCAGCGCGCCTTCGGTCACGCGCGCGGCCGTCTCCGCCTCGGCGCGCGCCGACCATTTCAGCTCGTCGATCGCGGCGTCGACGGCTTCATCGGCCGCCCTGTAGAGCTGGTGCAGAGCGGTGACGTCTTTGATCGCGGCGGCGTCCGGCGCGCGCGCCATCCATGCGTCATGGCCGGCGAGATAGGCGGCGAGCGCTTCGTCGAATTTCGTGAGGCTGGGACGCGGCCCCGCGCCGAAGAGAGAGAGATAGTCGCGCCGAAGCTCGTCGATGATGCGGCGATGCTCGGCGGCGCGTCGCTCCGCGGCGATGCGATCTTCTTCCGTTTCCGCCAGCCCGCGATAGGTCTCCGCGATTCTGAACTCGGACACGCGATCCGATAATTCGCCGAGAATGCGCGTTCCTTCGATCCATTTCGACGCGAGCGCGTCCGTCTTGGCGTCCACAGCGCGCAGGCTCAGCGTGGACAGAAGCGCCAATCCCAGAACGATCGCCAGAAAAGCGCCGATGAACAGCGCCAATTGGGCTTGTAGCGAGAAGCGAAAGCTCGTCATGGAGCGCGGCCGAGGCGGTGAATTTGTCTCATCGACAATGATAATTGTAATATGAGCGGCGTATGTCCAGTTGCGCCGGGCGCTATCGCGAGCGCTCGATTGTCGCGGGGGCGGCGTCGCAGCCTTGTTCCAGAAGCGGAGCCGAGGGATAGGCGCGCCGCGCTTTCGCCTGCGTCAGATAGAAGCGCTCGCCTTCGCGATAGGCCGCGTTTCCGTTCACCACCTCGAATTCGCAGAACGCGCGCGCCTCCTGCGGCGTGGCCAGCAGCCGCACGCTGCGCGGCAGCAGCGCGAAGCCCGCGCCATCGTCCTTCTCCAAAATCGTCAGCAGAGCTTCCATAATATTCGCCCCGTTCATTCGTCACGCTGACGCATATGGCGCGGAGCTGCGGGGCGGTCCAATTGTCAATTTCGATTCCATGATGCATTTCTCGCATCATGGAGCTGCAGTGGATCGACGATTTTCTGGCGCTCTGCCAGACGCGCAATTTCACGCGCGCGGCGCAAGCGCGCGGCACGACGCAATCCGCCTATAGCCGCCGCATGCAGCGGCTGGAGGAATGGCTCGGCGCACCGCTGTTCGATCGCGAGCGCCGCCCGGTGACGCTGACGCCGGCGGGAGAGGAATTCCTCGCGCGCGCGCATCGGCTGCGCGACGATATCTATGATGCGCGCCGCGCCGTGCTCTCCGTGTCCAGCCATTTGGAGAAGGCGCTGCGCATCTATGCGACCAACACTCTGGCGGCGACCTTTCTGTCGCCGTGGTTGATAAAAAATGAATTGCGCAATTACTCCGTCGTCGTCGCCTCCGTCTCCGGCTGCATAGAGGCGGTCAAGCGCGGCCATGGCGATCTCGCCATGGTTCCCGATTTCGGCGACGCCGATCATCTCGCCGGGCTCGCGCTCGAGGTTATCGGCGAGGATCGGCTGATCCTCGCGCAGCGCCGCGGCGGCGAGAAGGTCGTGGCGCTGGAGGGCGACTCTCTTATTGGACGCCTCATGGTCTATGCGCCGGGCACGCATTATGGCGCGCGCATCGCCGCCATGCTCGCCGCGCATGGAATTCGAATGCGCGATCCGCCGATCTGCGAGAGCGCATCGGCGGAAGCGCTGCTGGCGCAGGTCGAGGCCGGGCTCGGCGCCGCCTGGATTCCCGCCATTCTCTTGCGCGGCGAGAGCATCGCGCGCTGCCCGCTCCCCGGCTATTTCGATATCGCTTATAAAATTCTGCTGGCGCGCGCGACCGAGCGCGAAGATGCGTGAGCGCGGCTATTTCTGATCGAGATAATCGAACACGACCTCGCCCAGCGCGAGCGTGAGATCGGCGGTGAAATGCGTCGCCGAAATAATCTCGCGCACGGGTAGGCGGGCGACGTCGCAGGCGACATGCGGATGCAGAGCGAGCGCCGCCGGCGAGGCCCAGGCCCCTTTCACCTCGACATCCGTCATATGGTAGCGCACCAGCTCCAGCACGCGCGGTGAGCCGTCGACATGGGGAATGATCTTCAAAAGAAAATTCGGCTGCTGGATCGCCTCGGCGATCGGCGCCGTCTCCAATATGCGATGCTTATAGCCGACCGAAGCCTCGACGCAGAGCGCCGGTCCATATTTCAGCGTGCAGAGAATGACGTCGCCGTCATGCTCGATCTTGGGCGAGGCGAGCTTTTTGGGGAAGCCCCACAGCTCGCGGCCGCCGGCGATGGGCGCGTCATCGTCGAGATACATGGCGTGGACATAAGCGCCCTTCTGCCCGTTGAAGCGCACCGGGATCACTTGTCCGCTCTCGGTATAGTCGCCGAAGCCGGTCGAATCCGGCATGCGGATGAACTCATATTTGACGATGGGCTCGTCCACTTCGAGCGGCTCCGGAACCACGGCGCGGAGGGCGTCGATATCGGTGCGATAGGTGATGACGATGAATTCGCGATTGTAGAAACGATAGGGTCCGCGCGGATAGGCGGGATTGGTGAGCGGCATCGCAAATGCCGTCTTGCGCACCTCGTCGATCTTCATCTTCGCGGCTCCTATCGAACATGGTCAGACAATGAGGCGAGTAGATAGCGCGCTTTCGTGACGATCCGACGCTCGCGCGCCGGCGATCAACGCGCCGAGGCGTCCAATTGCACGAGCACCCATTGATTGCCGTAGAGGTCGTGGAAACGAAAATGGAACGATCCTTCGTCGCTCTGGACAGTTTCCGCGACCTTCACGCCCTTGTCGGTAAGGCGTGCGAAGTCGCCATGAATGTCGTCGGTGTAGACCACCCCGACGGGCTGACCGCCGGTCTGGTTTCCGACTCGCGCGCGCGCCTCGGCGCTATCGGCGAGAAGCAGCCAGACGCCGCCCTGACCGAAACCGAGATGCAGGAAGCGCCGGGCGCCTTCGCCTGCGTCGAAGAGCGTCTCCAGTCCGAGCTTGTCCCGATAGAAATTCGCGGCCTCGTCATAGTCGTTCACCAGAATGACGATGCGTCCCAGCGCCTGCATAGCGATCCTTTTCCTGCGTCGAGGCCGCAAAGAGCGGGCGCTGAAGCGGCGCGCTCGCTCCGCGAGAGTCTTTCCGGTTCAGATTGAACCGGAAAGACTCTCGCCCTTGTTCTGTCGTGTTTTCTTCACGCGAACCGGTTCCCACTTCGCTCGAAAACACTCTAGGGGCCTTTGTCCGCGAGCTGCGGAAGATTTGCGAAAAAGTCGAGCGCTTCTGGATTGGAGAGCGCGCCGATATTCTTCACCGGCCGCCCATGCACGATCTCCTTCACCGCGAGCTCGACGAGCTTGCCAGAGCGCGTATGCGGCAGATCGGGCGCCTCGACGATGACCGAAGGCACATGGCGCGGCGAGGCCTTCTCGAACAATTCGCGCTTGATGCGCGCGGCGAGCCCGTCGTCGAGGCTCGTCCCTTCGCGCGTCTTCACGAACAGCACGATGCGCGTCGTGCCTTCCCACTCTTGATCGATGGCGAGAGATTCGAGAATCTCCGGCAGGCGCTCGACGATATTGTAGATATCCGCCGTGCCGATGCGCACGCCTTGCGGATTGAGCGTCGCGTCCGAGCGGCCATGGATGAGGAATCCGTTGTGCTCGGTCTCCGTGGCGAAATCGCCATGGCGCCAAATGCCCGGATGTTCCGAGAAATAAGCCTTGCGATATTTCTCGCCGTCGGCGTCGTTCCAGAAATAGATCGGCATCGAGGGGAAGGGCTGCGTGCAGACGAGCTCGCCCTCATGTCCGGTGACGCGCTTGCCCTCGTCGTCCCACACTTGCACCGACATGCCGAGGCCGGCGCATTGAATCTCGCCGCGATAGACCGGGCTCCACGGATTGCCGAGAACGAAGCAGGAGACGATATCGGTGCCGCCGCTGATCGAGGCGAGCTGCACATCCGCTTTGACGTCGCGATAGACATAATCGAAGCTGTCCGGCAGCAGCGGCGAGCCCGTGGAGGCGATGCTGCGCACGGCGGAGAGGTCGTGGCTCTCGCGCGGCTTCAGCCCGGTCTTCTCTATCTGCTTCAGATAGCCGGCCGAGGTGCCGAAGAAGGTCGCCTTCTCTTTGGCGGCGAAGTCGAGCAGAATCGCGCCATCCTTGCCGGAGTTGAAGAATCCGTCATAGAGCAGCAGCGTCGCCTCGCTGGCGAGGCCGCTCGCCAGCCAGTTCCACATCATCCAGCCGGTGGAGGTCGCATAGAAGAAGCGGTCGCCGGGCTTGATGTCGCTCAGCAGGCGATGCTCCTTCAAATGCTGAAGCAGCGTGCCGCCGGCGCCATGCACGATGCATTTGGGCGCGCCCGTCGTGCCGGAGGAGAACATGATGTAGAGCGGATGGTCGAAGGGCAGGCGCTCATAGCGCAGCGCTGCGCCCTGATGCGCCGCGACAGCCTGCGGCCAGAGCTGCGCATCGGCGAGGCCGTCGAGCGCGGGCGACGCGCTCGTGTAGGGGACGACGAGGATTTTCTGCACGGTCGGCAGCTTGCTCGCGATCTCGCGAATATTATCGGCGCGGTCGAGCGTCTTGCCCTTGTAGAAATAGCCGTCCACCGCGATGAGAATGCGCGGCGCGATCTGGCCGAAGCGATCGAGCACGCTCTGCACGCCGAACTCCGGCGCGCAGGAGGACCACACCGCGCCGAGCGAGGCGGCCGCCAGCATGCCGATGATCGCCTCCGGCCCATTGTGGATATAGGCGGCGATGCGGTCGCCGGGCTCGACGCCCTGCGCGCGGAAGAAGGCCGCGAGCGCGCCGGCTTGGCGCTCGATCTCGCCGAAGGTGAGCCGCCGCTCGACCTTGTCCTCGCCCCAGAAAACTATGGCCTCGGTCTCCGCCGGGCGCGGGCGCAGCAGATTTTCCGCGAAATTCAGCCGGGCGTCCGGGAACCAGCGCGCGCCGGGCATTTTATCGGCGTCGATGAGGACGCGCTCGCCCTTCTCGCCGGTGACGCCGCAGAAGTCCCAGATCGCCGACCAGAACTCGGGCGAATGGGTCAGGCTCCAGCGATAGAGCCCGTCATAATCGAAGCTCTCGGCGAAGGGCTTGGTCGCCTCGATGGATTGCGCGAAGCGGGTGAGAATGGCGTTCTTCTGGCGATCGAGGTCGGGCTTCCAGATCGGCATCGATAAGTCCTTGGGGCGCGGTATGGGGCTGTGCTCGTCATAGAAGCTCCCAATTGCGCGCGATAGGGGATCGGCCTGCGTATTTTGGGACTGCGGCCGGCGCTGCGACAAGCTTTGGTTTCGGGCTCGGCGCCGCTATGTTGGGCGCCGCGGCGGTTCGTTCGGCATTTATTCATCTTGGCCGCGGCATTGTTTCGGGCCGTCCCGAGGACCCCCTCCCAGGACGCCCCCCTCATAGAGGAGATCGATTATGACGAAGAAGTTGATCGCCGCGCTGGCTCTGGGTTTCGCCGTGGCCATGGCTCCGCTCGCCGCCTCGGCCCATCCGCGCGCCCACAAGCATCACCACCACCACCACCACCACCACCACCACCATCATCATCATCGCTGACGATCACGGCGGGGAGGCGCTCGGCTTCGGGCGCCTCGGACGCGCCCGCGCCGCCGGAACGCCGAACCGGCGTCCGCTTCGGCTGGAAGCTCTAGCGCCCGAGATCGCGTATGCGCGAGGTCAGCTCGTCCTGGTCATAGGGCTTGGCGAGGAAGGGCGCGCCGCAGAGCGGCTCCGGCAATTGCCGCTGCAGATAGCCCGACAGCACGAAGAAGGGCAGATTGCGCGCCTTCAGCGCGTCGGCGATGCTGGCGCTGCTGGCGCCGCGCAGATTGGCGTCGAGGATAACGCCGTCTATGTCCGCGTCCTCGAGCAGCTTCAAGGCTTCGTCCACCGAGCTCGCCGTGCCTCCGATCTCATATCCGACCTCCTCGACGACGAAGCAGAGATCGGCGGCGATGGCCGGCTCGTCCTCGACGACGAGAATGCGGATCTGCTCGTTACCCTTCATCTAATCCTCTCCTTGCGCGGGCTCGATGACATTGTCGAGCGGAGCGCTCACCTTCCAGACGACGCCGCTCGGCGCATAGTCGAGCGTCACCTGTCCGCCGAGCGCATGTTTGGCCATTTGCAGAATCACCATATGGCCGAAGCCGTGGCGCTTGGGCGCGACGACGGTCGGGCCGCCGCTCTCGCGCCACTCCATCTCGAAATGCGGCGCATCGCCCTCGCCGACGACGCCGAAGGCGATATGCACGACGCCCGTGTCATTGGAGAGCGCGCCATATTTGCCGGCATTGGTGGCGAGCTCGTGCAGCGCCATGCCGATGGCCTGGCTCGCCGCCGGCTTCACCACCGTCGTCGGCCCCTCCATGCAGATGCGCGAGCCGAACAGATCGCGGAAATGGGCGAGCTGCGAGCGCGTCAGCGCATGCAGCTCGACGCCGCGCCATTCGTTCTGCACCAATAGATCATGGCTCGCGCCGAGCGCCGCTATGCGCTGATCGAAGCGCTGCGCGAAGGCGATGGGCGAGTCGCGCCGCGCCGTCTGCCGCGCCACGGCGCGCACGACGGTGAGGAGATTCTTGGCGCGATGCGTGACCTCGCGCAGCAGCAGCTCGACGCGCTCCTGCGCGTGCTTGCGCTCGGTGATGTCCTGAATCGTGCTGCGCAATCCGACGATGGCGTCGCGCTCGTCGCGCACCGCCTCGCCGCGAATGGTGACATGAATGGCGACGCCGTCGGCGCGATGCGCGGGCAGGTCGAGCTCGAAGCCTTCGCCGGTGCGCAAGGTCTCGCTGGTCGCGGCGTCGAGCCGCTCCCAATCGGCGGGGGCGTAGAGCAGGCCCTTCTGCTCTGCAAAGCTCGGCGGCGGCGCATCGGGGTCGAGGCCGAAGATGCGCGCGATATAAGGCGAGGCGCCGCCGCGATCGTCATGGCGTCCGCTCCAGCGCCAGCTGCCGATGCGGCCGAGCCTCTGCGCCTCGCGCAGCTCGGCCTCGGTTCGCTGCAGCGCCAGCTCGCGCACGCGGATTTCCTCGGCGCGCTCCCGCTCGGCCGCATAGGCGCGGGCGTCGGTCATCGAGGAGGCGATTTTCGCGGCGACGCGATCGAGGAAATAGGCATAGGCGGCGTCGAGCCGCTTGAACGGATTTATGGCGGCGATCAGCGCCGCGGCGGCGCGGTCCTGGCCGAGCAGCACGATGGGAAAGAGCACGGCTTCATCCGCCGCCGCCGGCCAGGGGCCGCATGGCGGCTCGCCGAAGCGCGCGTCGATCGAACGAATGGCGACGCGCCCCGGCGTCAGCCGCGCGACCTCGGCGAGGCCCCAAATGTCGCCGCGGATCGGATCGGGATCGCCGAGCGGGATGCGAAGCGGCGCGATGTGGCCGCCCGGACGCACGCCGGTCGCCGCCATCAGCTCCGCCTCGCCGCGCTCATGGTCGAAGCGATAGATGGCGGAGAAGGGCAGGTCATAGCCATTGACGGCGAGCACGCTGGCGGCGAGGCGGCAGGCCTCACCCTCGTTCTCGGCCCGGCTCAGCGCGGCGAGATCGCGCAATGTGCGCAGCCGCCGCTCGCCGATGACGTGGTCGGTCGTCTCCACCACCGGGCAGAAGACGCCGCCTATGCCGCCGTCGTCATCGGGGATAGGGCTGTAGGAGAAGGTGAAATAGCCTTCGTCGCGGCGGCCGTTGCGGATCATGTGCAGCTGCAGATCTTCCGAGCGCGTCGGCGCGCCGTCGGTGAACGCGCCCTGCAGCATGGGGCCGGTGACGTCCCAGATTTCCGGCCACACCTCGCGGGCCGGCCGGCCGAGCGCGCGCGGATGCTTGTCGGCGAGCAGGCCGTGATAGGCGTCGTTATAGAGAAGGCAGAGCTCGCCGCCCCAGAAGATGGCGATGGGAAAGGCGCTGTTGAGGCAAATCTCCAGCGCCACGCGCAGGCGCTTCGGCCAAGTCTGCGGCAGGCCGAGCGGCGACCGCGCCCAATTGGCGGCGGCGATGGCCGCCGCGGTCTCGCTGTCTCCGAAGAAAAATTGTCCGCCGGATCGCCTCTCCGAGACGTCGATCCAGGCTGCGCCGGCTGTCACTGCGACGACCCCGGGTCGTTCGAGGCCAGCCCCCCACGTCTCATATCGAGCCGCCATTCGGCCGCTTCAACCCCGGCGCGGCGAAACGCGCCGCTGGCTCTCCGGCGCGCCCTGGTGTAGCAATCGGCCGCGACCGCGAGGTACCATGAGCGAAGCCGAAGAAAAAAAGGGACTCTTCGCGCGGCTGTTCGGCCGTGGAGGAACGCCCGCCGAAGAGGCCGGCGCAGATCGTCCGAAAAAGCGTTCCTGGTGGGAGCGGCTGACCGGGGGGCTATCGCGCTCCTCGCAGGCCATCGTCCAGGGCATTTCCGATCTCTTCAGCAAGCGCAAGCTCGACGCGCTCACGCTCGAGGAGCTCGAGGATGTGCTGATCCGCGCCGATTTGGGCGTCGCCGCCGCGCAGCGCATCTCCGGCAAGGTGGGCGCCGCGCGCTATGAGAAGACCATCGGCCCGGATGAGGTGCGCGCCATTCTGGCGGAGGAGGTCGAGCGCGTGCTCGAGCCGGTCGCGCGCCCCTTCGAGCTGGATCAGACCAAGAAGCCGTTCATCGTGCTCGTCGTCGGCGTCAATGGCTCGGGCAAGACGACGACCATCGCCAAGCTCGCCGCCAAATGGACCGGCGAGGGCAAGAAGGTGATGCTCGCCGCCGGCGACACTTTCCGCGCCGCCGCCGTGGAGCAGCTCCGCATCTGGGGCGAAAGGCTCAACTCGCCCGTATGTTACGCGCCGGAGGGCGCCGACGCCGCCGGCCTCGCCTTCGACGCCATCAAATCGGCGCGCGAGCGCGATTCCGACATTCTGCTGATGGACACGGCCGGGCGGCTGCAGAACCGCGCCGAGCTGATGGCCGAACTCGCCAAGATCGTCCGCGTGATGAAAAAGGCCGAGCCGGAGGCGCCGCACGCCGTTCTGCTGGTGCTGGACGCGACCGTCGGGCAGAACGCGATCGCCCAGGTCGACGCCTTCGAGCGAACGGCCGGCGTCACCGGCCTGGTGATGACCAAGCTCGACGGCACGGCGCGCGGCGGCATTCTCGTGGCCATCGCCGAGAAATACGGCCTGCCCATTCACTTCATCGGCGTCGGCGAAGGCTCGGACGATCTCGAGCCCTTCACCGCGCGCGATTTCGCCCGCGCCATTGCCGGGCTCGACTCCGACGCCGAGGCGGACGAACAAAGCTCATGACCCAAGAGACGGCAGCGCCCGCCAAGAGGCGCCTTCACCCGGGATTGAAATTCGCGCTGGAGATGGGGCCGCTGGTCCTGTTCTTCATCGTCAATCAGAAGTTCGGCATCTTCCAGGCCACGGCGGCGCTGATGGTCGCCGTGGTGGCGACGCTCGCCGTCTCCTATTCCATCACGCGCCATTTGCCGACCATGCCGATGGTCACGGCGGTCTTTGTGCTCGTCTTCGGCTCACTCACCTTCTTCCTGCAGGACGAGAATTTCATCAAGCTGAAGGTGACGATCCTCTACGCTCTGTTCGGCTCGGCGCTGCTCGGCGCGCTGTGGTTCGACAAGCTCCTATTGCCGGCGGTGTTCGAATCCGCCTTTCGGCTGGATGACGCCGGCTGGCGCAAGCTCACCTGGCGCTGGGCGTTCTTCTTCTTCTTTCTCGCCCTGCTCAATGAATTCGTGCGGCGCAGCGTGGCGACCGACGTCTGGGTGAATTTCAAGGTCTTCGGCATATTGCCGCTGACGCTGCTGTTCGCCTTCGCGCAAATCCCGCTGATGATGCGCCACGAGCAGAAGGAGGACGCCGGCGAGGAGCCGGACAGTCACTTCTAGAGCGCTCTCGGCCTCCTGATTCTCTACTCTTTCTCGTCCGGCGCGCTTTGTGCGGTCTCGCACAGGCGCCCCCGGACGGCGGCGCTAATTGTCATGGCGTTCGCCGCCGATGCGGCCGTTCCGACGAGAAGGAAGCCCGCCATGACCGAGTTCGCCCAGCTCTTCGCCGCTCTCGTGGCCGCGATCGTCATCGGCGCCGCTTTCTCGCTGCTCGATGCGGACGCGGCCGTCGCCTCGGCGCCGGCGGGCGCGGGGGCCGTCCATTCGGTGCTCTGCGGTGGCGGCTGGTGCGGCTGAAGGCCGCCGTGCGCACACCCTAAAATCGCTTCTTTCTGTGCTAGCCGGGATGCGATCTCGATGAGGAGCGCATTCTTATGGCCGAATATAAATTGCTTTCGTCGCTCAGCCGCCGCGTGCTGCTCGGCTCGCTCGCCGCAATGGCGGGGGGCGCGGCCTTCCGCCCCGCTCGGGCGCAGGAGAACAGCCTCTTTCCGATCATGGCCGACGATGGTCAGCCGATCGCCAATTATCGTCTGCCCTCGGAAGTCTCGCCCGCCGATCTTCCGGGCCTGCTCTGGCATGGGCCGGCCACCGCCGATGTGGTCGTGTTCGAGTTCTTCGACTATAATTGCCCCTATTGCCGCAAGGCCGCGGGCGATCTCGACGCGCTCGTCGCCAAGGACAAGAATCTGCGGCTCGGGCTCGCCGACAACGCCACGCTCGGCCTCGGCTCCTTTCTGTCCGCGCGGGTGAAGCAGGCGGTGCTGCGCCTCTATGGCCCGGAGCGCGCCTATCAGTTCCATAAGCAATTATTCGCGCATCGCGGCGCCATTGACGGGATCTCCGCTCTCGCGGTCGCCAAAGCCATGGGTCTCGATACGTCCAAGATCGAGGAATCGGCGAATTCGGAGATGATCGGCGGCGTGGTGAAGCGCCATGTCCAGCTCGGCGCCGATCTCGGCTTCGCGGCCTCGCCGTCCTTCGCCATGAGCTCGGTCGGCGTGCTCGGCTATCCCGGCCCCAAATCGATGGCGCGCATGATCGCCGCCAGCCGCAAATGCGACGCGCCGGTCTGCGGCTGATTCAAGGCCGAGCGGATCGGCGTTCGAGCGAGGACGAGGATGATGAAATATGCGTTGACGATCGTGCTGACGGTCTTGGCGGCGGGCCTCGGCGGGCGCTCCATGGCGGAGCCCGCGGATTATTACAAGGATCAGAAGGTTGTCTATCACAATGACGGCGGCGGCCCGGACAATGTCGCTTATTTCAAGCGCATGCTCAATTCGATCAAGAACCACATAGAGGCGGTCGGCAAGGATCATGTCGAAATTCGCGTCGTCGATCATGCGAGCGGCGTCGAAATGTTTCAGATCGCCAGGGCCGACAAGGAGATCGCCGCGCGGCTCGACGCGTTGAAGGCGCAAGGCGTGCGCTTTCTCGTCTGCGCCAATACGCTTCGTGAGCGCAACATCGATCCATCTACGCTCTATGGCGTGACCGAGCGCGACATCGTTCCGAGCGGCGTCGCAGAACTCGCGCGACTGCAGGGCATGGGCTTCGTCTATATTCATTTGTGAGCGGCCGCGGGAGGTCGCGGGCGCTGTCGGACTCGACTTTCGCGGCGATCTCCCGCAACCTCGAAGAGTATCCGGCGTCGGGCCGGATCGATTTCGAGATGCGCCGCATGACCATTCGAACCATTTCCATTTCGCTCGCCACCGAAGATGTTTCCCGCTCCGTCAAATTCTATGTCGAGGAGCTCGGCTTCGTCTGCCTGCTCAAATTGGAGGAATTCGCGCGTGTGCGCTCGGGCGCGGCGGACATAATGCTCGTCCCGCCCAATGCGCATCGCGAGTGGCAGGGCCAGCAGTTCACCGGGGCCATCTATCTCGGCGTCGACAATGTCGATGAATTATGGGAACGGCTGAAGGATCGCGCGCGCATCGTCTATCCGATCGCGACCATGGATTATGGCGTGCGCGAGTTCGGCCTGCTGGACGACAGCGGCTATCAGCTCTCGCTGGCGCAGCCTGTCGCCGGCTGAGCGAGCGAGGCGCGGGTCAGACCGCCTCTTCCGCGTCGATCTCATAGGCTGCGAGCCGGCGGTCGTGAACGCCGAGCGCCTCCCACGAGTCGCGCCATTGGCGCAAATGGGCGGATTCGAAATGCGCGCTCAGCGCCGCGCGGCTCTCCCATATTTCCGTCACGCGGATGAGACCCGGCTCCAGCACGTCTTCCGCATAGGAATAGGCGAGGCAGTCCGCTTCCGCGCGGCTCGCGTGGATCATCGCCGTCATCGCCGGAAGCGCCCGCTCGAGCGCGTCCGGCGGGATACGAATGGTTCCGACGATCAGAATTCGGTTCTGCGGCATAGGAAGCCTCCATTCGTCCGCGCGAAGCGCTGTCGCATCATTGAAACAAACGTCGTGCAGTGCTTATACTTCACGACGCCGGCGTCGCCGGCCATTGTGTGAAACGGCTTTTTCGCCTTCGTCCGGGCGCTCACCTATGAAGCTCGCATCCTATAATCTCGAAAATCTCTTCCTTCGCGCTCACGCGCTGAATGGCGAAACCTGGTCCGACGGCAAGAAGGCGCTGGAGGCGCAGGCCGAGCTCTCCGCCATTCTCGGCAAGTCGGTCTATGCCGCCGCCGACAAGAAGAAGATCATCAAGCTGCTCGGCGAGCTGAAGCTCGAGAAATCCGACGACGGCGGCCCTTTCGCGATCCTGCGCCAAAATCGCGGCCATCTCGTCAAGCGCGCCAAGACCGGAATCGAGGTCGTCGCTGGCGGTCGCAACGACTGGATCGGCTGGGTCGAGCTGAAACGCGAGGAGGTGAACGAGGAGGCGACGCGCAATACGGCGCGCGTCATCATCGATATCGACGCCGATGTGCTCGGCGTCATCGAGGCGGAGAGCAGGCCGGCGCTGGTGCGTTTCAACGACAATATCATCAAGGGGGAGGGCGGAAAGCCCTACGCCCACGCCATGCTCATCGACGGCAATGACGATCGCGGCATCGACGTCGGCCTCTATGCGCGCGCGGGCTATGAGATCGTCGCCATTCACAGCCATGTCGACGACGCTGACAACACCGGCCGCATCTTCAGCCGCGATTGCGCGCATTATGAAATCCGCACGCCCAAGGGCAATTTGTTGCATCTCTTGATCAATCACTTCAAGAGCAAGGGCTTCGGCTCGCAGACGACCTCCAACGCCAAGCGCGAGCGGCAGGCGGCGCGGGTGAAGGAGATTTACGACGCGCTGCGCAAGAGCGACGAGCATGTCGCGGTCATCGGCGATTTCAACGACACGCCGGACAGCGCGCCGCTGGCCCCGCTGCTGCATCAGACCGATTTGAAGGATATCAGCGAGCACGCCGCTTTCGACGATGGCGGCCGGCCCGGCACTTTCGCCGCGGGCGCCGCGTCCAACAAGATCGACTATATTCTTCTGTCGCCGGCGCTTTTTGCCGCGGCGAAAAGCGGCGGCATTTTCCGCAAGGGCGTGTGGGGCGGCAAAAACGGGACGATCTTCCCGCATTATCCCGAGATCACCAAAGCCTCGGAGGCGGCCTCCGACCATGCGGCGATCTTCGCCGAGATCGATGTCTAGTGTGGTCTGCTCTCGAGAAGCGAGCCTTCAGGCTCGCTCTTTTTAAACCCTACCGTCTATCTATTCCACTCGCGCTGATGCAGCTCCAATTCGAGATGGCGCAGGAATTTCGTATCCGGCAGCGCACGCAGCGCGTCTTCGATGCGATCAATGTCGGCGCCTTCGACATCGGCCGCGAACAGCACCATCAGGCCGCCGTCGCCGCTTTCGATGATCGCATCCTCGAGCCGTGAGACATCGCCGCCGTGAGCGCGGGTGTTTTCTATTCGTCAACCATAAAAATTGCTTCAGATTTACGATTAAAATTCAGGGTTTATTCTTCGCCCGGTCCAGCTAGAGCGTTTCCAGCCGAAGTGGACGCCGGTTCGGCGTGGGAAACGCGTCGAAACAGTCTAGAGCAAGATGATCGCGTCGGCCCTCGGGCGGCGCGGCGGGCGGTGCGTTTCATGTCCAGAAGAGTTTCCTGTCTCCTCGCCATCCTTCTTTCGTCTTCGGTCGGCGCAGCCGCCGCGGCTCCGCGCGTCATCACCGGGATCGGCGAGCGCGAGGCCGGTCGGCTCTTTCCGGCCGCCCCGGCCGAGGAGCCGGCGCCCGAGCCGGCCTATGTCGCTCCGCCGCCGGTCCTCGCCTATGTCGCGCCGCGACCAGCGCCGCAGCCGCGCGTCGTCACGGCGCGCGCCGAGCCGCCCGTGGCCCCCGGGGCCTATGGCGGCGGCTTTATCGAATTGCTCGTCACCGGCCAGACGCCGGAGCCGCAGCCGCAAGCGCGGCGGCGCGTCGCCGCCCTCGGCGCGGGCGAGCCCAATGTCCAACGCCAGATCGATCCGGCCTTCTTCCGCACCGAGGTCGATTACTCCGGCGCCGAGCATCCCGGCACGATCGTGATCGATTCAGAGAATAAGTTTCTCTATCTCGTGCAGGGAAGCGGGCGCGCGCTGCGTTATGGCATAGGCGTCGGCCGACCGGGCTTCACCTGGGCCGGCGTCAAGTCCATCTCACGCAAGGCCGAATGGCCGGATTGGACGCCGCCCGGCGAGATGCTCGCCCGCCGGCCCGATCTGCCGCGCCATATGGACGGCGGCCCGGCCAATCCGCTCGGCGCGCGCGCCATGTATCTCGGCTCCTCGCTCTACCGCATCCACGGCACCAACGAGCCCTACACGATCGGCCAGAATGTCTCCTCCGGCTGCATCCGCATGATGAACGACGATGTGGCCGACCTCTATGATCGCGTCCATGTCGGAACCAAGGTTGTGGTTCGTTGACTCTGGCGAGCGATCGCCGGTGGCGAAACAGCCGCCGCGCGCCTATCTCACGAGACGCGCGGACGGTTGCAAAACAACCGGCTTCGGGCGATAGCTGCCATTCGTTTTCTTCGAAAGGGGCCGATTCTTGCCCAGCCTCATCCGCTTTTTGGTCATTGTCGGCGTGCTCGTCGCCCTCGCCTATGCGGGGATGCTGGCGATCGTGGCCTATGTCTCGCCGCAGCCGCGCGAGATGACGCAGACGATCTCGCCACAGCGCCTCAACAAGTGAGACCTTCTGAATGGGCGACGGCAAGCGCCATCCGCTGATCGCCGCCTTTCTCGACATGCTGGCCGCCGAGCGCGGCGCCGCGCGCAACACGCTCGACGCCTATCGCCGCGACCTCGAAGATTATTTCGCATTTCTCGGCAAGTCCGGCGTCGATCCGCTTCGCGCCGACACGGACGGCCTGCGCGCCTATCTCGCGGCGCTGGAGGCGCGCGGCATGACCGGCGCGACCGCCGCGCGGCGGCTCTCGGCGCTGAAGCAGTTTCACAAATTCCTCTATGTCGACCGTTATCGCGCCGATGATCCGGCGGCGCCGCTCGAGGGTCCGCGTCGCCATCGCAGCGCGCCGGATATTCTCTCTGTGGACGAGGTAACGCGCCTTCTCGACACGGCGCGGGAGGGGATAGACGATGACGCCCGCCCAATGGGCGAGCGCATGCGCGCCGCGCGTCTCTACGCCGCATTGGAGACTCTCTACGCCAGCGGCTTGCGCGTGTCGGAGCTCGTCTCTTTGCCTGCGAGCGCGGCGCGCGCGCGCGAGCCTTTTGTCACCGTGCGCGGCAAGGGCGCGAAAGAGCGTCTCGTGCCGCTCTCCGAACAGGCGCGCGCGGCGCTGAACGTCTATCGCGCGCTGCTCGGCAAACATTCGCCGGGCCTCGCGGCCTCGCCCTTTCTGTTTCCGTCCGATGCGGCGGAAGGGCATCTCACGCGCCAAGCCTTCGCGCGCGATCTCAAAAGCGCGGCCGCGGCGGCAGGACTTCCCTCGCGCGACATCAGCCCGCATGGGCTGCGCCACGCCTTCGCCAGCCACCTTCTGCAAAATGGAGCAGATTTGCGCGTCGTGCAGGAATTGCTGGGCCACGCCGATATTTCGACGACGCAAATCTACACGCATGTGCTGGACGAGCGCATCCGCGCCATGGTGCGCGACCTGCATCCGCTCGGGGATTGACGTCATGCCTCAGGCGCGAGCCGCTGCACGGCGAGGCGATCCGCGAGGAAATGAAAGAAGTGGAGACTGCGATGAGCGAGCCCTCGTCGGATGGACCGATTGTCGATGTATGGGTTTTCAACGGAAACTCGAACAGGTTTCCGTCGGCGGTTTTTTTATCGAAAGATCGAGCTCTGAAATGGGCGAGAGAAAAACGCCTGGTTGGCACGTTGACGCGATATCCGGTTGATATACCGCTATACGACTATGCGATCGAGAATGGGTGGTTCGAGCCGAAATCGGAAAAGCATTTCTCGTCCGAGTTTATCGGCAACTTCTCGAGCGCCGCTCAAGACCATGTTCATGTGGACGCGGAGCAGGAATAGACGGATTTTCGAGATTTTATCGTCCAATCCTCTCCACAAAATCCCCTATCGCCCGAATCGTCCCCTCATCCAGCAGCAGCGGCGCATGGCCTTGGCCCGGCACGGTGAGGCGCTCGAGCAGGGGATGGCCTTCGCCCATCGCCGCTAAGGTCTCCACCGAGAGAAGATCGGAATTGCCGCCGCGGATCACCAGCGTCGGAATGGCGGCCATGGCCTTCCATTCGTCGTGGAACAGGATCGGCCCGCTGTCGGGGCCGACCTCGTCGAGCGTATGCGAGAGCGCGGGATCATAGCGTAGCTGCAGACGTCCGTCGGTCTCGACGAAGGTGCTGCGCGCCCATTCCTCCCACTCAGCTTGGCTGAGGCTGGTGAATTGCGGCCCGGCGATGAGCTTCAGCGCGGCGAGAGCGACCGCCATTGTGGCGGAGCCCGGCTCACGGCCGACATAGCCCTTTATGCGTCGCAGCCCGCCGGCGTCCACCACCGGGCCGATGTCGTTGACGACCGCGGCCTTTAAAATCTCGGGTCTTCGCGCAGAAAAGCGCATCACATGAATGCCGCCGCGCGACGTGCCGACGAAAACCGCTTTTTCGACGCCGGCCGCCGCGAGCGTGGCCAGAATATCGTCCTCCTCGACATCGAGGCTGTAACGCGTCCAGTCCTGGTCCCAATCGGAGAGGCCGCGGCCGCGATAGTCGAGCGCCAGCACGCGGCGGCCGCGCTTGGCCAGCGCTCGAGCCAGAGCGTCGAAATCCAGCGCTGTGCGCGTGAGCCCGGCCAGGCAGACGACCGGAATGGCCGCGCCGTCGCCCGCCGGAGCGTAATCGACATAGTGGAGCCGCAGCCCATCCCCCGCAGTGAGAAATCGGCTTTCGCGCCGCACGCTCTGCTCCGCCATCCGCGCCCTCGGTTTTGGCCTCTCGCCTGTGCGGCGGGCCTTTCGCGGATATAGGCGCTGCGGCGCCGGAATGTCTTCCCCCGCCTGGGCGGCGCCTAGAAATTCTCCGGCCTTGGCGGCGGCTGCGCATTCTGCCGCTATTTCGCGCAGGAGCCGAGCCCGCTTCCGCGCCAGTCAGCCTTGATGCGCGCGTCGTTTCTCAATAATTTGCGAGTACCGCTCGTCGAAACGGCAAATAGCGCGTTTCGAGCGAGCAGATCGTCGCGCCGCCCGTGTTTCGAGCGGGCGCGCTTCCCGAATAAGACTGGCGGCGCTATTGCGCCCCGACGCCCCAGGGGCTCGAATGTCCGTCCTCATCGACAAGAACACCAAGGTCATCTGTCAAGGCTTTACCGGCAAGACCGGCACTTTCCACTCGGAGCAGGCGGTGCGTTACGGCACGCTCATGGTCGGCGGCGTCTCGCCCGGCAAGGGCGGCTCGACGCATCTCGACCTTCCCGTCTTCGACACTGTGGCGCAAGCGCGGGAAAAGACCGGCGCCGACGCTTCGGTCATCTATGTGCCGCCGCCGGGCGCGGCCGACGCCATTTGCGAGGCGATCGACGCCGAGATTCCGCTCATCGTCGCCATCACCGAGGGCGTTCCGGTCCATGACATGATTCGCGTCAAGCGCGCGCTATCGGGCTCCAAATCCCGCCTCATCGGCCCCAATTGCCCGGGCGTCGTCACCGCGGGCGAGAGCAAGATCGGCATCATGCCCGGCAATATTTTCAGCCGCGGCTCCGTCGGCGTCGTCTCGCGCTCCGGCACGCTGACCTATGAGGCCGTGTTCCAGACGACGCGCGAGGGATTGGGCCAGACCAGCGCCGTCGGCATCGGCGGCGATCCGGTCAAGGGAACCGACTTCATCGAGGTCTTGGAGTTGTTTCTGGCCGATGAGGCCACCAAATCCATCATCATGATCGGCGAGATCGGCGGCTCCGCGGAAGAGGACGCGGCCCAATTCTTGATCGACGAGGCCAAGCGGGGCCGCAAGAAGCCGATGGTCGGCTTCATCGCGGGCCGCACCGCCCCTCCCGGTCGGCGCATGGGCCACGCCGGCGCGATCGTCTCTGGCGGCAAAGGCGACGCTGAAAGCAAGATCGCGGCGATGGAATCTGCCGGGATCGTGGTCTCGCCGTCGCCTGCGCGACTCGGCAAGACATTGGTCGAAACGCTGAACCGCTGAGGTTCGGCGACCGTGCGCGTCGGCGAATCGCCGGCGCGTTCCCCCGAAAAAAGAGCGCGGGGCGAAATCTTTAAAGAATTGTTAAAATGATTTCGCTCAACTTCGAGAAGTTTCGGCGCTCGGGAGACTGAACAGAATGGCGCGTCTCGAGACGAATGGCGGACCGGCGGGCGGCGAACAGCAGCCCTCGCCGCGCGGGAACGCTTCTGCCCAGAACAGGCTGCTGCAGAGCGTCGACCCGAGATACCTCGAGCATCTGCTCGCGGCCTATGAGGCCGATCCGTCCTCGGTCGGCCCGGCGTGGCGCGACTATTTCGCGAGCCTCGGCGCCGACGCCGCGCTCGCGGAGGCAGGCGCGGCCGCAGGTCCGTCTTGGGCGCGGCCGGGCTGGCCGGCGACGCCCGCTGACGATCTGGTCGCGGCTCTGGGCGGCGAGGCGCCGCGTGAGACTGGCAAGTCCACGGATGGCAAGCCCGCTGCCGGCAAGGGCGCGGCGGCCGATCATGCCCCTTCGGCGGAAGAGATTCAACGCGCCGCGCGCGACAGCGTGCGCGCGCTAATGATGATCCGCGCCTATCGCATGCGCGGCCATTTGCACGCCAATCTCGATCCGCTCGGCCTCGAGCAGCGCCACGACCATGGCGAGCTGCATCCCGAGACCTATGGCTTCACCGATGAGGACTATGATCGCAAGATCTTCATCGATGGCGTGATGGGCATGAAATACGCCAGCGTCTTCGAGATGGTGGCGATTCTGCGCCGCACCTATTGCGGCCCCATCGGCTATGAATTCATGCATATCTCCAATCCGGAGGAGAAGGCCTGGATTCAAGCGCGCATCGAGGGTCCGAAGAAGGAGATCGTCTTCACCGAGGAGGGCAAGAAGGCGATTTTGCGCAAGCTGGTCGAGGCGGAAGGCTTCGAGAAGTTTCTGGACGTCAAATATACGGGTACGAAGCGTTTCGGCCTCGACGGCTCGGAAGCCATCATCCCGGCGCTGGAGCAGATCATCAAGCGCGGCGGCGCGCTCGGCGCCAAGGAGATCGTGCTCGGCATGGCGCATCGCGGCCGGCTGAACATTCTCTGCCAGGTGATGGCCAAGCCGCATCGCGCTCTGTTCCACGAGTTCAAGGGCGGCTCCTTCCTGCCGGACGAGGTCGAGGGCTCGGGCGACGTCAAATATCATCTCGGCGCATCGTCCGATCGCGAGTTCGACAATAACAAGGTGCATCTCTCGCTGACGGCCAATCCGTCGCATCTCGAGATCGTCGATCCCGTGGTGCTGGGCAAAGCGCGCGCCAAGCAGGATCAATATCGCTGCACGGAGACGGATCGGCGCGAGGTGATGCCGCTGCTCATTCACGGCGACGCGGCCTTCGCCGGCCAGGGCGTCGTCGCGGAATGCTTCGGCCTCTCCGGGCTCAAGGGCCATCGCACCGGCGGCTCGGTGCATTTCATCATCAATAATCAGATCGGATTCACCACCTATCCGCGCTACTCGCGCTCCTCGCCCTATCCGTCCGATCTCGCCAAAATGGTCGAGGCGCCGATCTTCCATGTGAATGGCGACGATCCGGAGGCGGTCGTCTATGCTGCGCGCATAGCGACGGAGTTTCGGCAGCAGTTCCACAAGCCCGTCGTCATCGACATGTGGTGCTATCGCCGCTTCGGCCACAATGAGGGCGACGAGCCGGCCTTCACCCAGCCGCTGATGTACAAGAAAATCCGCGCGCATAAGACGACGCTCGAGCTCTATAGCGAGAAGCTGATCGCCGAAGGGGTGATGACGCGCGAGGAGGTCGACGCGGTCAAGAACGAATGGCGCCAGCGCCTCGAGCAGGAGATGGAGGCGTCGCAATCCTACAAGCCCAATAAGGCCGATTGGCTCGACGGGCGTTGGGCGGGCGTGAAGCCCGGCTATCAATCTTCCGAGGACGAGCGGCGCGGCAAGACCGGCGTGCCGGTGGAGAGCCTGCGCCGCATCGGCATGGAGCTGACCAAGGTTCCAGAGAATTTCCACATTCACCGCACCATTCAGCGCTTCCTCGACGCGCGCCGCACGGCGATCTCGAGCGGCGCCGGCATAGATTGGGCGACGGCCGAGGCGCTGGCCTTCGGCTCGCTGCTGGCGGAAGGCTATAATGTCCGCCTCTCCGGCCAGGACAGCGAGCGCGGCACCTTCTCGCAGCGCCATTCCGTGCTGATCGATCAGGAGGACGAATCCCGCTATCTGCCGCTCGACCATGTCGGCGTGGGGCAGGGCCGTTACGAGGTCATCAATTCGATGCTCTCGGAAGAGGCGGTGCTCGGCTTCGAATATGGCTATTCGCTCGCCGAGCCGCGCTCGCTGGTTCTGTGGGAGGCGCAATTCGGCGATTTCGCCAATGGCGCGCAGGTGGTCTTCGATCAGTTCCTCTCCGCGGGCGAGCGCAAATGGCTGCGCATGTCCGGCCTCGTCTGCCTGCTGCCGCATGGCTATGAGGGGCAGGGGCCGGAGCATTCTTCCGCGCGGCTCGAGCGCTATCTGCAGCTCTGCGCGGAGGATAATCTGCAAGTCGCCAATTGCTCGACGCCGGCCAATTACTTCCACATTCTGCGTCGGCAGCTGCATCGCGACATTCGCAAGCCTCTCGTGCTGATGACGCCGAAATCGCTGCTGCGCCACAAGCGCTGCGTCTCGCGGCTCGACGAGATGGGCGAGGGGACGATGTTCCATCGCTTCATCTCGGACGACGCCGAGCTGCAGCCGTCGGACAAGTTCCGGCTCGCGCCCGACGACAAGATCGCGCGCGTGATCTTGTGCTCCGGCAAGGTCTATTACGATCTGTTGGAGGAGCGCGAGTCGCGCGGCGTCAACGACGTCTATCTCCTGCGCGTCGAGCAGCTCTATCCCTTTCCGCTGAAGGGGCTGGTGACGATGATGTCGCGCTTCAAGCAGGCCGATATCTTCTGGTGCCAGGAGGAGCCCAAGAATATGGGCGCCTGGTCCTTCGTCGAGCCCTATCTGGAATGGGTGCTGACGCAAGTCGGCGGCAAGTCCAAACGCGCTCGCTACATCGGCCGGCCGGCTTCGGCCTCGACGGCGGCGGGCACTATGTCCAAGCATCAGGCGCAGCTGCGGGCCTTCCTCGACGAGGCTTTTGCGACGCGCATTTCTCTCGCGGCGGAGTGATCATGACGGAAATTCGCGTTCCGACCCTGGGCGAGTCGGTGAGCGAGGCGACGATCGGCCGCTGGTTCAAAAAGCCCGGCGACGCCGTCGCGGCGGATGAGGCGCTGGTCGAGCTCGAGACCGACAAGGTGACGCTAGAGGTGAACGCCCCCGCCGCTGGCGTGCTGACCGATGTCGTCGCCAAGGATGGCGAGACGGTCACGCCCGGCGCGCTGCTGGGGCAGATCGCCGAAGGCGCCACGGCCGCCGCGCCGCGTCCGGCTCCCGCCGCGCCCATCGTCGCGCCGCCGCCGGCCGCTCCGGCGCCCGCGCCTGTCGCCGCCGCGCCGGCCCGTCCGCCGGCGCCGTCCGCCGCCAAGATCGCGAAAGAGCAGGGCGTCGATCTCTCCGGAATCGTCGGCTCCGGCAAGCAGGGTCAGCTGCTGAAGGGCGATGTTCTCGCCCTCGCGGCGCGCCCCGCGCCCGCCGCGCCAGAGCCGGTGAGCGCCCCGCCGGCGCCGCGCCCGGCCGCCCCGCCGGCCGACGCCGAGCGCGAGGAGCGGGTGCGCATGTCGCGCCTGCGCCAGACCATCGCCAAGCGCCTGAAGGAAGCGCAATCCAACGCCGCCATGCTGACCACCTTCAACGAGGTCGACATGTCCGCGGTGATGGCGCTGCGCAATCGCTACAAGGATTTGTTCGAGAAGAAGCATCAGGTGAAGCTCGGCTTCATGGGCTTCTTCGTGAAGGCCTGCTGCAAGGCGCTGGAGGAAGTGCCGGCCGTCAACGCCGAGATCGACGGCGCCGACGTCATCTACAAGCATTATTGCCACATCGGCGTCGCCGTCGGCACGGACAAAGGCCTCGTCGTGCCGGTGGTGCGCGACGCCGACCGCATGAGCGTCGCCGAGATCGAGAAGGCGATCGGAGATTTCGGCAAGAAGGCGCGCGACGGCCGGCTCGATCTCGATGATCTGACCGGCGGCACTTTCACCATCTCCAATGGCGGTGTCTATGGCTCGCTGATGTCGACGCCCATTCTCAACGCGCCGCAATCCGGCATTTTGGGCATGCATAAGATCGAGGAGCGGCCGGTCGTCATCGCCGGCAAGATCGAGATTCGCCCGATGATGTATCTCGCTCTCTCCTATGACCACCGCATCGTCGATGGCAAAGAGGCCGTCACCTTCCTGGTGAGGGTCAAGGAGCAGCTCGAGGACCCCGCGCGCCTCGTCCTTGATTTGTGACGGTTTCGCGAAAAAATCTGGGACGGCGCCCTCAAAATCCGCCGTCCTGATGCACAGATATCTCCCGTGCTACGATTGTAGGCGTCCGCCGGGCGGGTCGATACGACCGCCGAGGAGTGTGAGATGGAAGTCAAGACCGCGACCGAGAGAAGAATTCCCCTGCTGACCCCCGAGCAATTCGCGCATCTGGGCGATGGAGCGATCGCCTATGTGCGGACGATGAGCTCGGAGGATGTCAAGCGGCTCTATCCTCAGGCCCCGGCCATAGAGCCCGGCCTGACGCTTTTCGCGCTGCTCGGCGCGGACGGCACGCCGATCGTCCTCGCCGACACGGAAGAGGGCGCCCTCGCCAACGCCTGGCAGCAGCAGCTGCAGACCGTCAGCCTCCATTGAGGCTGACGGGTGGACGAAAATCCGCTAAGCTCTGCTCGTGACGCGCTGCGGCGCGGCTCCTATGGTCGAGGCCAATGGAGGTTTTCATGAGCGATTCGCTGTTGGATCGAAACAAGATCATGATCGAGCCACAGACAGACGAAAGCGCGAAAGCGGGCGCGGCCGGCGACGGGCTGGAGCGGCTTTTTCGGCCGATCGTCGATTTCATCCGCTCGATGGCCGATGGAGTCGAGTCGATAAGACCGCTCGAGGACGATATTCGGACGATGTCGGCCCAGGCGCAAAGACTGTCGAAATCGATGCAGGATTATGGCTCGGAGCTGCGCGGTTACGGAGCCTGGGCGAAAAAGTTCTAACGTTTTTTTCAGTCGGTTTATTTTACGGAGCGGGCCGCTTTGTTCGGAGGCACGAAGGATACTCTGGCGCAGCTCGCGGCGCGGCTGGCGGAACTCTATAAGGAAATCGTGACGACGACGGTGCAGTTCGACGAGTTGCGTCGATACACCAAGGAATCGCTCGACGAATTCAAGCGCCTGCTCGAGCGGCAGAGCGACAAGATCGACCGCATAGAACGTGAGCGGATCACGGCCGAGGCCGAGCTGACGGCGAGAATCAGATTTCTGGAGGGGCGGTTGGATGTGTTGAGCGAAAAAGCGCTCCATATCGCCGTGGCGGACATAGCCGCGGGCTATGTGAAGCGCGGAGGCGACGGAGAAGCCGTCAAGCGGCTCACCGACGGGAGCTGACGGCGCCGAGATTGCTTCGCTCTTCCGGACTTTGTAGCGATTCCGAGGAGGGAACGGTATGGAAGAGCCGACACGCGAAATCTTCGCCGTTTGCCATGTGAATGATGTCGCAAAACGCCGGGCCGTCGGCTATGTGCTGGCCCGTGTCAATGACGAGGGCAAGACTGTGCCTTTCCCGGTCGTCATCGTGCGGCACGTCGGCAAATATTATGGCTATGTCAACCGCTGCCCGCACCAGGGCAGCCGGCTGGATTTCGAGCCGAAATCCTTCCTGGACCCGACGCAGCGCTTCCTGCTCTGCGGCAAGCATGGCGCGCAATTCGACATTCCGACCGGCGTCTGCAACGACGGTCCCTGCGTCGGCGCGCAGCTCGAGAAGGTCGAGGTGGTCATAGACGATAGCGAGGTCTGCCTCGCCGGCGTCACCATCGCCGAGGAGGACGGGCTCGATCGCGAGGAGAACGACGTCTATCCGGAGGTCGTCATCACCGCGGACTGAGTCGTCTCGTTCTGGACCTTTCTGCCCGGTCGGCGGCGGCATAGACTGCGCCGATCCGGAATCGTCCAGCGAGGAAACGATGAAGACCGCGCTCGCCATACGCCATGTCGCATTCGAGGATCTCGGCAGCTTCGCCGAGCCGATCGCCGCGGCGGGCTATTCGATCCGCTATGTCGAGGCGGGGATGCAGCCGATCCCCGCCGAGGCGGCCGACGCCGATCTCGTCATCGTGCTCGGCGGGCCGATCGGCGTCTATCAAACCGAGGAATATCCGTTTCTGGCGGATGAGGCCGCTCTGCTACGCGCCCGGCTCGGGTGTGACGCGCCGACGCTCGGCATTTGTCTCGGCAGCCAGCTGATGGCGGCGGCGCTCGGCGCCCGCGTTTATCCGGGCGGCGCCGGCAAGGAGATCGGCTTCGCGCCGATAAGCCTGACGCAGGCTGGGCGCGACAGCGCGCTCGCCGCTCTGGTCGAGCCCGAGGCCGAAGTGCTGCATTGGCACGGCGACACTTTCGACCTGCCGGATGGCGCGGTTCTTCTGGCTTCTTCGGCGCTCTATGCGCATCAGGCCTTCGCCGTGGGGCGACGCGGCCTCGCTTTGCAGTTTCATCCAGAGGCGGAGAGGGACAGCCTCGAGCGCTGGTTCATCGGCCATACGGCCGAGCTTTCCGCCGCCGGCGTCTCCATCGCCGGCCTGCGCGCCGCCGCGGCGGCCAAAGCGCTGGGCCTTTCCGAGCGCAGCCGGCGCTTCATCGCGCATTGGCTCGCCGATATCGTCGAATAGCCGACAAAAAGGCGCGGTCCGCGGACGCCGGGAATGCGTCGGTGGACCGCGCGAGAGCGACGCCGTCGGGCCGAGACGACGTCGCTGCCTTTCAAGCAGAAATCAGCCGCGAACCGAGACCTTGCGGAACGGATTCTCGTGGTTCGTCAAGAAGGCGTGACCGAACTCGGTCTTGTTCCACTCGACGGACTCGGCCGGCAAGAATTTCAGCGCCGTGATGGTGATGGGGAAATCCTTGGTGGCGGAAACGCTCGCCAGCTTGATCTCCGTATTGCCGGGGCCGACCGAGAGATCGACGACGGCCGCGCCATCGGCCTTGGAAAGGCGCGCCCAGCCGGGCGTGCCGATGCCAGAGGCGACGACCGTGGCTTCGGCGAACAGCGGCGCGGCGGCGCCATCGGCGGCGTCCGGGCCGAAAGCGGGAGACTGGAACGTGAAGGTCGCCATCACCTCGCTGCGGGTGATCTTATGGTCCGGTCCGATCGGACGTCCCGTCGAATACAGAACCAATTTACCGCCATCGAGCGCCGCCTTGATATCGTCGAGCGTCGCCGAAGCGAAAGCCTCCGCCAGTCTCATATCGCTTTCTCCACTTTGCGAAATGCACGCCGCTTTTGCGACAAAAGCGACATGCGGGACAGGTTCTCATCCCGAGCGTCGCAATTGTCGTGCCGCGCGTCTCACAATTTCAGGAGATCATAAGTCTCAGCCGCCGAATAATTTCTCGAAAATGTTCTTCTCCTCCCGTGAAGGGCCGCGCCGGCGCGCCGGGGTCTGGTTCGGAATGTCGGCCGGCGGCAGCAGCGCCTCGACCCCATGGACCGAGCCGGTGGCGCTGTCGTCCTCCTCGTCGCGGGCCTGGCGGCGACGCGAGGGCTTTGGCGGCTCGGGATCGGAGGAGAAGAAATCGAGCAAGGGCGCGATCGGCGAGGCGCTCTCCGCCGTGGCGGGCGAGCGCCAGGAGCCGGAGGGCAGCGCCGCGACCGGCACGCCCTGGTGCGCGGCCTTCATGAAGCGGCTCCAGACCTCGACCGGCAGATTGCCGCCCGAGACCTTCTTCGTCGGCGAATTGTCGTCATTGCCGAGCCAGACGCCGGCGACCAGATGTGGCGTGTAACCGACAAACCAGGCGTCGCGGAAATCCTGGCTGGTGCCGGTCTTGCCGGCGGCGCGCCAGCCCGGCAGCTCCGCCTTGCGCGCCGTGCCGGTGGAGAGCGTCTCCTCCATCATCGTGTTCATCATCGCCACATATTGCGGCTCGATCACGCGGCCATTGCTGGAGCCCTTGCGGAAATAGAGCTGCTTGCCGCCGGCGGTGCGCACTTTGACGATGATATGCGGCTGCACGCCGACGCCGCCATTGGCGAAGGGCGCATAGGCCGTGACCAGCTCGAGCGGCGTCACCTCCGACGTGCCGAGCGATATGGAGGCGTTGGGCTGCAGCTCGGAAGCGACGCCGAGCCGATGCGCGGTCTTCACCACCGTTTTCGGCCCCACCTCGAGGCCGACGCGCACCGCCACTGTATTGAGCGACAGCGCCAGCGCCTTGGTGAGCGTGACCGGGCCGAAATATTCGTGGCTGTAATTCTCCGGCTGCCAGCCTTTCACATTGATCGGCCCGTCCTCGCGCACCGTGTCCGGCGTGAGGCCATGCTCGAGCCCGGCGAGATAGACGAAAGGCTTGAAGGCCGAACCCGGCTGCCGCTTGGCGGAAACGGCGCGGTCGAACTGGCTCTCGGCGTAATTGCGGCCGCCGACCAACGCGCGAATGGCGCCATTGGGATCGAGCGCCACCAGCGCGCCCTGGCTGACGCCGAATTTGTCGCCCTTCTTGTCCAGCTCCTCGGCGATCGATTTCTCGCCGACCTCCTGGAGCTTACGATCCAGCGTCGTCGTCACGACAATGTCCTGGTCGATGGCGCCGATCGTGTCGTCGAGCATGTCCATCACATAATCGGCCGCGTAATTTATGGAGCCCGCGCCGCGCTCCCGATGCGCGACGGCCGGGCGGCCGAGGGCGAGCTTGGCCATCGCCTCGGTGATATGGCCTTCCTGCGCCATCGCAGTCACCACCTGCGCCGCGCGCTCGGTCGCCCCTTCCGGATTGCGGTCCGGCGCCAGCTTGCTCGGCGCCTTCATCAGGCCGGCGAGAACGGCCGCCTCGGCCAGCGTCACCTGGTTCGCGCCATGGCCGAAATAGCGCTGCGCCGCCGCCTCCACGCCATAGGCGCCGGAGCCGAAATAGACGCGGTTGAGGTAGAGCTCGAGAATCTGGTCCTTGGAATATTTATGCTCGAGCCAGAGGGCGAGGATCGCCTCCTGGATCTTGCGCGTGATGGTGCGCTCCTGGGTGAGGAACAAATTCTTGGCGAGCTGCTGGGTGAGCGTCGAGCCGCCCTGCATGCCGCCGCGGCCGGTGACATTGCGCGTCAGCGCGCGGGCGATGCCGATGGGATCGACGCCCCAATGGGAATAGAAGCGCCGATCCTCTATGGCGACGAAGGCCTTGGGCAGATAGGGCGGCAGATCGCCGAGCCGCACCGCCGCCCCGCCCGTGTCGCCGCGATTGGCCAGCAATTCGCCATTCGCCGCCAGAATGGCGATATTGGGCGGGCGCTTGGGCACCGCCAGAGTGTCGATCGGCGGCAGCTGCGCCGCATGATAGACAAAGACGCCGCCGACGCCGATCACGCCCCAGATGGAGAGCACGGCGCCCCAATAGACCAGCCCGCCGAGGCCGAAGCCACCGCCCCGCTTGGACTTTTTCGGCTTGGCGGCGCGCGGCGGCGGAGCGTCGCCCGGATCGTCCTCCGGCGGCTGCGCGCTTTTGCCCGATGCGCTCGTGCCTTTGCGTTTGGGTTTCGCCATGCGATCCTCTCGCGGGTCGGCGCGAAGCTCGCCGTTCCCGTCGCCGTCGAAACGCGGTTCGCGGCGTTGTTTCTCGCGCGCCATAGGGGTCCGCCGCCTCGGGTTTCCTCTGCGCCGCGGCGCCATGCGCGCGGTCGACGCCGACACTAGCTGTAATGCTGTCGATTTAAGGGCCGGTTAAGCAAAGAAGGCGAGGGCGACACGCTTCGCCGCAATAGGAACTTATGCACAGAGCGCCGTCGATCCTCCTGCAGGTCTTGCGCTATCCGTCGCGGCTTGCGAAAATCCCGCCCTTGGTATGAAAAACGCGGCACGGATCGAGCGCAATGAAAGTCACCATCGAGAGAGCGGCGCTGCTGCGCGCCCTCGGCCATGTTCACCGTGTGGTGGAGCGGCGCACGACAATTCCGATCCTCGCCAATGTGCTCATCGACGCCACGGCGGGCACGCTGATGCTCAAGGCGACCGATCTCGATCTCGAGATCACCGAGAAGGTCCCCGCCGACGTCGGCCAGCCGAGCGCCACCACTCTGCCGGCCCATACTCTTTATGATATTGTCCGCAAGCTGCCGGAGGGCGCGCAGGTCTCGATCGAGGGAACCGGCGAGCAGGGCCAGCTCACGCTGCGCTCGGGCCGCTCGCGCTTCAATCTGCAGAGCCTGCCGGAGAGCGATTTTCCCGATGTCACCTCGGGCGAGTTCTCGCACAGCTTCTCGCTTGCGCCGGCTGACCTCAAGAAGCTGATTTTAAAGACGCAATTCGCCATCTCCAGCGAGGAGACGCGCTATTATCTGAACGGCATCTTCCTGCATTCGACCGAGGTGGAAGGCCATCAGCTGCTGCGCGCCGTGGCGACGGACGGCCATCGTCTGGCGCGGGTCGAGCTGCCGGCGCCGGCCGGCTCGGCGGGAATGCCGGGCGTGATCCTGCCGCGCAAGGCGGTCGCCGAGGTGCTGCGCCTCGTCGAGGACGCCGAGGGCGCGGTGGCGATCGAGCTCTCCGCCAATAAGATGCGCTTCTCCTTCGGCGAGACCGTGCTGACGACCAAGCTCATCGACGGCACTTTCCCGGACTATGGCCGTGTCATTCCGGCCAACAACGACAAGCGCCTCACCGTCGAGCGCGGCGTGTTCCGCGAGGCGGTGGATCGCGTCTCCACCATTTCATCGGAGCGCGGCCGCGCGGTGAAGCTGGCGCTCTCGGAAGGAAAGCTGGTGCTTTCTGTCACCAATCCCGACCAGGGCTCGGCGGTGGAGGAGATCGAGGCCGATTACGACGGCCCGCCGATCGATATCGGCTTCAACTCCCGCTATCTGCTCGATATCGCCGATCAGCTCGACAGCGACACGGCGCTGTTCCGCCTCGCCGATCCCGGCTCGCCGACGCTGATCCAGGACCGCGACGGCGCGAGCGCGCTCTATGTGCTGATGCCGATGCGGGTGTGAGGTCCGCGCGGGCGGAGGGGAAGCGGCTCTCGACGGTTGCGAGATTTCAGGCGTTGTCCAGGCCGAGCTCGACGCGCTTCTTCCGTGGGAGCCCTCGCGAGACGATCGAATACGATTCGCGGATGTAGACGCGCAGCTCGGCGTCCGAGAGGCCCGGCTCCGCGAAATGCTGTATCCATTTCAAGCCGCGGGAGGCGAGATAGGGCGCGGGACGCAGGCCGGGTTGCTCCTTGAGCATCTCATAGGCGACGTCGCCGACCTTGAAGGTGAAGCGCGGCTGGCCTTCGTCCCAGCCGCCGATCGCGAAAACCTTCCCGCCGACCTTCCAGACATGCGAGCCGCCCCATTGCACCACATGGCTGGCCGCCGGCAATGCGCCGCAGAACGCGTTGTAATCGTCATATGTCATGTGCGCCGACTTTCTGGGGGCCTCGTCACTTCACCTCGAATTCCACCATCTCTATCGTCGTCGCGCCGGCGTTGCGCAGCGCGCGGGCGGGGCCGGCGTCGCGCCATTGGAAATCGCCCGGCTGCAAGGCCATGTTCTGCCCGGCGCCGGCGGCGTCCATCTCGATCAGCTCGCCGCCTTCCACCACGATCCGCACGCCGGCCGCGCTCTGCGTGAAGGCGGGTGTGGTCTCTCCCGGCTTCAGCGAGAGGCGCCAGCCGCGTAGGCGCTCATTGTCGATGATCTGCATAAAGCCGGCGGGACGCTCCGAGGGCGCACGGCCGAGCGGCGTCTTTTGCAAAAGTTCGAAGCCGACGATGCTCAGCGGCGCATCCCCGACATTTTCCGCTCTGTGAGTGAGGCTCTGTTTGGAAAAAGCCCCGAAGCCCACCGCGCCGCGGGGCCAACGGATCGACGTGGGCGCGGGGTCGCCCCAATTCTGGACGAGGGTCGGGCTCTCGCGCACCACCACATAGGCGAAATCGCGCGAATGCTCGTGATAGGGCGCGACGCGATGCGGCGGCAGCAGCACATTCAGCATGGCGACCGTCTCATTGCGGAAGGCCGGCACATGAAAGGGCGTCCGCTCCACGGGAAGGATTTGCCCCTGCGCCGCGCCGCCCGCATCGAGCGCCGCGGCCGGCGCGGCGGCGAGCGCCGCGACGAGCAGAAGGGAAAAAGAAAATGTCCGCGTCACGCGCGTCTCCTGATGAAAGCCCGAGCCTTGCCAAAGATAGGGCCGTGACGCAATCTCGCCGCGCAGGCCGGACCATGCGAGCGCCATGACATATCTCCTCACGCATTTCTGGGCCTGGGGCGTCTCGGCCTTCGCGGTCGGCGTTGCGACGGCGCTCTCTATAGCCCGGCGCTCCGAGCGTGGACCGGTCGCCGGCTGGCTGGTGTGGTTCGCCCTCGCTTTCGCCGCGGGCGCGCCGGTGGCGATGCTCGGGCTGCTGCCGGGACGCTCCGGCTTCTGGCTGGAGACGGCGCTGCTGCTGTTTCCCGCTTTTCTCCTCGGCGCGGTGGTCGGCGCGCTGATCGGGAGGCATTCGCTTCGGGATAATGAGGGCTGGGCGCTCGGTCTCATTCCTTTGGCGCTGATCTGGATCGCCGCCGGCTTTCTGGCCGGCCGCTCGATGGAGCAGGATTTGCGGCGCAAGGCGGCGAGCGCGATCGAGAAGATCGGCGGCGATCCCGCCTATCTCGACGTCGCCGGCCGCGATGTTCTGCTGCCGCGCAATGCGCCAAATCGCGCCGTGGCGGCGGAAGAGATCGCGCATATCCCCGGCGTGCGGGGAATCGCCGATGTGGACGCGCTCACCGGCGCGGCCGCCAAGAATTACGAGAACGCCGCCATTGCGCGGCGCGCGGCCCGAGAGGGCGAGCAGTCGCCGACGGAGCCCGCACCGGCGCCCGCGCCCAATGGCGTCGCCGGACCGGCGCAGAATGGCCAGCCGCGATCGTCCAATGGCGGCTCCGCCGTGGCGCCTAAGCTAACGCTCGAGCCGAAGGAGCAGGGGCGGGGAGGGGTGAAGCCGGCGCCTTCGACGCCATCCGCCGCCGCGCCGGAGCTGGCGCGGCCCTCCATATCCGCGCAGCCCTCCGAGCCTGCCGGCGCGGTGGAAGCCGGCAAGAAATATGAAGCCGGCAGAAAGGCGGAGACGGGCAAGCCTTCGGCGCCGGTCGAGCCGTCCGAATTCGCCAAGCCATCGGAAACCGTCAAGCCATCGGAGGTCGCCAACCCTTCGGAGGCCGCCAAGCCTTCGGATGGCGCCAAGCCTTCAGACCTTGCCAAGGCGCCCAATTTGCCGAAGCCGGCGGCAGGGGAGGAGCCGAGCGCCGCGGTTCCGGCCAGCGGCGAACTGGACCTTCCCACTTGCCAGAAGGCGCTGAGCGCCGCTCTCGCCAGCGAGCCGGTGCGCTTCGCCAAGCATGGCGCTGGCGTGCGGCGCGGCGCGACCGGGGCGCTGGACAAGGCGGTCGGCCTGCTGCAGCGCTGCCCGCAGACCGAGGTCGATGTGCGCGTGCGGGCCGAGGGCGGCGATCGCGCCGCGCGGGAGAAGGCGCGCGATCGCGCCGCCCGCGTCGTCGATTATCTTAGCCGCATGGGCGTCGAGCGCGGGCGTCTCTCCGTCGCCGGCGAGAGCGGCAAGCCGGTCGCCAAGGGCGCGCCGGAGGGCGAAAGCGGGAGCGGCGTCGATTTCCTGCTGTCGCCGCGCCGATAGCGCTTTCCGATCGAACGGAATCGTTCGATCGATCAGAATTCGCTTCCAACAAAAGAATATAGAGCGCTATCCGATCCAATTGGGGATCGGATAGCGCTCTAGGCGCCGGCTTCGCCGCAATGTGGACGCTATTGAATAGCCAAACTGCAGCGAGATTCGCACGCCGGCTTCCGGCGGGCGCAAAGAGTTGCGGGCGGAGCGGACGCCGTTCATGAGGCATGAGGCGAGCGGCGGGATTATGCGACGGAGAGCGGAGCGTTGGGAGTCGGGCGCCTGCTTTCCCGCCGTCTATCTTCCCGCCCTTTGTCTCGCGCTGACGGCCGTCGCAAATCCCGCGCGGGCGGAGCATCTTCGCGGCGCCATAGCGACGACGACGTTGAAGCCGACTCCGGTCGTCGAGACGCGAGACGCCGCCGATAATCCGGACTCCCCCGATATTTCGGGAAAACGCTCGGAGCTGCGCAGCCTCGAGGAGACGATCACCGTCTCCGCCGAGAGCCGCCGCAAGATCGAGACGGAAATCGAGACGCTGCGCGCCGACCGCGCCAAATTCAACGCCGCGCTGGTCGATGCGGTTCAGCGGGTCGGCGTGCTGGAGAAGCGCGTCGAGGATGTGAGCGCCAAGCTCGAGGCCTCGGTGCGGAGCGAGCAGGCGCTGGTCAAATCGCTCGCCAGTCGCCGCGCGCTGATCGGCGAGGTGCTGCTCGTGCTGCAGCGCATGGGGCGCAAGCCGCCGCCGGCGCTGCTGGCCAAGCCCGAGGATATTCTGGAGAGCATTCGCGCCGCCATGCTGCTCGGCTCCGTGCTGCCGCAGATGCGCGCCGAGGTGGAGACGCTCAAGACCGATCTCTCCGATCTCATCGCGCTACGCGGGCGCATAGAGGCGGAGAGGACGAGCCTCATCGCCGAGCTCGAGCATTTGAAGGAGGAGCGCGTCCGTCTCTCCGCTCTGGTGGAGACGCGGCAGAAGGCGCTGATGCTGGCGCAGAGCGCGCTGGATTTCGAGGCCGAGCGGGCGCGTAATCTGGCCTCCAAGGCGACGAGTCTGAAAGAGCTGGTCGCCCGCATGGAGAGCGAGGTGGAGGCGGCCAAGCGCGCGGCGGAAGCGGCGCGGCGGGCCGACGCCGAGCGCGCCGCGGCCGACGCCGCAATGTCGCTGGACAGTCGCGCCAAGGCGCTGGCGGCGCCGTTCAAGGACCCCGCCCGTCTCGCTCCAGCCGTCGCCTTCGCCGATCTGAAAGGTCGATTGGCGCTGCCTTCGGCGGGGAGCATCGTCAAGCGCTTCGGCGCCTCGGACGGCCAGGGCGCGACCGAGAAGGGCGTGTCCATAGCGGCGCGTGAAAACGCGATCGTGGCCGCGCCCTGCGACGGCTGGGTGGTTTTCGCGGGGCGCTACCGATCCTATGGTCAACTCTTGATCATCAACGCCGGCGGCGGCTATTATGTCACCTTGGCTGGAATGGACCAGATCTCCGTCGCCGTCGGGCAATTCGTCCTCGCCGGCGAGCCGGTGGCGAACATGGGCGGCGGCGCCGTCAGGACTGCGGCGGCCATTGCTATCGGCGCGAAACAGCCCATTCTCTATGTAGAGTTTCGCAAGGACGGAACGTCCATCGATCCGGGCCCATGGTGGGCGAAGCCGGAACTTCAGAAGGTTGGCGGATGATGCGCAAGGCCTCATTGATCATAACGGGAATCGTCATCGGGGCGGGATGCGCCACGCTCGGACAGAATGCGCGCGTGTTGATCGGCTCCCCGGCCTTCGCCGCCGCCGCCGATACGTACAAAAATCTGAGCCTCTTCGGCGATGTCTTCGACAAGGTGCGCGCCGATTATGTCGAGAGGCCCGACGAGCAGAAGCTCGTCGAATCGGCGATCAACGGCATGCTCACCTCGCTCGATCCGCATTCGAGCTACCTCGACGCCAAGGGCTTCAAGGACATGCGGACGCAGACCGAGGGCAAGTTCGGCGGCCTCGGCATAGAGGTGACGCAGGAGGACGGCCTGGTGAAGGTCGTGACGCCGATCGACGACACGCCCGCGTCCAAGGCGGGCGTCATGTCCGGCGATCTCATCTTCGCCATCGACGACGACAATGTGCAGGGCCTCTCCCTCAATCAGGCCGTCGACAAGATGCGCGGCCAGATCAACACGCCGGTGAAGCTAACCATCCTGCGCGGCAAGGACAAGGAGAAGATCGAGGTCAAGCTCACGCGGGCCGAGATCCATATCAAATCCGTGCGCTCGCATAAGGAGGACGAGGATATCGGCTATATCCGCATCTCCCAGTTCAACGAGGAGACCTCGGACGGGCTGCGCACCGCGATCCACAAGTTCCAGCAGGACATGCCGGGCGACAAGCTCAAGGGCTATATCGTCGATCTGCGCAATAATCCGGGCGGATTGCTCGACCAGTCGATCCAGGTGGTCAACAGCTTCATCGACCATGGCGAGATTGTCTCGACGCGCGGCCGCACGGCCGATGAGACGCAGCGCTACAATGCGCGGGCGGCCGGCGACATCTCGCGTGGCAAGCCGGTGGTGGTGCTCATCAATGGCGGCTCGGCCTCTGCGTCGGAGATCGTCGCCGGCGCGCTGCAGGACCATAAGCGCGCGACCATTCTCGGCACGCGCTCCTTCGGCAAGGGCTCGGTGCAGACCATCATCCCGCTCGGCGGCAATAATGGCGCGCTGCGCCTGACCACGGCGCGTTACTACACGCCGTCCGGCCGCTCGATCCAGGCCAAGGGCATCGATCCGGACATCACGCTGCTGCAGGACGTGCCGGACGAGCTGAAGGGCAAGGACGACACCAAGGGCGAGGCCTCGCTCAAGGGCCATCTGAAGAATGGCGAGGACGAGAAGAGCGGCTCGCAGGCCTATGTGCCGCCGGACGCGAAGAAGGACAAGCAGCTGATCGCGGCGGTCGAGATTCTGCACGGCAAGTTCAAGCCGCAGAGCGCCGCCGAGCAGTCGAAGCCGTCCGATTCGTCGAAGCCCAAGGCTTCTAACTGATCGACTTCCAACTGATCGACTGGGCGGAGAGGGCGTTTCCCTCTCCGCCCGTCGCGTTTCGTTCGGCAGGCCGTCATGATCGCGTTCTCGTCCTTAGCCAATCCCGCCGTGTTCCTGCGGCTGACGCAGCGCGTCCTGCCCTGGCTGGGCGCCGCGAGCGCGCTGCTCCTGGGGCTGGGCCTCTATCTCGTCTTCTTCGTCTCGCCGGCCGATTATCAGCAGGGCGAGACGGTCAAGATCATGTATATTCATGTGCCGGCCGCCTGGCTCGCCATGTTCGCCTACATGGTCATGACCTCCGCCTCGCTCGGCGTGCTGGTCTGGCGCCATCCGCTGGCCGACGCCGCGCAGAAGACCGCCGCGACGCTGGGCGCCGCCTTCACCTTCATCTGCCTCGTGACCGGCTCGCTGTGGGGCAAGCCCATGTGGGGGACCTATTGGGTGTGGGACGCGCGTCTCACCTCCATGCTGATCCTCTTCCTGCTCTATCTCGGCCTCATCGCGCTGCGCCAGACGATGGAAGACTCCCCGCGCGGGGCGCGCATAGCGGCGATCATGACTCTGGTCGGCTTCGTCGATATTCCGATCATCAAATTCTCGGTCGATTGGTGGAACACGCTGCATCAGCCGGCCTCTGTGCTGCGCGCCGGCGGGCCGACCATCGCCGGCTCCATGCTGTGGCCGCTGCTGATCATGGCGCTCGGCGCGACGGCGCTGTTCCTCGCGCTGCATCTGATGGCGATCCGCAATGAGATTTTGCGCCGCCGCGTCGCGCGGCTGGCGCTGCAGGTCGCCGCCGCCGGAGAAGAGGGCGGCGCTTCTGGACAATTGCTGGAGCCGGCGCAATGACTGACGAGCATTGGGGCTATATTCTGCTGGCCTATGGCCTGACCGCCGCCACCATCCTCATCATGGCCTTTCGCATTCTGCTGGAGCATAGACGCCTTGCCGCCGAGCTCGCGCGGCTCGAGAAGAACGGCTCCGGCGAGAGAGGGGAGGCGCTATGAGCGCCGAGGAGTCCGCGCCGCGCAGCCGTCTGGCGCTATTCCTGCCGCTCGCCGTCTTTGCGGCGCTCGCCGGTCTCTTTCTCGTGCGGCTGTTCTCGGGCGACGCCTCGCGCCTGCCTTCGGCGCTCATCGGCAAGCAGGCGCCGCAATTTACGCTTCCCGCTTTGCCGGGGCTCGCGGGCGTCGGCGGCCTTTCCGGCGACGATCTGCGCAAGGGCCGCGTCAGCGTCGTCAATGTCTTCGCCTCCTGGTGCTCGCCCTGCCGGGCGGAGCATGCGCAATTGCTCGCCCTCGCCAAGGATCCAGCGCTCGCGCAAAAGGGCGTCGCGCTCGTCGGCCTCGCCTATAAGGACGAGCCGGCCAATTCGCTGCGCTTCCTCGCCGAGGTCGGCAATCCCTTCGTGGCGGTCGGCGTCGATCTTCCCGGACGCGTCGCGATCGACTTCGGCGTCTACGGCGTGCCGGAGACTTTCATCATCCGTGGCGACGGCGCCATCGCCTATAAGTTCGTCGGGCCTTTGACCCGGCAGGCTCTGGAAGAGACCTTGCTTCCCGAGATCGAGAAGGCGCTCGCCAATACGCGCGCCGCAGCGCTCGCCGACGCGCAGAAGTAGGTTTCTATTAACCTTAACTTAACGTCGGCTGAGCCATTTTAGCTTCTGGCGGCGGTTCAGGATTCTCAGTCGTCCGGGCCTCGTCGCGCGGGGCGGGCGGTCGATCGGCCGCGTCTGCGCGCGCTTCCGGCGCGTCGCGAATTATTGCTTGCGGATAGGCGCAAATTAAAAGGGTGATCGGCTTGCGCGCTATTGTTCCGACGGGGTTGCGAATGCGGTCGGCCGTGCTGCTGTCCATCATCGCCGCCATCGCATTCGCGCAGGCCGTCGTGAGCTGGCTTCTGTTCGCCGGCGGCCTGGACACGACGCGCGATCCGAGATTGGCGGCGCTCTTCGTCGGGCCGGTCCTCATCGCGCTTCTCTGCATTCTCGGCGCCGTGGCCGTGCGCACGCGCATTGTCCGGCCGCTCGTCGCCGTGACCGAGGCGGTCCGCCACCTCGCTGATGGCGACACTTCCTATCGGCTCGAGATCGAAGACTGTTCCGAGAGCGTGCGGCGCCTCGCCGACGCTTTCGTGAATCTTCGGCAGGTCATCCTCGCGCATCGCGCCGATGAGCATCTGATCGCCGAGGCCAACGCCACTCAGGCGCGCATCGTCCAACTGCTCGGCGACGGTCTGGCCAAGGTCGCCGAGAAGGATTTGACCTATCGGTTGACCGACGAGGTTCCCGGCTCCTATCGCCGGCTGCAGACGGATTTCAACACCGCTGTCGGCCAATTGTCGGAAGCGATCGGCGAGATGGCCGACAGCACGCGGCTGCTGGGCTCCGGCATGCAGGAGACCGTCGCCGCGGCCGATGATCTGTCGCGGCGCACGGAGAGCCAGGCCTCCAATCTCGAGGAGACGGCGGCCGCGCTCGCGCAGATCACCGAGACGGTCACACGGACCGCCGAGGACGCCGGCAATGCGCGGCAGATCGTCTCCAATATGAGCTCGGAGGCGCAGGCGAGCGGCGGCATCGTGCGGCAGGCCATCGGCGCCATGGGCGATATCGAGCAATCGTCGAAGAAGATCGCGCAGATCATCGGCGTCATCGACTCGATCGCGACGCAGACGAATCTTCTTGCGCTGAATGCGGGGGTGGAAGCGGCCCGCGCCGGCGAGGCGGGACGCGGCTTCGCCGTGGTGGCGGCGGAGATTCGCGATCTCGCGCGCCGCAGCGCCAAGGCCGCCAAGGAGATCGACACATTGATCTCGGTCTCCAACGCGCAGATCGGCCGCGGCGTCTCGCTCGTCGGCGATACGGGCGAAGCCTTGTCGCATATCGTCGAGGAGATCGCCCGCGTCAATGGCGTGGTGGCGGAGATCGCCGATCGCGCGCGCCAGCAGGCCGCGGCGCTGAACGAGGTGAATGGCACCGTCCGCCAGATGGATATGATCACGCAGCAGAACGCTGCAATGGCGGAGCAGACCACCGCCGTCAGCCATGGGCTGAGCGAGAAGACGCGGCGGCTGATCGAGCTGGTCTCGCGCTTCCGCATCGCCCGCGATCTCGACGCCGCCGCGCGCGCGGCCGGGCCGCGCCTCGTCGCCTCGGGCGGCGAAAGCTTCTACGAGCCGCGCCGTGTCGGAGCGCCCGACCGGCGGCTCGGCGCGAGCGACCGTCGCAGCAGAGCCTGGACGGATTTTTGAACGCGCATGACAATGAGAGCGAAGCAATTCACCCGCATCCTTCCGCGCCGCGCCGTCTTGGCGCTGGCGGCCGCGCTCGGCCTTTCGGCCTGCGCCAAGACAACATGGGACATAGAGCCCGCGCCGGTCGATCCTGCGCTCTTCGTCGGGACCGATTGCGCGCATCTCGTGGCGCGGCGCGCCCGCATCTCGCAGGCGCTGATCTTCGCCGGCTCGGCGCAGGACCAGCTCGCCGCGGACGATCGCATGCGCACGCTCGGCGTTCCGACGCCGATGGGCACGCCCTTCGGCGACGATCGCGAGCCGCAGATCGCGCGGCTCAAAGGCGAGCTGCACGCCGTCAACGCGCAGATGGACGCGCAGCGCTGCGGGCCGGACTTCCGATGACGCAAGACGCGAATCGGCGGCGTCGCCGCAACGACGGGTTGTCCCGTGGATTGATTATGGTGGGGCCTTGCTATAGGGCTCGAAGAGAGCGGCTGTCGCAGGTCAGCGTTTGGAGGTCGCCGTGACGCGTGTCGATCCACCGTCCTCGCCGGGCGGTGACGCAGGGTCGCCCTCCCAGGGCGGACTTGGACCTATTTCTATCGCCGAATGCCGCGAGCTCACGCCGCAGCTGCGTCGTGATTTGGAGACGCTCGATTACGAGCTGCGCGGCGCCGCCAATCGCTTGCTGGCCGAGGTGGACGACGCCAAGGGAGACGCGGCGACCTTCCTGCGCGCGGCGACGACCGTGCTGCTGTCCGTCGCCGCAGGGCTGATGGAGACGGCCTCCGAACGCGCGCATGAGCCCGTCGACGTCGCCGCGTTCAAGAACGCCGCCGAGGATGCGGCGCAATGGGCGAAGAGCCGCAAGCTGCGCGATCTGCTCGCCGACGATGAATGAGCGCGCGATCGGCGCTCAGAAGAATTCCAGCTCGCCGGCGGGGTGATCCGTTCGCCCGTCGTCGTCATGATCGCCGAGGCGCGCCGCCAGCTCCGCGAGCTTGACGCTGCGCGCCGCCGCGCCGCCGCAGACCTGCCAATCTGCCGGCGCCAGCTCTGCGAGCGCGCAGACGAAATCCGATAGTCCCGAGAGCGTCTGCTCGATCGAGTCGATCGCCTGCGCCGAGTGGATGAGCTCGTGCTTCTCCTCCACATTGCTCCATTCGACGCCGTCGACCAGGCAATGAAGGCGGTCCGTCTCCTTGGCCGCGTTGCGCAGCTCTGCGGCCAGCCGCGAGAGGACCTCGACCAGCGGTTGGGATCGCTCATGCGCGCCGCAGGGCGAGGTCGTCTTCGGCTCCGTCATCAGAACAGCTCCAGTGAGCCCGCGGCCGGCAGCTTCGGCATGACGACCGGCGCCGGAGCGGCGTGCGGCGTCGGACCGGAGAGAAGGCTCTGCCGCGCGCGTCCGGACACGGGCTCGTATTCGACGCGCCGCCCTCTGTCGCCGCCGAGATGCTCGGCGACGAGGCGAATGCCTTCGTTCCTCAGAAAGCGCTTCGCGAATTCGGCGTTGCGCGCGCCAATGTCCGAGAGGCCTTCCATCATGCGCGCGCCGCCGAACAGCTTCCCTTCGAGACGGTCGCGGCGCGCGCCTTTCTTCAGTAGGCCGTTGACGAGCAGCTCCATGAGATGCACGCCGTAACGCTCGGCCTCGCCATTGCGCGACGAGGTGAAGTCGCCGGGCAGCAGGAAGTGGTTCATCCCTCCGACGCCGGCGCCGGCGTCGCGGAGGCAAGCGGCGACACAGGAGCCGAGCACCGTCGCGAGGACGGTGGTGGGATCGTCGACCACCCGATACTCGCCTTGGATGATGTGGACTCGTTTCATGGCTGCGTTCATTTGCGTCACGCGATTTTGCCGATGATCGCTTCGAGCGCTTTTTTGAGAGCCGGAACGGTGAAGGGCTTGGTGAGGAAGTTGTTGACGCCGAGCTTCACCGCATTCTCGAGCAGCGCCTTGTCGGCGCGTCCCGTGAGCATGATGAAGGGGACTTTCTTGGTCGGATTGTAATTGCGGATCGCCTTCAGCAGGCCGAGCCCGTCGAGCTTGGGCATGTTGAAGTCGGAAATGACGAGATGCGCGGGAGTGGCCATCATGAATTGCAGGGCCTGCTCGCCGTCGCCGGCAAAAAAAATGTTGCGAACGCCGAGTTCCTCGAGACCGTCGCGAATGAGCATCCGGCTCGTGCTCGTGTCGTCCACGATCAAGACTCTCAACTGGTCGGCGATGGACATGGAATTCCCCCGTACTGTTACTGGTTCGTCGAAGTGAGGATATGGGCGGCGATGCGCTGCAGCGTGAGCTGCTTGCCGACGCCGCCGATCTCGAAGGCCGCTTTCGGCATGCCGTAGACGAGCGAGCTCGCTTCGTCCTGGCCGATCGTCTCCGCGCCGATCTTGCGCATGGCCAGCAGGCCTTGCGCGCCATCGCGGCCCATGCCGGTGAGGATCACGCCGAGCGCGTTGCGACCCGCGCTCTGTGCGACCGAATTGAACAGGACATCCACCGACGGACGATGCCCGTTCACCGCTTCCGCATTGGTGAGGCGGCAACGGTATCCGCCGGCGCTTTTCACCACCTCGAGATGCGCGGCGCCGCCGGGCGCGAGATAGACGCGGCCGGGCAGGATCGGCGCGCCATCCGTGGCCTCGGCGACCTGCGGCTTGCACATGCGGTCGAGCCGCGCGGCGAAGCTCGCCGTGAACACCGGCGGCATGTGCTGGGTGACGATGGTCGGCGGACAATTTTCCGGAAAATGCGAGAGAATGGTGAGCAGCGCCTCGACGCCTCCGGTGGAGGAGCCGATGGCGACGAGACGTCCGTCCGGCGCATAGCGCGACGTGGCTGTCGGCGCCTCGCGTCGCGCCGCCGCGGCGGGCTCGACGCGGATCGGCTCGCCGCGCAGCGGCTCGTGGCGGCCGATGGGCGAGGCGGCGATCGCCTTGATCTTCGCGGGCAGCTCGTCGAAAGAGCGCGGATCCTTGGACGACGGCTTGGCGACGCAATCGAAGGCGCCGATCTCGAGCGCCTTGATCGTCGTCGAAGCGCCGCGCTCCGTCATGGTGGAGACCATGATCACGCGCGTCGGACGCAGCCGCATGATCTTCTCGAGAAATTCGAGCCCGTTCATGTTCGGCATCTCGACGTCGAGCGTCACCACATCGGGATCGAGCGTCTTGATGGCCTGGCGCGCCTCCAGCGGATCGGCGGCCTCGCCGACGACCGAGATGGCGGGATCACGACAGAGGGTCGCTGCGATGAGGCCGCGCATGGTTGCGGAATCGTCGACGATCAGCACACGAACAGGCATCTTACGAAATTCCTCTGGAACGAAGCCGATAAGTGGTGACGCCGTCATATTCGAAGGCGGATGTGGCCGCGCCGGACACGCGCTCGGAATGGCCGATGTAGAGACGCCCCTCCGGATTGAGGAGAGGAACGAAGCGGCTCCATATGTTCTCTTGCGTCTTCTCCTCGAAATAGATCACCACGTTTCGGCAGAAGATCGCATCGAAGCGGCCGCTCATCGGCCAATGGCCGATGAGATTGAGCTCGCGGAAGGAGACGAGCGAGGCGAGCTCCTCCGTCACGCCCCATTCGTCGCGGCCGCCGCCGAGCGGCGTGAACCAGCGGCTGCGCAGATGCGGCGGCACCGCTTCCATGATCTCGCGGCCATAGACGCCATTGGCGCCGGCGGCGACCATGTTCGGATCGATATCGGTGGCGAGAACCTTGACGTCGAGATCGGCCGCGTCCGGTATGACGGAGAGGATCGACATGGCGATCGAATAGGGCTCCTGGCCGTTGGAGCAGGCCGCCGACCAGATGCGCAGCCGAGCGCCCTTGCGCACGGCGGCGGCGTGCTTGGCCAGCACATTCTCCTCGAGATGCTTGAAGTGATGCGGCTCGCGGAAGAAGCGCGTCACATTTGTGGTGAGCGCCGCCATCATCTTCTGCCGCTCATCGACGCCATCCGCGCTGACGATGAGCGCGCAATAGTCGCGGAAGCTCTCGAGGCCGAGGCTGCGCAGCCGCTTGGCCAGACGCGAATAGACGAGCGTGGCTTTCGAGTCCGGAAGATAGATGCCGGCGTCCTCGTGCAGGATCGAGGCGATGCGCCGGAAATCATCCTGCGTCAGCAGAAATTCCCCAGGGACGAGCGGAGCCGTGGCGAGGTGGCGGGTTTTCATTCGGCTGCTTGCGATTCTATCTGGAGTGGCGCCCCACGCGAGGCGGGGCGCGATGTTGGCGTCGAGGCGGCCTATTCCGCCGCCGCCGGCATTTCCGCGACGATCATATCGGCGCGTGGCCGCGCGACGATCGCATCGACGTCGAGAATGAGAGCGACGCGGCCGTCGCCGAGGATCGTCGCGGCGGCGATGCCATGCACATGGCCGTAATTGGTCTCGAGGCTCTTGATGACGACCTGGCGCTGACCCTGGATCGCATCGACGAGCAGCGCGCATTTGGCGCCGCTCTCGGACTCGACGAGAAGCGCGACTTGCGACGTCGGCTCGATCGGCTCGTCACGATAGAGCAGCACGGCCCCGACATCGATCAGCGGCGTGAAAGTGTTACGGGTGGCGATCACGCGCGAGCCGGTGCCGAGCTCGTGCACGCTCTCCTTCTTGGGCTGCAGCGTCTCGATGATCGCCGTCAGCGGAATGACCAGCGTCTGTCCGCCGACAGTGACGACCATGCCGTCGAGAACCGCGAGGGTGAGCGGCAGGCTCATCGAGAAGGTGGAGCCGCGGCCGGGAACGGAGGAGATGGAGATGCGGCCGCCGAGCGCCTGAATCGCGCGCTTGACCACATCCATGCCGACGCCGCGCCCGGAGATGTTGGAGACGGAGGAGGCGGTGGAGAAGCCGGGCAGGAAGATGAGATTGTCGATCTCATCGTCGGTGAGATTGGCTTCCGCCGGTATGAGCCCCTTGGAGACCGCGATCTGCCGCACGCGCGCGCGATTGATGCCCGCGCCGTCGTCGGCGACCTCTATGACGATACGCCCCGAGCGATGCGTCGCCGAAAGTCGCAGCGAGCCTTCCTCCGGCTTGCCGGCGGCGATCCTGTCTTCCGCCTTCTCGATGCCGTGATCGACGGCGTTGCGGATCATATGGGTGAGCGGATCGGTCAGGCGCTCGATGACGGTCTTGTCGACCTCGGTCGTCTCGCCGTCCATGACGAGGCGCACGGCTTTTCCGGTCATCGACGCGACCTCGCGCACCGTGCGCGACATGCGTTGGAACACCGGCTTCACCGGCTGCGCGCGAATCGCCATCACGCTGTCTTGAATGTCGCGCGTCAGCTGCTCGAGCTCGTCGAGGCCGATCACGACAGAGGAGGCGCGCGAGAGGCCAGCCTCCGAAACGCGCTGCGACAGCATCGCCTGATTGATGACCAGCTCGCCGACGAGATTGATGAGGCGATCGACGCGATCGAGATCGACGCGGATCGTCGCCTGCACGGAGCCAGAGCCTTCGCCCTTCGCCGATTCCGCCTTAGCTGCGGCAGGATGCTCGTCGCTCGGCGCGGCGAAGGACGCCGGCGCGGGATCGATGGCGACGCTCGTCTGCTTGGGCTCCGCGACGGCGACGGGCGCCTCGGGCGCCTCATGCGGCTCGAGCGACTCCTGCAGAGCCTCGAGCAGCTTGCCGACATCGGCCGTCTCGACCGATAGCTCGCAATCCCATTCGACGAACTCGAACACCTCGCGCACCTCCGCTTCGGAAGCGGTCGTCGTCAGACGAATCGTCCAGCACAGATAGGCGCCTTCCGGATCGAGCTCCGTCAGCTGCGGGATCTCCGATATGTCGCATTCGACGCTCATCTCGCCGAGGCTGCCGAGCTCGCGCAGCAGGCGCAGCGACTCGTTGGCCTTGGCGTAGAGCCCTGCGCTCGGCTTGAACCGAACGATGAAATCCTGCGTCGCCGGCGCCTCCGGCTCGCCGATGTCGAAGATCGAATCGAGCGAGATGCAGACCGGCTGGAAATCGAGCGCCTCGACGCTGACCTTGCCATCATCGTCGCCATGTCGCGGGGCGCCGCCGAGCAGAGCGCTGAGCTCGTCCGCGATGACCTTCACCGCGCCGGCGTCGGCGCTGCCGTCTTCACGCGCGGCGCGAACGAGATCGGCGAGCACGTCGGAAGCGCGCAGCAGCGTCTTGGTGACGGCCGGCGTCGCGGCGAGCTTGGCGGATCTTATGAGATCGAGCGTGGTCTCGAAGACATGGACGAATTCCACGAGCTCGTCGAAGCCGAATGCGCCCGCGCCCCCCTTGATCGAGTGAACGGCGCGAAACACGGCGTTGACGGTTTCGAGGTCGTCGTCTCCATCCTCCATTCGGAGCAGCCCGCTCTCCAGCTCGACGAGCTGCTCCTCACATTCTTGAAAGAATGTCTGCTTGATGGCGGCCATCGGATCCACGGGCGATCTCCCTTGCAACGCTACGCTTTACACAGCCACGCGGCGAATCGCGTCCACGAGCTTCACGGGATTGAACGGCTTGACGATCCAGCCCGTGGCGCCGGCGCGGCGCGCGCGGTCCTTCTTCTCGCCGTCGCTCTCTGTCGTCAGCACCAGAATCGGCACGCCGCGATGCTTCTCGTGCCGGCGCACGCCTTCGATGAAGCCGAAGCCATCCATGCGCGGCATGTTGATGTCGGTGACGATCACATCGGGCGTCGCCTTCTCGAGCACTTCCAGCCCATGCACTCCGTCTTCGGCCTGCACGACGCTGAAGCCGGCGTCGGACAGTGCGAGCATCAGCATCTCGCGCATGGTTCGGGAATCGTCGACGGTCAGAATAGTCTTGCTCATTTCGTGCTTTCCTGTTCGGAAATATCGGTGAAGGGAATGCCGAGCGTCTCCAGGGCGTCGAGGAGAGGCTCGGACGGATGGACGACATTCAGGGGCAATCCATCCGCCGTCCAGGTCGCATGCGCGGACAGCAGGACTTGGATGCATTGCGCGCCGACCTTGGCGACGCTCGAGGCGTCGATCATCAGCGGATTGCCGCGCGCTTGCAGAAGCTCCGTGGCGAGCGGAGAGGCCGCGCGAATGTCGAGGATCTCGGGTAGGCTGACAGTGACCATCGGCTCGTCTCTATGTCGTTGCGGGGGAGGGCGAGGCTATGGCTCAAGCCGCGTCGAGAACCGGCTCCGGCAACAGATTCTGGATGGTCAGCACGCTGATCATCTCGTCGCCCGCGGCGACGACTCCCTTCACGAATGTCCGCGCGATCTCGGAGGCGACCTCCGGCGTCGGCTGAATCGCGTCCTGCGTCAGCGTCAAAATATTCGACACCGCATCGACGAGGAGGCCGACGACCTGTCCGGCCGATTGCACGACGATGACCGCATGACGCGCCGTCGGCTCGCTCTGCATCAGTCCGAGGCGCGTGGCGAGATCGATGACCGGCAGCACGGCGCCGCGCAGATTGATGACGCCGCGCACGAAAGTCGGCGCATGCGGCAATGGCGTCGCCGGCGTCCAGCCGCGAATTTCGCGCACCGCCATTATGTCGATGCAGAATGTCTGGGCGCCGATGTGAAAGGCGATGAACTCCTTCGCCTCACTCGTCGCCACGCGGGAAATCGTCTCGGCCATGATCAGAACTCCTCCCAGCCTTCCTCGACCTGCGCAGGCTGCTCTTTCGGAAGCGCGCCGCCACGCGTCGTGACGCGCCGCGGCTGCGGCGGCGCTTTGTTCGTCGAAAGCGGCTTTTGCCGCTTGGGCGCGAAAGCCGCGGCCTCGCCACGCTCGCCGAGATCGAAGGCGGCGACGGATGTAGCCAGCCGCTCGATGTCGCTCTTCAAGCCATGGCTCGCGGCGGTCGTCTCCTCGACCATTGCGGCGTTCTGCTGCGTGAACTGATCCATTTGCGCGACGGCCGTGTTGACCTCGGCGAGGCCGGTCGCCTGCTCGCGCGCGCCATTGGCGATCTCGACCACCACCTTGTTCGCCTCGACCACCTGGTCGACGATACGACCGAGCGACTTGCCGGTCTGCGCGACCAGCGCCACGCCATCCTCGACTTGCGAGGAGGATGTCGAGATGAGGCTTTTGATCTCGCGCGCGGCTTCCGCCGAGCGCTGCGCGAGCGCGCGCACCTCGGAGGCGACGACGGCGAAGCCGCGTCCCGCCTCACCCGCGCGCGCGGCCTCGACTCCTGCATTGAGCGCGAGAAGATTGGTCTGAAAGGCGATCTCGTCGATCACGCCGATGATCTGCCCGATTTGGCGCGAGGAGGTCTCGATGCGCCCCATCGCCTCGATCGCATTGCGCACGATCTCGCTGCTGCGCGTCGCGTCGGCCTGCGCCTCTGAGACGACGCCGGCTGCGCGCTGCGCGCCATCCGACGTCTTGTGAACTGTCGCGGTGATCTCCTCGAGCGCCGCGGACGTCTGCTCGAGGCTCGCCGCCTGCTGCTCCGTGCGCTGCGCCAGCGCATCCGCCGCTCCCGCGATCTCGCCGGTCCGTGAGGTGAGGCCGTCGATATGGCCGAGCATATCCGCGAAGGCGCCGCGCAGCTTGTCGAGCGCGACATTGTAGCAATGCCGAATCTTCTCGTAATCGGACGAGAAAGGATCGTTCAGCCTGTGCTTCAGATTTCCGGCCGCGAGCCGCTCCAGCCCTTCCGTGAAGGACTTCATGAAGAATTCGTGCGCCTCGACATAGCCGCGCGACTCGGCGTCCTGCGATGCGCGGCGCTGGGCCGCCGCGCGCTGCTCCGCGCTCGCGGCGTCGGCGCGACGACGGACATCGCTCTGCAATGTGGCGCGAAGATTTTCCAGCGCGTCGAAGACGGCGCTCAGCTCGCCGCTCTTGCCGCTTTTCACCACCGGAGTCTCGAGATCGCCATTGCGAATGCGATCGAGCGTCGCGACGAGAGACGTCGCCGGGCGAGACACGCGGCTCGAGATTACGCGATAGGCGGCGATCGCGCCGATGAGCGAGACGCTCGCTCCGGCGGCTCCCCATAATGGATCGAAGGAGGCTCCGCCTTGCAGCAGATGCGGACCGAGGGATAGGAGCGGTCCGACCGCGATCCCGATGACGGGCGCAAGAAGTGTCGCGTATGTTTTCACCGCTCTGCCCCCGCTGCTGATGTAACGAAGATCGGGTTCCGCCACGGCGGACGACCTCGCGATCACTGAGGCAGGCGAAAGGACGCGAGGTCCCGTCACGCGCGCAGGGCTCTCGCGCAGAGAGCGGCGTCGCGTTGGTTCGACTGATCGTGCGGAAGGAGGCGCCCCCACGGGGACATGCCGGATCGCCGGCATATCGAGGCAGCTTCATGCTTTTGACCGACGTTTGAACGGTCAACCCGATATGCTTCGAGCCTAGCGATGGGCGGTTAAATCTTCATTAGCGGGCAATAGAGGCGCCCGCCGCGGGCGGACGCCGTGATTCGAGACAATGGACACGCCGCTGCGCCGAAGAATAGGCGCATCGCTCCACGCCTGGATCAGGCCACGCGATGCGCGGGAATATAAGGCGTGACGCGCGGGGAAGAGGCCCCAATGTCGCTCTTGTGACGATTGTCGAGCGCCGACACTGTCGGCTTGTGCATGGGAGACTCGCTCGCTTGACCGTTGGAGCTGTCATAGATGCTCGACAGCTCGCCGATGAACCGCTCCATGGCCTTCAACGCCTGATACTCGGGAATCTGCGTGAGCTGTTCGATCATCTGCTCGCGAAGCTGCTTCAATTCATTGATCGGGTGCATTGTGGGGTCTCCCAGGAACGGCGGGTCGTTAAGAATTTAGTAATCAAATCTGGTGCGAGCCTTGCGCCGATCCCGCGCTACTCATTGAAGTGAATAGTACGGGCCGCTCATCCGCAGGAGCAATTTCTCATTGTGCGGCCAGCGGCCCTTCATTCGACAGCCGGCGTCGACGCCATTCTGCCATATCACATTGGCGGACAGCAGAGCCCCTTGCTGATCGTCGTAGAGAATGATGGAGCGCGGCAGCGGCACACGCTGCGCGAGGCGCAGCCTGATGCCGCCGCCAGTCTTGTTCTTATAGAGAAACTCCGTCAGGAAGCGCTCGCCGCCGTCGAGGATCTTGCCGGACTGCAAATGCACCGGACGCCGCGCCTCTCGACGACGCTCGATGAACGACGGCGGCTCCTCCACGACGACAGAATAAGTGACCACGCCCTCGCGCGGAAGCATGCGCGACGTGACCGAGCGAAGCCAGGCGCCCGCGCCCATGTCCCGCGCCTTCATGCCGTTCAAAAGCGGCTTGATCGCATCTCGTCTCGTCAACTCCAACGCCCCTCTATCGATCGCGCCGAACATTTCGAGAAGTCGAGCCTCTCGTCGGCGTGTCAAAGATAGGAGCGCGATATTATTTCAAGGTTAACCGTTTTCACCGAAAGCTTCATTCGCGCGCAGTCGACAGCCTCACGCAAGCCTGGAGACTTCTAATCCCGGCGTCTCACGGATATGAAGGAATGACAGATGACGGCGAGCGCGCTTTTCAACACGTCGGTTATGGGCATGTCGGCGCAGACCACGGCGCTCAGCGCGGTCGCGGAGAACATCTCGAACTCGAACACGGTCGGCTATAAAGAGGCGACCACGCAATTCCAGACTCTGTTGACGAGCTATCAGGGCGGCAATAACGCCGACGGCGGCGTCAGCGCGAGCAACGTCATCGAAGTCACCAAATCCGGTAGCACGCTCACCACGACGTCGGCGACCGATCTCGCCATTCAGGGTGACGGATTTTTTGTCGTCAGCGACGCGGCCGGCAACACTTATCTGACGCGCGCCGGTTCGTTCCTTCCCGACTCGCAAGGTCGACTCGTCAACACGGCCGGCTATTATCTCATGGGCTACAGCTCATCGGCCGCCTCCGCGCCGACGGATCCGTCCGAACTCAGCACCGTCACCATTCCCTATGGCAAGGAGATCGGCACGGCTTCGACGGAGGGCTCGCTGACCGCCAATCTTCCCTCCACCGCCGACGTGATCGCGGCGGCCGACCTGCCGTCCGCGAATTCCTCGACGTCGACCTACACCGACAAGACCTCCGTCACCGCCTATGACAATCTCGGCAATGCGGTGACGCTGGACGTCTATTTCTCCAAGACGTCTTCCAACAATTGGGAAATGTCGGTTTACAACGCCGCGGATGCGACGAGTGGCGGCTTCCCATATTCGTCTGGCCCGCTCACCACTCAGTCGCTCACCTTCTCCGCCACCGACGGCAGCATAAGCAGCGGCTCCAGCGCTTCGATCGCCGTGCCCGATGGCTCCACGCTCGCGCTCGATCTCAGCGGGTTGACGCAGCTCGGCTCTTCCTTCTCCGTCTCCAATCCGACGATCAACGGCAATGCGGCATCGCAGGTCAGCAGCGTCAGCATCGCGAAGGACGGCACGCTCAGCTATGTGCTCGGCAATGGACAGTCGGTGTCCGCCTATAAGATTCCGCTCGGCACGGTCGCGAGCCCGAGCAATCTGCAGGCGCTCTCCGGCAACACATTCGCCGTCACCAAGGAATCCGGCGCGGCCTATCTCGGCGACGCCAATTCCGGAAGCATGGGCGCGATCGCATCCGATCAGCTCGAGGGCTCGACGGTCGATCTCGCGACGCAATTGTCGAACATGATCGTCGCCCAGCGCTCCTTCAGCGCGAACAGCCAGGTCTTCCAGGTCGCGTCGGAAGTGATGCAAGTGCTGAACAATCTGAAGTAAACGACACAAAGATAGGCGGTCGCCATGTCACTCACGAATGCCGGAGCGATCGCCAATCAATCGCTCGGAACGATCGCCGCGCAAATAAATGTCGTATCACGCAACATAGCCGGAGTGAATGTCTCCGGCTATGCGACCAAGACGGCGCTCGTTTCCACGAGCTCCAATGGCGGAACGCAGATCGATGGCGTCGCGCGCGCCACCAACGCCGCGCTCGTTCAGAACTCCCTGCAGGCGACCGCGACGCAAGCCTCGGCGGCGGCGCTGTCTTCTGGTTTCGACCAGATCGATCAGGCGCTCGGGCTATCCTCCGGCACAGCGTCCGACACGAGCACAAATCGCTCGCCGGCGTCCCTGCTCTCGGCGCTGAAAAGCGCGTTGCAGAGCTATAGTGCGTCGCCTTCGAGCACGACGGTCGCGCAAAACGTGCTTTCGAGCGCCAAGGCGGTGGCGCAGGCGCTCAACACGGCGGATTCGACCGTGCAGCAATTGCGCACGCAGGCCGATGGCGAGATCGCATCCTCTGTCGCGAATATCAACTCGATCCTGTCGCAATTTCAGCAGGTGAACGCCGAAGTCGTCGCCGGAACGCAGGTCGGGCGCGACGTCTCATCCGCTCTCGACCAGCGCGAATCTCTTCTCAAATCGCTCTCGTCCGAGATTGGCGTGACCACGGTCACGCGCGCCAATAACGATATGGTGATCTACGCCGACGGCGGCGCCACGCTCTTCGAGACGACGGCGCGATCGGTGACCTTTCAGGCGACCGGCGCCTACGCGGCCTCGACTACCGGAAACGCGGTCTATGTGGATGGCGTGCCAGTGACCGGCGCCTCCGCCTCCATGGCGATTCAGTCCGGCAAGCTGCAAGGCCTCACGCAGCTTCGTGACGTCGTCGCGCCGCAATATCAAAATCAGCTCGATGAAACCGCACGCGGACTGATCACTGCTTTCGCGGAAAGCGATCAATCCGGTTTTGGAACGACGGCGCCGGGATTGTTCACCTATTCCGGCGCAACATCAGTGCCGGGGGCGAGCGTCGTGCCCGGTCTCGCCGGCCAGATCATCGTCAATCCCAACGCCGATCCGAGCCAGGGCGGCGATCTCACTCGGCTGCGCGACGGCGGCATTTCTGATCCGACCAACTCCGCCTATCTCTATAATACGACTGGCGCCGCGGGCTTTACGGATCGCATAAACCAGCTCGTCGACTCTTTCTCGACAGCGCAGAGCTTCGATCCCTCCGCAGGCCTCGGCTCCAGCCTGTCTCTCACAGACTATGCGACATCCTCGCTCGGTTGGTTCGAGGCCCAGCGTCAACAGGCGACGGATACCGAATCCTATCAGTCGACGCTGCTGTCGCAGACGACCGACGCGCTCTCCAGCGCCACCGGCGTCAATCTCGATGAGCAAATGTCGAAAATGCTCGATCTCGAAAACTCCTATCAAGCGTCGGCAAAGCTCATCTCGGCCATAGACGCCATGTATACCGCGCTCTTCCAGGCGCTCTGACGAACGGACGGACAAATGGTCTCGATCACCTCGACCCAATCGCTCACCAATGCGCTGCGACGGTCTGTCCTCGACGTTCAGACGCAATTGTCGAAGACTCAGGCGGAAGTCTCGACCGGACGCCTCGCCGATATCGGGCTCGGCCTCGGCGCCGCGATACAGCAGGATTATTCCTACGGCTTTCACGCCGATGATCTCGCCGCGCTGACAGCGAGCAATAATGTCATCACGACTCGTCTCAGCGCGACGGATACGGCGCTGAGCTCGATCGCCAGCACGGCTCAGAACTTTCTGCAGACGCTGGTCAGCGCGCAATCGGGCGCCGGCAGCGATCCCGGCGCCATCAAGGGCTATGCCGAGACTGGACTGAAATCGCTGATCTCCGCGCTCGACACCAGCGTCGACGGCGTGCAGATTTTCGGCGGCGTCAACACCGCCGTCGCGCCGCTCGCTGACTACTTCTCCACTACTCCGTCGACCGCGAAGCAGTCGGTCGATCAGGCGTTCTTCGGCGCCTTCGGGGTCGCGCAAGGCGACGCCGGCGCGAGCGCCATCACAGATCAGCAGATGGCGACCTTCCTCTCGGGCTCATTCGCCGATCTGTTCTCTTCGTCCGGGTGGAGCAGCAATTGGTCTAGCGCGACCGATGAGACGGCGACGAACAGAATCTCCTTGTCGCAGACTTCCGAGACCTCTGTGTCCGCAAATGAGACATCGCTGCGTCAGCTCGCTCAGGCTTACACAATGGTCGCCGATCTCGGCGTCGAATCTTTGAGCAGCTCCGCATATCAACAGATTCTCAAGACTGCATCTGCCACAATGTCTGACGCTATATCGGGGTTGACCAATCTGCGAGCGACAGTCGGCGTGATGCAGAAGGGCGTCTCGGATGCGAATGAATCGCTTTCGGCGCAGAGTGACATGATCAAGACGCAGATCGGCTCGCTCGAAAACGTCGACCCATATGAAGCGTCGACGCGGCTGAACAACCTGACCACTCAGCTCGAGACGTCGTACACGCTGACCGGAAAGATTCAACAGCTGACGCTGTCGAAATATATCTGAGCGCACGAATGATCCGAAGAGAATCGCATGTATCGTAATGTCTATGCTCAGACGGTCGAAGACTCCCCCGCTGTGGCCCGCGGCCGAGAGCGCGCCGTGCTCGAGAGGGCGATCCGGCTGCTCGCGGTGGCCAAGGTCAAAGGGGTTCGAAGCAGCGAGTCGTTCGAGGCGACCGGGAACATGCGCCGAATCTGGACCGTGTTCATCGAGGACCTCGGCAGCGACGGAAACGCGCTTCCCGAAGCGTTGCGAGCTTCGCTCATCTCGATCGGCCTGTGGATTCTTCGTGAGCTCGAGGCGATCGACTGCGGCAGGTCGGACAATTTCGACGGCGTCATCGAGATCAATCAGATGATTGCCGATGGACTGAGCTGAGGGCGGCATGAATATTTCGTTACGGCGGGGCGAGAAGCTCTATCTCAACGGCGCGGTGATCCGCGCCGACCGAAAAGTCTGCATCGAGCTGCTCAACGACGTGACGTTCCTGCTCGAGAATCACGTCATGCAGGCGAAAGACGCGACGTCGCCTTTGCGACAGCTCTACTTCGTCGTGCAGCTGATGCTGATGTCGCCGAACGACACAGCGGCGGCATCGGACATGTGCCGCGGCATGCTGGCCTCGCTCAACACCGCCTTTCCCGATCCGCGAATTCTCAATGGGCTGGCGTTGGCTGCGAAATATGTCGAGGACAAGCGAATGTTCGATGCGTTGAAGACGATTCGTACGCTTTTCCCATTCGAGTCCGAAATACTGGCGCCGAGCGCGGCGCAGGACAGCGGCAAAGCAGCCTGAGGAGGCGATACAGTGACTGTGACCTCGACGACCTCCGTCACCAATGCGACCGCGACCTCGAGCACGAGCTCGACGTCGTCTTCCAGCAGCTCGACGCAGACGCTCGGCTACGACCAGTTTCTGACGCTTCTCGTCACCGAGATGAAGTACCAGGATCCGACAAAGCCGATGGATCCGACCGAGACGGTTTCCCAGCTCGCCTCGTTTTCGTCGGTCGAGCAAGCGGTCAAGACGAACACGACGCTGACCTCGATCCTGAATTCCAATCTGCTCACGCAAGCCAGCTCGTTCATCGGCAAGACAGTGTCGTCTTCCGACGGCTCGACCTCCGGCGTCGTCGCCTCGGTCTCGACATCGAGTTCCGGCGTGACTGCGACGCTCACTGACGGCAAGACCATCTCTCTCGGGTCGGGCGTCACGGTGAGCGAATGAACGAGGCGGACGCGCTCGAGATCATGCAGCGCGCGATCTTCACCGTGCTCATTGTCTCGAGCCCGGTGGTCGGCGCCGCAATGGCGGTCGGCATCGTCATCGCGCTGCTTCAGGCCCTCACGCAGGTTCAGGAAATGACCTTGACCTTCGTGCCGAAGATCATCGTGATCTTCGTCGCGCTCGGGCTCTCTGCGCCGTTTCTCGGCGCGCAGATTCAAGCGTTCACTGATTATGCGTATTCGCGTATCGAAAAGGGATTCTGAAGGCGGCAGCGCCCGCGACGTCGCGGGGTGCGAGGAGCCGCTGGGAGCGAGAGATGACCGACGTCGCATTGGCTGGGGGCGCGCCCGAGGGACGCGTGAAGGACGTCGGATTCGCTCTGGCGATCATTTTCATCCTCTGCATTTTCTTTCTGCCGATTCCACCCTTCCTCATCGACATCGGCCTCGCATTCTCTATCGCGCTCGCCGTGCTGATATTGATGGTGTCGCTCTGGATCCAGAAACCGCTCGAATTTTCGGCCTTTCCGACGATTCTCCTCGTTGCGACGATATTGCGTCTCTCGCTCAACATAGCGACGACCCGCCTCATTCTCGGACATGGCGCGGAGGGAACCGCCGCGGCAGGCTATATCATCGCCGGCTTTTCCAAATTGGTGATGAGCGGCGACTTCGTCATCGGTCTGACGGTCTTCGCTATCATCGTAACGGTTAATTTTTTGGTCATCACCAAGGGCGCGACGCGTATCGCCGAAGTTGGCGCGCGTTTCACGCTCGACTCGATTCCCGGCAAGCAGATGGCGATCGACGCCGATCTCTCGGCCGGGCTGATCGACGAGAAGCAGGCGCAGCTGCGCCGCCGTGAGCTGGAAGAGGAGAGCTCCTTCTTCGGCTCCATGGACGGCGCGTCGAAATTCGTGCGAGGCGACGCAATCGCGGGCCTCGTGATCCTCGCGGTCAATATTTTCGGCGGCATCGTCATCGGCGTCACGCGCCATGGCATGCCTTTGTCGAACGCCGCCGATGTGTTCACCAAGCTCTCGGTGGGCGAAGGTCTCGTCTCGCAAATTCCCGCGCTCATCGTGTCGCTGGCTGCAGGCCTTCTGGTGTCGAAGGGCGGCACACGGGGCTCGACAGAGCAAAACATCGTTCGGCAGCTCGGCAATTACCCGAAGGCGCTCTATGTCGCCTCGTCTCTGCTGTTCGTGCTGGCGATGATGCCGGGTCTGCCGCTCACTCCGTTCATGATGCTCGGCGGCGCCATGGCGTTCGTCGCCTATTCCACGCCGAAGCAGGCGGCAAAGCTCCGCGCCAGCGAGCAAGCCAAGAAGGCCGAGGACGACAGGCGCGCGCAGGCGGAAGCCAAGGATTCGATCCGAGAATATTTGAAGACGCCGGGCGTCGAGCTTTGTCTCGGCAAGCAGCTGTCCGCCCGTCTCCTGATGTCGCAGGACGAGCTCGCGCATCGCGTCGGCAAGATGCGGCGCAATTTCGCTCGTCAGTATGGATTTGTGATTCCGGAGATCAAGCTCACCGACGATCTCGCGCTGAAGCAGAAGAGCTATCAGATCAAGATCCACGGCACAGTCGTCACCACGCAGGAATTGCAGCTCGGGCAGCATCTCATCATCGTCGGGCAGGGCCGCCAGCCCGATCTTCCGGGCGATGAGACGGTCGATCCCGCCTTCGGTCTCAAGTCGTTCTGGATTCCCGATGCGCTCGTCGCCGAGGCGCGGCGCGAAGGATTCGAGCCCGTCGATCCGATTTCCGTGCTGCTCACGCATCTTTCGGAAGTGCTGCGCAATAATCTCTCCCAGCTCTTGTCCTATCGCGACGCGCGCATGCTGCTCGATCGTCTCGAGCCCGAATATCGCAAGCTCATCGACGAGATGGTGCCGAATCTCATCTCCAATTCCGGCCTCCATTCCGTGCTCAAGCTGCTGCTCGCCGAACGTGTGTCGATCCGCAATCTCGATCTCGTTCTCGAGGCGGTCAGCGAGGTGGTTCCCTATGCGCGACGCGCGGAGCCGATCGTGGAGCATGTGCGGACGCGGTTGGCGCCACAAATTTGCGGCGAGATTGCAGTGAACGGGACGCTCGGCGTGCTGCGGCTCGGCGCGCGTTGGGACCTGTTCTTCCATGAGAGTCTCCGCCGTGACGCGAAGGGCGAGATCGTCGAGTTCAACGCCGATCCGTCGCTCATCGAGCAGTTTGGCCAGGAGGCGGGGACTGCGATTCGCGAGCGCATAGAGCGCGGCGATGTATTTGCGGTGGTGACGACGCCAGAAGCGCGGCCTTATGTAAAAATGATCGTCGGCCGTCTCTTTTCGGCGCTTCCCATTCTTTCGCATCTCGAGATCGCTCGCGGCGTCGAGATCAAATCGCTCGGGACGATTTCGTGACGGCGGGGCTGACGAGCGTCGTCACGACGCTCTTCGTGCTGTTCTGCAGGATCGGCGGCTGCATCATGACGATACCTGGCTTCGCGAGCCAACGGGTGCCGGTGCGCGCGCGGCTGTTTATCGCCATCGGATTGACGGTCGCTTTGGCGCCGGCGCTCGCGGATGTCGTCACGCCAGTGGTGGCGAACGCTACGCCGGGCGGCGTGCTCTTCGTCGTAATCGGGGAGCTTGTCATCGGCGTGCTCATCGGCTCGATGGCGCGTCTTTTCTTCTTCGCGCTGGAGACGATGACGACAGCGGCGGCGATGACGACCGGGCTCGGAAATATATTGGGGTCGGCTGTGGAGGAGGCGGAGCCGCTTCCCGCCATGAGCTCGTTCATCATGCTCGGCGCGACGACTTTGGTCTTCGTGCTCGATCAGCATTGGGAGATGATTCGCGGCCTCTTCGCATCCTATTCCGCGATTCCTGTAAGGGATGGAATGCCCGCGGACGGAATGTTGCGGGAATATTCGAATGTGCTGTCCCAATCGTTTCTGCTCGCGCTGCGCATCAGCAGTCCGTTTCTTTTGTTCGGCTTCATCGTCAATCTCGCCTTCGGCTTTCTCAATCGCATGACGCCGTCGGTCCCCGTCTATTTTGTTTCGACTCCGCTGCTGATCGGGCTCGGCATCTATTGGTTCTATGTGATGGCCGATGATTTCTTCACGGCTTTTTCCTCGGCGTTCGGCGCTTGGCTCTTGTCGGGATAATGGCGATGAATTGGAAAAATCAGCGGCGGATTCTCGCAGTCCATGAGCAATTGCATCGCATCGAGGTGGGGCGCCTGTCTCAGCTCGAGCGAAGGGCGCGCGAATTGAAGGAGGAGGAGACGCGAATCGTCGAATGTCTCGACGGAAATCGCAATTTGATCACGCTCTTTCCGGAAGTGGTGCTGCAAAGGCTGAAAGCCAATATTCGCCAGCAGCAGGAGCTTCGCAAGGAGGTCGATCGGCAGACGAATGTGACCTTGGAGCAGGCCAAGCGCGTGAAGCAGGCGGAACGGCTTGTCGCCGACGCTCAGATGGAGCGAGACCGCGCGATGGAGCTGGAGGCGTTGCGCGAGGTGATCGAGCATTGCACGACGCCGCGCGACTTCAGCGCGCCGTAAGTCTGCTCATGTAGAAAATTCGCTGTCGAAGGATTGGAGACCGATGTCGATCTTTCCCGCTACCGATCTCGTCACCGAAGTCGCCAGAGCCGCGGATCCTGTTCGTCGCAATGCGGCGGTCACGCGCCTCAGCGAAGTTTCTAACGCTACGCCGAGCAATGTCGATGGCTTTGCTGCGGTCGTCGCGGACAATGGCAAGGCGTCGCCCTCCGCGAAGCTCGCTGTCGCGGCGCCTGTCGTCTGGGATGGGACGGCAGCCGCGACGCGGGCGCCAATTCGGCCTGGCGAGGCGACGCAAAAGTTCGAGGCCTTCATCATTCAATCGTCACTGGAGACGATGCTTCCGAAATCGGAAAACGGCTATTTCGGTCATGGGACCGCGGGCGATGTGTGGCGCTCGATGATCGCCGAGCAGATCGGCGATCAGATCGCGAAAGCGGGCGGCCTGGGGCTGCGCAAGCTGCTCGATCACAATTTGTCTTCGAGCAATGAGCGCACAAAGACGTCGTGAGGTCGTCGGCGTTATCCGCGACTGTGATTGGAACCGGTTCGAATGGATATGGGACATGGCTGCGCATCGATATAGCGATGAGAGAATGAGTGGAGCGCCGTTCCGGAGCGATCATGCACAGGAGGCGCGGCGTGCGGCTTTCGTCGGCTGCGTCGATCGATTGACGCGGCTGATCGAGCGCGAGACCGAGGCGCTGCGATCACGCGCCAATGTGGACTTCGAGGATTTCAACGCGCGCAAGACTCATGCGCTGCTCGAATTTTCGCGCGCCTCGCGGGCCTATGCGGCGCCGCGTTCGTCCGCGATCGAAGCGAAGGTCGAACTATTGCGCGCCACTCTGGTCGAAAATGGAAAGCTGCTGGAACGGCGCCTTCGCGCGATGCGAGAGATTGCCGGCATCATGATCTGCACGATCGAGATGGCGGAGTCCGACGGAACCTATTCCACGAGAGCATCGGTGGAACGTTGATTTTGGAGCCCTATCGATGATGCGCATGGTTTTGATCGGGATCTGGGCCTGCGTGGTGACGTTGGGCTCGACCTTCGGCGCGTCCTATTGGAAATCGCATCGCAGCGCGCCGGGGGAAGCGGCGCAGCATGCGGAAAAGCTCGAGGTGAAGAAGGTCAAGCCGATCACCGTTCCGATCATCTCGGAAGGGACGCTGAAGGGCTATATTTCGGCGGAATTCGCTTATGTCGTCGAGGCGTCCAACAAGGGAGGCCATGGCGGCGGCGGCGCGCCGGTCGATGCGGACAGCTATGTGATGGATGAGGCGTTTCGTCGGCTCTATGCCGACAACAACCTCGATTTTCGGCGAATCGAAAAATACGATCTCAATTCGCTGACGAAGGAGCTCACCAAGAGCATCAACGAGAGGCTGGGCGGCGAGCTCGTGCGCGAGACATTGGTCAAGAGCTTCGCCTTCGTCCCGAAGGACGATATCCCACACTGAAAAAAGGCCGGCCGGCGTAACGCCGGCCAGAGCCTTTCTCTCAATTATCGAAGCTTAGAACGCTTTTCAGCCGACCATCATATAGCCGAGGAAGCGTTGCGAATCGATCGGGTCATAGCCGAGGCGCGCACGCAGCTTCTTACGCAGCTTGCTCACATGGCTCTCGACGACATTCTCCTCGACCACATCGTCGAAGAGACCGTAGACCGCGTTGAAGATTTGCGACTTGGTCAGACGGCGCCCGCGATTCATCACGAAATATTCGAGAATCCTGCGCTCGCGTCGCGGCAGGTTGAAGGGCTCTCCGCGCACCAGTGGATCGCGGCCGTCGAAGAACACCTGCATCGGCCCGACCACCGCATGATCGCGACGTGTCTCCGCACGGCGACGAATAGCGTAGACGCGCGCGAGAATCTCTTTCACGTGAATCGGCTTGCGGACGACGTCGTCGACGCCGGCCGTGAACAGCCCGAGCGTCTGCTCGAGAGACGGCGCCTCGTTCATCGCGATGACGGGCGCCTGAGACCGCTTGCGAATGAGCTTCGGCAGCTCTTCGCGCTCCGGGCACTCCCCGATCAAAAAGGCCTCCACGGCGAGCATATCCGTCTCGACCGCGGAGTCGACCCAATCGATGAACTGCCCGGAACAGAACCCCGCCGAGGAGATTCCCTCCTGGCCGAAGTGGCGCGCATACCCACTCGTCACCAGTTCACGCTCATCGACGATTATGAACATTGCCGTCCCCTTGACATCTGTCTCGCCCTGGCAATCTGCGCGAATCACTATACGGACTACTTAGCCGCATCGATTCCGCGGCGTCAACGAAATAGTAACCAAATAAAGTAATGCTTTCTTTACCAGCCTGTGTCCGCGGTGTTCGCCGCGCGCTGCGTCTCGAGCAAGCCACACGCAAGGCGGATCGGTCAGCCTATGGTTCGTCGAACATAGACGTCGAGCCAGACCCCGGGCCAGATCCAATGTCAAATTTGCGAAAGGCGCTTCCGCTCGTCGCCGCGGCGGCGTTCGTCTCATGCGCCTTCGCCGTCGGAGCGGAGCAGAAGAAGGCGGAGCCTGTCGCCAAGGAGGAGCCTCCGCGGGCGCGAGAGGCGCGCGCCGCGCCGCCGCCTCCCGATGCGCGCCAATATTGCGCCGATATAGCCGCCGCCGCCGGCGCCGCTCGCAATGCGCGGCAGGAGAAGGAGCTGCTGGATATCGAGCAGCGAATCGCCAAGCGCACCGCGGAGCTCGAAGCCAAGCGCGCGGAGCTGCAGGATGTGCTCGATCGCTACGACACGCTGCTGAAGCAGACCGACGAACGGCTCGTCTCTATCTATGGACGCATGCGGCCGGAAGCCGCCGCCGCGCAATTCGCGAATATGGAGGAGGACATGGCGGCGGCCATGCTCATGCGGCTGCAGCCAAAGCAGTCCAGCGCGATTCTCAACGAGATGGAGGCCTCCCGCGCCGTCGTGCTGACCAAGAAGGTCGCCGCTCTGTCGAGCCTCGTCGGCGGCGGAAAGAAGCAATGAAGCGGCTTGCTATAGCGATCGGCTCGGCGCTGGCGCTCGCCGGATGCGCCACGGACCCGCGCGACATCGGGCGCGAGCCACATATGAGTCCCGTCGGCAGCGGATTGTCCGCTTATGACGATCAGCTGCCGACCGGCTCGACGCGTCCGCCGGCGCTCGGGCCGCAGATGCGGCTGGACGAGAACAGGGTCAATCTCTATCGCGATGTGCGCGCGATGACCGTCGGCGATGTCGTCACCGTGAACATATCTATGGACGACAAGGCGGTGCTCGGCAATTCGACCGATCGCTCGCGCGATTCGAAGGTCAAGACGACCTGGTCGTTTCTGTTCGATTTCCTCGCTGGCGCGTCATCCGCTCCGCCGGAGCGCAAATGGACAGGCACGGTCAATAATGATCTGCAGTCGAGCAGCTCGACGCAGGGGCAGGGGTCGATCAACCGCTCGGAGCAGATTCGGCTTTCGGTCGCCGCCGTCGTCACCGCGGTTCTGCCCAATGGCAATCTCATGCTGCGCGGGTCGCAGGAGATCCGCGTGAATTACGAGCTGCGCGTGCTGACGATCGCCGGCATCGCGCGGCCGCGCGACATCGGCAAGGACAATATGATCTCCTACGACAAGATCGCCGAGGCGCGCGTCTCCTATGGCGGACGTGGGCGATTGACGGAGGTGCAGCAGCCCGCATGGGGCCAGCAGGCCTACGACATATTCGCGCCGTTCTGAGATAGGAAGGGGAAGGAACGTGGCCGCGCCGTCTGGCACCACCACCGCCGCCGAAACGCATTCGTCGTCCTCCGGTCAGCTGGCGCTCGCGCTCATCGTCGCGACGGTTCTCGGCGCCGGAGGCGGGGGCTTCCTCGGCTTCACGCTGACCGGCGATCCGTCCACGGCCGCCAAACCCGCCGAGCCGGCGCCGGCCGAGAGCGCGGCGCCGAAAAAAAGCGCGGAGTCCGCCGATAAGGGGCATGGCGCGCAGGGACATGGCGGGCAGGCGCATGGCGGACATGGCGCCGCCGCGCCGAGCGAAGGCGCGAAGGATGCGCCGCAGGCGAAGATGAAGCTCAAGGAGCTCGCGCCGATCGTCACCAATCTCGCCCTGCCGGAGACCGGATGGGTGCGCCTTCAGGCGTCGATCGTCTATGATTCCCAAGCCGTGCCGCAGCCGGACATATTGATCTCGCAAGTGACCGCGGACATCGTCGCCTTTCTGCGGACGATGACGCTTTCCTCGCTCGAGGGCTCGGACGGGCTGCGGCGCCTGCACGAGGATCTGACGGATCGGGCGGCGACACGTTCGGAAGGTCACATTCAGGAGGTCATCATTCAAGCCCTGGTCGTTCAATGAAGCGCGCAGCCGCGATCCTTCTCCTCCTCCTCCTTGCGCCGACCGCCGCTCTGGCGCAGGGGTTCGACCTCAACGCACTGCTGCCCGCAGGAGGCGGCGCGGCCAGTGGCAGGATCGTGCAGATCCTCGTCCTGTTGACGGTCCTCTCCATCGCGCCGGGCCTGCTCATCATGGTGACGAGCTTCACCCGCTTCGCCATAGCGCTGTCGTTTCTGCGCAGCGGCTTGGGGCTGCAGAGCACGCCGGCTAATCTCGTGCTCATCAGCCTCGCTTTGTTCATGACCTTCTATGTGATGGCGCCGACTTTCGACGCGGCCTGGAAGGATGGGCTGAAGCCGTTGATGGACAATAAGATCACCGAGGTGGAGGCGTTCGACAAAATCTCGCAGCCGTTCCGCAAGTTCATGATCGCCAATGTGCGCGACAAGGACATCAAGCTGTTCGAGAATTTGACCAAGGACAAAGGGACGACCGGAGATTACGAGAAGCTCGGTCTCCAGGTTCTCGCCCCCGCCTTCATGATCTCCGAGCTGCGTCGCGGCTTCGAGATCGGCTTTCTCATCGTGCTGCCCTTTCTCGTCATCGACATGGTCGTTGCGGTGATCACAATGTCGATGGGCATGATGATGCTGCCCCCGACCGCGATCTCCTTGCCGATCAAAGTGCTGTTCTTCATCCTCATCGATGGGTGGAATCTCCTCGTCGGCAGCCTCATCCGCTCCTACGGCTGAACCAGCGTCCCAGGGAGCGCCAAGCCGGCAGCGCGGCTCCAAATCCCTGTTAGCCCTTCATTAATCGCATTTTCCGCGATTTGTGGCGATCCTGCGCCCTACGTGTAATATCCGATTGTCCGGCGCGGCTATGCGAGACAGCAGGCGCGCCGTCGACAGAGTTCTTCGGATAGGGCAGGGCGCCCAAGGCATGATGCCGCTTCCGTCGAGCCGGTGAGTTTCCGGGATGTCGCGTTCACCTCATCCAAGGATCGACGAGTCATGACCAGCATTTTGACCAACGCCTCCGCCATCACCGCTCTGCAATCGCTGCGCTCGGTCCAGTCGTCTCTCGCTTCCACGCAGAAGGAGATTTCGACGGGCCTGAAGATTTCTTCGGCCACTGACAACGCCTCGACCTGGTCGATCGCTCAGACGATGAAATCCGATCAGGGCGTTCTCTCGACGATCAGCGACTCGCTGTCGGTCAGCTCCTCTGTGCTCAACGTCGCTACGGCCGCGGTGACCAACGCCATTTCGGTCGTCAACAACATCAAATCCGCCGTCGCGCAGGCCGCTCAGCCCGGCGCGGATCTGGCCAAGATCGGCACGAGCCTCACCGGTCTCAGCGATCAGCTCAAGAGCATTGTCAGCTCGGCGAATTTCAATGGCTTGAATCTGCTCGACGGCTCGCGCAGCACCTTCAACTCCATCGCCTCCTATAGCGACGGCACCGGCACTTCGGCCTCGGCGCTGAACACGATCAACCTGTCGGTCTCCGCCCTGATCGGCGGCGGCGGCGCTTCTCCGGCGGTCGCGGCCGGCGCGGGCATATTGGAGGCCGCTCAGGCCACCGGCGCCACCGCCGCGACGAATTTCACGAGCCTGTCGTCCTCCGACGTCGCTTCGAGCTCGACGATCACCGACACTCTCTCGAACGCCGACAAGGTGATCGCGGATCTGACGCAATATGCGTCGAAGATCGGCGCGACGCAGACCAGCGTCAACGGCCAGGCCGCCTTCGTCAAGACGCTGAACGAAGGTCTGACGGCGGGCGTCAGCTCGCTGGTCGACGCCGACATGAACGAAGCTTCGACCCGCCTGCAGGCCTTGCAGACGCAGCAGCAGCTCGGCGTCCAGTCGCTGTCGATCGCCAATCAGAACAGCCAGATCATCCTGCGCCTGTTCCAGTAATACGCCACTCTCCAAATCCGAAAAGAAGCCGCGCCCTTCGGGGCGCGGCTTTTTTTTGTCGCGCGCGCCAAGACGGCGCGCCCTCCGGGGCGCGGCTTTTTTTGTCGCGCGTGCGCGGCGGACGCTTTGCCCGTTTAGACCTTTATTAAGGTTATCTAGTTAGGTTAACCACCGTGCAGGCTGTGCTGTAACCGTCGAGACCGGAACGGTTTCGACGGGTCGTCGAGTGGATTGGCTCCCGCGATGTGGCGCTCCGCCGATGATTGCTTCGGATAGGGCTCCCGAGCCCAAAGGCATGATGCCGTTTCCGTCGAGCCGGTGAAATTCCGGGATGCCTTTCGTCACTAGTTTCACCCCAAAAGGGATCGATGAGTCATGTCCAGCATTCTCACTAACCCCTCGGCTATCACGGCCCTTCAGTCGCTGCGGGCGACGCAGCAGGCGCTTGCGAGCACCCAGAAGGAAGTTTCGACCGGCCTCAAGATTTCGAGCGCCACCGACAACGCCTCGACCTGGTCGATCGCCGAGACGATGAAGTCCGATCAAGGCGTGCTGTCGACGATCGGCGATTCGATGACGGTGAGCTCATCGCTCCTCAACATCGCCCAGACCGCCGTCACAAATGCGATCTCGGTGCTCAACAATATCAAATCGGCGGTCGCGCAGGCGGCGCAGCCCGGCGCCGACACGGCGAAGATCGGCACGAGCCTGACCGGCCTCAGCAATCAGCTGAAGAGCATCGTCGCCTCGGCGAGCTTCAACGGCCTCAACATTCTGGACGGCTCGCAGTCTTCCTTCGCCTTTATCGCCTCTTACACGGATGGCGGCGGCTCGACGGCTTCGGCGCTCAACACGATCAATCTTACGGCGACCGCGCTGATCGGCGGCGGCGGCGCGTCGCCTGCGGTTGCGGCCGGCTCGGGCATTTTGGAAGCTGCGCAGGGAACGGGCGCGACCGCGGCGACCGATTTCACCAATCTGTCGACGACGGACGTCTCCTCGAGCTCGGTCATCACCGATTCGCTGACCAACGCCGACAAGGCGATCTCCGATCTCACCAAATATGCGGCGCAGATCGGCGCGACGCAGACGACGATCACCGGTCAGGCCGCCTTCGTCAAGACGCTGAACGAAGCCCTCACCAATGGCGTCAGCTCGCTCGTCGACGCCGATATGAACGAGGCCTCGACGCGCCTGCAGGCTCTGCAGACCCAGCAGCAGCTCGGCGTCCAGTCGCTGTCGATCGCCAACCAGAACAGCCAGATCATCCTCAAGCTGTTCCAGTGACGATTTCGACGATCCGAGCAAGGGTCTCGCCGCCGACGGCGAGGCCCTTCCTCGTCTGAGCCGAGACGATCGGCAAAGTTCGCGCAAGCCACCGCCTGCACATTGGGGAACCGCATCGCGTCAACCCGATGAAACGCCCCCGATGGATCGCCTTATTCAGCTGCGAGACAATCTGCTCGGACTTGGTCCCCGCAAGCTTGCCGCACTCGCTATGATCTTTGTCCTCGTCCTGGCGGTGACCGGGGTCGCGGCCTATTATCTCTCACGTCCGAACTTCGAGGTGCTCTACGCCGGCCTCGATCGAGAGGATGTGAGCCGCATCGGCGCCGCGTTGAAATCGAACGGGACTCCATTCGATATCAATCCCGAGGGCAACGCCGTCTCGGTCCACTACGGCCAGACCGCGCAAGCGCGCATGATGCTCGCCGAAAGAGGCCTGCCTCAGAGCGCCAACGCCGGCTACGAGCTGTTCGACAAGGTCGGCTCGCTCGGCCTCACCTCCTTCATGCAGGAGGTGACGCGCATACGCGCGCTGGAAGGCGAGCTGGCGCGAACCATTCAGCTGATTCGCGGCGTGAAGGCCGCACGCGTGCATATCGTGCTCGCCGACGAAGGCTCGTTCCGCCGCGCCAAGCAGCCGCCCTCCGCCTCCGTCGTCATTCGCACGGAGAGCCCCGACGACTCCAAAGCGGCACATGCGATCCGCCATCTCGTCGCCGCATCCATTCCCGGCATGACGGTCGATCAAGTCACAGTGCTCAATACCGACGGCATGCTGCTCACGACCTCCGAAGGCGATGAGAATGACGCCGTGCCCGGCAAGACGCTGACGCTCGAGCGCACCGTCGCCAAGGATATTCAGGACAATATCCGCCGTACCCTCACGCCCTATCTGCGCTTGTCGAATTTCCAGGTGAGCGTGCGAACGCGGATAAACACGGATCGCAAGCAGACCAATGAGACGATCTTCGATCCCGAGTCGCGGGTCGAGAGATCGGTGCGCGTCGTCAAGGAGAATTCGACGTCGCAGAACAACAGCACCACCGGATCCACCGGCTCGGACCGCAATATTCCGCAGGACAATAAGCCGTCCGCATCCGAGGGCAAGCAGTCCAACGACGAGAACAAGAAGAACGAGGAGCTCACCAATTTCGAGCTCTCGTCCAAGACGATCACCACGGTCAGCGGCGGCTATACGGTCGAGAACATCTCCATCGCCGTTCTGGTCAATCGCGCCAGCCTCGGCGGTCCCGGCAAGGATGCGCCGAAGCCCGATGCGGTCGAGCGGCAGATCAAGGAGATCGAGCAATTGGTTTCGACGGCCGCGGGCCTGCACAAGGAGCGCGGCGATACAGTGAAGGTTTCGGCTGTCGAATTCATGCCCAATGAAAACGATATGGGTCCGGTCGAGGCGCCGGGCTGGGCCGACGCGCTCACGCATCAGCTCGGCTCGGTCATCAATGCTCTGGCGCTGATCGCCGTCACTGTGATGCTCGTCATCTTCGGCCTGCGTCCCGCGACCCGTGCGCTGCTCGCGGAGACTCCGAGCGCGGCGCTCGCCGAGAATGCCTCGCCGATGCTCGACCTCGATGGAGGCATAGAGCTGCCCTTCACTCCGCTCGAGGCGCCAGAATTCACAATGGCGGCGGCGATCGATACGGGGCTGATCGAGGATATCGCCGATCAGGAGACGTTCACCCAGCAGAAGCGGCTCGAGCAGCTGATCGAGGCCGATGAGATGCAGGCCGTGGCGATTCTGAAGCAATGGATGTATGCGGAGGGACGCGTTTGATGGCGCGCTCGGTCGCCTTCTATCTTCCTTGTTTCGACGAGCAGCCGAAAATCCTCGCGCCCGAGCCGTCCCCGCTCGCCATCGAATTCGACGAGCCGGAGCCGGAGCCGGCGATCGATCTCCCAGAGCCCGAGTCGGAAGATATCCGACCCGTTCTCACCGATGAGCTGCGCGAGCAATTGCTCGAGGAAGGGCGCGCCGCCGCCAAGGCCGAATGCGACGAGATGATCGCGCGCGAGCGCGCGGCCGTCGCGCAGCGGCTAGAGGAGGAGCGGTGTCGCTGGTCGCGCGAAGAAGGCGAGCGGCTCGGTCGTGAATTTCGCGACTCGCTCGGCCGCTACTCCGCGCGCATCGGCGAAGACGTCGAGCGCATTCTCGAGCCCTTCGTGGTGCGAGAGATCAGAGAGAAGATGCTCGTCGCCCTCATGGACACTCTGCGCATTCTCATCGCCGATCGGGAAAATCCGGTGATTCATCTCAGCGGACCCGTGGATCTGCTCGAGGCGGTCTGCGCCAAGCTCAATGGCGAGGATATCGCCACGAAGATCGAGGATGTCGGCGGCGTCGACGTGCGTGCGCGTCTCGACGCCACGACGATCGAGACGCGTCTCGGCGAATGGATGGCGCAGCTGCGCGAAGGGGATGACGCCGCATGAGCGATCACGAGGAAAGCGAGATCATCTTCATTCGCAAGAAGCATGGCGATGAAGAGGAAGCGCATCATGGCGGCGTCTGGAAGCTCGCCTTCGCCGACTTCATGACAGCTATGATGGCCTTCTTTCTGGTGATGTGGCTCATCAATTCCACATCGAAGGAGACCAAGGCGGCGATCGTTCAATATTTCAATCCCGTGCAGCTCATCGACTCTAACCCCGCGCATAAGGGGCTGCGTGATCCAGCCGAAGCGGGGCAGGGAAAGAGCCAGCAATCCAACACTGCGCCGGACAAGGGCGCGCCGGCCTCGGCGCCGCCGGCTTCCGCGGAGAAGGACAGCCCACAGCGCGAGGCCGCGCTCCTTTACGACCCGATGTCGACTCTCGACGAGATCGACAAAAAATCGGCGCAGCCTTCGTCCTTCGGCGACCCCTTCGATCGCAGCGCCCATGGCGTCGGCTATGTGGACGAGCGTATCGAGGACAGCGGCTCGCCGGACAAATCGACGACGGCCGAGCCGCTGGAAGCTCCGCGCGCAAAGCCCGCGCCATCGACGCCGCAGAGCAAATCTGCGGCGCAGCCTCCGCGCGGGGCGGCTTCGGCGCAAGGCGAGGACAAGAAGGGCGACGCAACGGCCGCCAGTGTGAAGGCCGCAGTGGAGAAGGTCGTGAAAGCCGAGCTCGCCGCATTGCGCGCGGCTCCGCATGTCGAGGTTGCGGAGACGTCCGAAGGGCTGCTCATCAGCCTCACGGACGACGCCGCATTCTCGATGTTCGCCGTCGGCTCCGTCGAGCCGCGGCCGCAGGCCGTCCGCATTATCGGCCAAATCGGCCACCTCCTCGCCAAGCAGAGCGGCGAGATCGAGCTGCGCGGACACACGGACGGTCGATCTTACAAATCGGCGACCTATGACAATTGGCGTCTCTCTTCCGATCGCGCCAACATGGCCTATTACATGCTCGTGCGCGGCGGGCTTCCCGAGAAGCGCGTGGTGAAGATCGCCGGCTATGCCGATCGTCGGCCGAAGACTCCCAAAGAGCCGCTCGCGGCGGTCAATCGCCGCATCGAAATCTTGCTGCGCAGGAGCGATCGGTGAGGATATTCGCGCGAGCCGTCATTCTCGCCGCTGGCCTGAGCTTCGGTCCGGCATATTGCGCCGAAGCGGGCGAGCTCACCGAGCAGGTGCGCGCGCTCAACACTTTGCAAGGGTCGATGGTGCAGGGCGCGGCCGGCGCCCGTGGCGCGATTCCTGCGCAGATCGAGCGCATAGAGCAGGTCGTCGCTTCGCTCGAAGCCGACGCCTGGAAGGAAAAGAGCAATTCTGTCGCCGCAGCGATCTTCCTGTTCTGCGGCGGCCCATCCCGCTCGATCCGCAAAATTCTCGACGCCCATCTCATCCCCGATGCCGAAACGCCGCTCGTCGCCGGCGCCGTCGCCTATGCGGAAGGCCATAATGACGAGGCCGCCAAGCTGCTGGCGCCGATCGATGCGCGAACGCAGTCCGACACGCTCGCCGCGCATCTCGCATTGATCCAAGGCGGATTGCTGATCGGCTCCGATAGAGCGAAGGCGCGCGAGCTGTTCGATCTCGCGCGTTTGCTGATGCCGAGCTCCCTTGTCGAGGAGGCCGCCCTGCGACGCGAGATGTCGATCGTCGATGTGACGCAGGATCCCACAAAATTTCTCGTGCTCGGCCGTCGCTATGGCTCGCAATACGCAAGATCGCCTTTCTCCCGCAATTATTGGGACGAAATGCGCGCCGCGACGCTGCGCGCGGCCGCCAATGGCGACAATTCCCGCTTGAGCGAATTCCGCGGTCTGCTGAAAGGCGCCTCGCCAGGATTGCGTTTCGAGACGCATATGGGCGTCGCGCGGCAAGCGATTCTGAGCGGCCGTGTCGCCCTGGCGACGACGGAGACGCAATATGCAGGGCCTCTCGCAGACACGCCCGCCGCCCGCGCGCGCGTAGAGCTCTATCGCGCTGCGATCGCCGGGCTCACTGGTGAGTTCGAGACGGCGGAAGCGGAGTTCCAAAAAATCGATCCGAGAATTCTGCCTTCGGCCGATGTCGAAGTTCGCAACATCGTGACCGCCGCGATCAGCCGTCTTCAGGGCGTGACCGACGGCGTCTCTTCCGCCGCGGCGACCACGCCGGCCCAAGAGGCGACGCGTCCCGATTCGACGGTCGAGCGCTCTGCGCAGCAGGCGTTGAGCGACGCCGACGCGCTGCTGCAGCGGGCGACACGCAGATGACTCTCGACGCTCTTTTTCCCAATCTTCAGACCGCACGTCTTCTTGCTCGTCAGACCGACGCGGCTTCGTCCGGGCAGCGTGATTCTGACGGCGCGGACGCCGATCAATTCGCTTCGCTGCTCTCCGATCTCGACGATCGAAGCACTGTCTCTGCGCGCCTCCCTGCCGCGGAAGCGATGGCAGATCATAGGGTGTCGGATTCCGAGGAAGCTGCGGCCGCTGAGGCGACGAGCAATGCGGCGCCGCAGATGCTGGCTTTCGTCGCGGTCCCGGCATTCGACATGAGCTGGCGGCCCGCTGTCGATGCGCAATCGGCGCCGGCTCCATCCGATGGCGCATCCATCGATGAGACAGCGGCGCCGATGCGCGAGGAAGCGGGTGGATCACGAGCGGATAGTGGCGCGAACGAGGTTGCGCGCCGTTTCTCCGCGCCCATGTCTTCACCGCGACCGAGCACGATCGAGTCCGGCAGGCGTATCGCGGACAGCGCTGGTCCTGACGCTTCGCCGCCGGCGCGGACGTCGGATGCGGCGCCCTCGTTGCAGCAGGCCGACAAAATCGATCAGGCCGTCGAGCCGCGCGTCTGGTCTTCCGGCGTTGTGTCGACGATCCCATCGACAACTGGCGCTTCCAGCGGACTCTCCGACATGGCTTCTCAGTCGACGCCAGCGGCGTCCGCGCAAGCCTCCGTGGAGCGGCAGAGCGAAGCTCCGCTTGCATCCGCATCGCGGCCCGCCTCTTCTTTGCGCTCCGACTCGACAGCCGGGCGGAGCGTCATCGCTTCGGCGGCCAATGTCATGATGTCGCGCAATCTCAGCGGCCGCGCATCAGACGACGAAAAAGCTGTTGTCGCCACGACGCCCGATCCACGCAGCGCTCCGGTTGCGGCTGTCTCGTCGGGGCTAGCGCCCGCCGCGGCCGCGCCGCAGCGAGACTCGTCCATGGTTGGTGCGACGAATTCGCAAACGCCGCCGATCGAAGCGCCTCCGTCGGTCCAATCTGCCGCGCGAGAGGCCACCGGGCCGCAACCGGTCGCTGCTTCGGCAGTCGCGACTTTGGTCGCCGAATCCCTGCGCGTGGAAGCCTCCTCGCGTGCGAATTTCGTCCACGTCGATGCGATTGTTTCGGCGCCGTCCACGGGCGAGGTGAGCGCAGAGCAAGGAACCGACAATCGTGTGTCGGCGCGCCTCATCGGTATCGATCCCGAGATCCCGGATTCATCGGCGCCGACAGAAACTATCGACATTCGACGTGCGAGCCGGCCGGTATCGGGCGATAAGATGTCCGCCACTTCGCTCGGTGCGTCGATCGCTCAGCTAGGCGTATCACCCACAGCGACGCCGCAAGCGACATCCGTAAGATTTGCTTCGCTGAACGACTCGCCGTCATTTTCGACGCCCATCGTGACACTCGGGGCCGGGCGCTCATCGGCAATAGAAGCGCCTGCCGTGTCGGAGCTCGCCGCTTCCGCGCCCGTCCCGAATGACATTTCGGCGTCGCTCGACGAGAATGAAGCGACGACGCAGAGACAGGCGCTTCCGGCCTCCGCATCGCCGTCCGCGGAAACGTCGTTCGCGCCGCGAGCCGCCGCCGTGGATGCGCGCCTGGATTCGGTCGCATCGTATGATCTGGATCGTGCTCCCGTGCGGTCGGCGTCGTCTGCGCTCGAGATGCAGACGCAGACCCAGTCGCTCGCGCGAAGCTCGGACGAGAGCGCTCTGGAGGCGCCGATCGCTTGCACGAGCGCATTCGCGCCGTTCGATTTGCGTGCTCCCGCGCGTCCATCGGCTCCCGCGTCTTCGCAAACCAATACGCCAACTCCGACGGCGGACCTCGCTCCATCGCTTTCCTCGGCGCAAATCGATTCCGCTAGAGGCGAGAACGCTTACGCGCCATCCGTGTCATCGAGCCCCGCCTCGGCGCCTCGCTCGGCGCAGACATCCTCGGATGACAGCGCTCTTGCAGCCGCTGATCGATCTTCGGTCGCGCAGGGACGGCGCGCCGCGGTTGCGCTCTCGTCCGTCGATTTGCAGGGAGACGCTTTCGCAGCGGCTGCTCCGCGTTCACCAGATGTCGCGATCGAGGAGAGATCGTCCGACTCTCCAGAATCGACGCCTTCAGTCGCCTCCAATTTTGGCGCTCGGTCGTTCGCGCCCTTCGAGCTTCGCGGCGATGTGGCGCCGTCGGCTTCCGATCTCCTTCCGCAGGCTCGATCGACGAGCGTTTCTTCGCAATCCGAGCTCGCGCCCTCGACGTTCTATGCGGCTCCTGCTCCTGATATGCGCGGGAGTCCGTCCGACGATCTCGGCGGCGTCTCAGTCGCGCAAGCAGACAAAACGAGTGTCGTCGCTCCGTCGGCGCGCATCGAGATCGGTCCCTCGGCCTCAGCTGTTTCGCCATACGAAACGCCAACGACGTTGACGCCGTTCGATCCGCGTGACCCCGTGGTTGAAGCTATTCCGACTTCGACGCGCGCTTATACGCGCGCTGCTTCGCCGAGCACGGAAATCGCCGCCGACATCGGCGCACGCTCTACCTCGGACAGCGCCGAGCCGACTGTGCAGGACACATCAACGCGCGCGGCGGCGTTCAAATCGCGCGCCTATGGCGAGGTGACGACCGCGGACGCTTCCGCCCGTCGGCAGGCGACGTCTTTCGAAACCTCTGATCGTAGCCGAAGCGATGTTCCTGCGACATTGGTCGATGTCGATGATCGGCGCTCGGACTGGATGGGGACGACGAGCGCCACATCGACGCGCGCGTCCAGTTTCACCGGCGGAACGTTGGATCGAAGCGCGCAAGTCGACCGAACCGCTCGCGCCGCGACCGAGGCGCCGGTTGCGGATACGTCGAGCCCGTCGCTGTCGATGCTGCAGCAGGATGCGGCGACCGCCGACACGGCCGCGTCGCAGCGAAATGTCGCGACCGCAGCTACCACACCCGATTCGCAGATTTCGAGCGAAAGGCGCCGTTCGACGCCTGCCGCGGACGTCGCTCGGTCCGTCGCCGCCGCATCGCGCGCCGCGCCATCCCCTGCTGCGAGCGCCGCAGACCCCAGCGTTCCGCAGCAGGTTGTGCGGCGATCGTCGGATGCCGGCGCCTCGCAGTCCGCGCCGACTCCCGCCTCGAGCGCGCCTGCCGATCGTGGGCGAGCGCGAGATCTTTCTTTCATAGAGTCGATCGACGATCGCGCGCCCGCATCGGCGCTGGCGGATCACATCCAGAGCGATGATCGAGCGCCGGCCGCATCGACAGGCGCGGCGCAGATCCAATCCTCTTCGACTCCCGCCAGTGGCGATGCGCCGCGCGCGGCCATCGTTGCGTCGGGCGCCGCGCCGACCGCATCCGCGCCACAGCGCGATCGTATGAGCGCCGTTCGGTCGAGCGATCGAATCTCGGCGAATGATCGGCGCGCGAGCGCATCGACCGTGGCGGAGACCGTCGATCCCACCACTGTCACAACTTCATTCGGCGATGCGCGTAGCGTCGAAGCCGGCTCATCCAGCGGCGACGGAAGTTCGGATCGCCGCCCCGCGGCGGCGACCGCCGATCGGCCGGCGCCGTCCGTCGATATGAGATCCGCGACATTCGACGCGCGTGACAATGTGGCGACGCCGACGATAGCGTCTGCTGTGACGGGCGATGCGCCGAATGTCTCCGCAGCGCCGAGCGCGGCGACGGTCGATGACGGAGCAGGCGCCGCTGCGCCGGAGCCGATCGGAACGCTCGCCATTCTCGCGCCTGCGACACAATTGCCGACGGCTTTCGCCGAGCTGCTCGCGCCGCAAGCGCGCAGCCTGATCGCTTCTGCTTCTCTGGCGCCTTCGGCTACGGTAACGGCGGCGCCGGCCGCGAACGTCGGCGAAGCGCAGCGACAGAGCGTCGCGCCCAAAATTCTGACCATAGAGCTCGAGCCTGCGGCGCTCGGCGCGGTCACTGTGAAGATGAAGCTGGCGCATTCGGGAATAGACATGCGCATCAGCGTCGAGTCCACCGAGGCGCTGCACCGGCTCGATGCGACGCGCGAGAAGCTCGTCGAGGCGATGCAGTCGTCCGGCTGCACCATCGACTCCTGCACCATTCAGATCGGCCAGAGCGTCGCCGACGCCGCCAATGCGCATGCCGCGTCCGATAATGGCGGCGCCTTTGCGCAATCGGGCGGAGCCGGACGCGAGGAGCAGAGCGTCGGTCGACAGGGAGCGGGCTATGGGGGATCGGGCGGTGAGCGCAGGCAAGGCGCGGGCGCGGAGAATGGCGAGCGGGGGCCGAATGGCGAGCCTCGCCGCGTCGCTGATCGCCGTGGCGGCGACGTCTATCTGTGAGGCGCACGCCGAGGGCCGGCCGACATCGAGCAATATTTGCGAAAGGGAGATGATCCGCTCCTCCAATGAGAATGCGGTTCCTCTCGCAGTGCTCTATGCGGTGGCGCTCACCGAGACCGGGCAAAAGGGCGCGCTCAACGCTTTCGCGATGAATGTCGAAGGGCGCGCGGTGTTCAGCGCCGATTTCCGCGAGGCAATGATGCGATTTCTCGCGGCGAAGCGTTCCGGCGCCGTGCTCATCGATATCGGCTGCATGCAGGTCAATCATCACTATCACGGCGCGCGCTTCGCCAGCGTCGAGGCGATGTTCGATCCGCGCGCAAACGTCGATTATGCGGCGCGCTTTCTCAAGGATCTTCACAAGCGGGAAGGGACATGGACCTCCGCCGTCGCGCGCTATCACGCAGGGCCGAAGAATGCGCCGGCGCAGAAGAGCTATGTGTGCGCGGTGATCGCCAATATGATCGCCAGCGGCTTCGGCGCCTGGACCGACGCCTCGCGCGATTTCTGCCGCCCGCGGCGTGAGGCCGCGTCGCGCTGAGCGGGGCCGGCGCTCAGCGTCGCTCGCCCTCGACCGCGGCGCGATGCAGATAGGACGCGAAAGCGTCGAATATCTTGCGCATCTGCGGCGGCTTGTAAGGGAACACGTCTACGGGGTCCATGTCGTGGACCAGCAGCGTGTGATCGACCTTGAAGACGACCAGCTCGCCGCTCTCCGTCTCTGCGCAATCCACGCCGAAATAGGTGAGGCCGACGCATTCGACCAGCGCCTCGAAGGCGCCGGAATGGCGCGTCACGAAGTCGGTGTCGAAGGTCGCGAAGAAATGCTCCTCCTCGCGCCGGCGCCGCAGGTCCGCTTCCATTCGCGCATCGACATAGGAGCCGTTCCAGCCTTCGGAGACCGCGAGATGGCAGGCGTAGGGGCGCCGGTCGATAAACAGCAGGCGAATTTTTCGATAGAGACCGTCCTGTCCACGGCAATCCACGAATGGCGACACGAGATAGGCCCGGTCCGAGCGCTTCCCGAGATAGAGGCCGAGGCCGAGCGCCGTGTCGACTTTCTCGGCGCCGCGCTCATTGCGCTGCTCGATCGCGCGGATGACGATCGGAAAGCTTCCGTCGGCCTCGCTCGCCTCCGCGACGTCGCGCAGCTCGTTGTGCAGCATGCGACGCAGAATAGGCGTGCGCAGCCCGGCTTCCGTCAGATTGGCGGCGAGCTCGATCGGCTCCAGCATGGAGACGCGGCCGGGAAGGTTGACGACCGGCGTCGGCCAATAGGCGAGCAGATCCTCGAGCTCGGCGAGCAGGCGACGATTGAGGCTCGTCGCCGCGATCGCGACAAAGGCGAGATCATGATCCGGCAGGACGGTGGGCAGCTCGCGGCCGGGCATCACATAGACCATCGTCAAGGCGATGTCGGAGCCTTCCAGCAGAAATTCGAGCGGCGTGTTGGCGCCTATGTCGGCGGCGGCGACGAATGCGAGAACGCGCAATCTCGGATTGGCGCCGCAGCAGGTGCTGCGGAACACGCGCTGCTTGCTCAGCGCCATGGCCTGCCGCTTCAATCCGGTCGCGAGATTGCCCTCGAGCTGATCGATGACCGCGAGATCCATCAGCGCGCCGGCGTGGTTCGGGTCGCGCTCGCACATGCCGAGCAGGCGGCCGGCGACACGGCTCAGATCGACGCCGGCGAAAGCCAGCCGCGTCAGCTTGGCGAGGCCGATCGGCAGCGCATTCATGGGATCCGACGATTGCTCGATACGCATAAATTCACCGTCTGTCCGCTCCGATCGCTCAACGGAACTCGGCGCATCCTTCGCCATCGACGCGCCTCGCGTCCGATGCGATAGCTAACGATCCAAGATTTCCCGAAGCTTGTCGAAATTTCGAAGCTCGATTCAACTTTGCTCGATTTTGAGCTATCCATTTCTAGTTCATCGATTCGAGGAACGATCGCATGGTTGACGCTCCGACATATCGCTCCGATGGCCCGCGCCGCGCGTCGCCGCTCGGCAAGCCGAAGGTCGCGCCGCCGCATCTCTTCGCGGAGCGCCGCACGCCGCCGACGCGCCCGACGCGCGATATCGGCGAGCTCGCCTTGCGCACTGTCGGGGTCGCTCTCGCGGTCGTGTCGACGGCCTTCGCCGGCTATATGATTTCGGATGCGGAGCGGCGGCCGCAATTCGCCGGTCTCGAGCATCTCGCCATCTACAGCCGCCCCACGGTCATCGCCTCCAAGCGCATTCAGACACAGATCGCCGATCAGCGCGGCAAGGTCGACTTCACGCCCGTCGGCTCGATCGGCGAGCCGCAATCGGAGGCGGGCGTTCCCGGATTCACGCTGCTCAGCGTGCGATCGGGAGTCGCTCTGCTGCAGACTCCGAATGCGATCATCAAAGTATCGCCGGGCGATCTCGTGGAGGGGCTCGGCCGCGTCACTGCGCTGGAGCGTCGTGGCGAGAAATGGGCGCTGGTCTCCAGCGCCGGAGTCGTCATCGGCGAGTGATCAGCGCCGCGCGGCGCGCGCATTGGCGCGCGCGACGGCCTGATCGATCTGCGCGTTGAACTCCGCGAGCAGGCGCTCCGCTTGCCGCGCGCGCAATTTCTCCTGCCGATCCGGGTGGCAGGCCCAGGCGAGCCGCCGCCGTAGTGCGCCGAGCTTCGCAATCGAGCCTTCGGCGCGCAAGAGCTCGACGAGAACCTCCTCACGCTCCGGCAGCCGCGCGGCTTTCGGCTGCGGCGGCGCGGGCGGAGGCTCCTGCGGTATTGCGGGATCGGCTCCATAAGCGCGGGATATTCGCGCCGCGCGATCTTCCTGCGATAGCGGCGATGGCGCCGCCTTCTCGCGCAGCAGCGTTCCCATCGGCGGGGGACGCACAGGCCCGGCGTCTCGCTCCGTGGGGCGGGGCGTTTTTTCCAGGCTATCGAGGATCGTCGCGAAATTCGTCATGGTCCCGAGCCGCAAGTAGGGCCGGGATCATGACCGCGAAGGAGTGAAAGATTGGTTGATCGGGCGAGCGCGCAGCGCCGTTCAGCCGTGCGTCGCGTGCTGCAGCCTGTCGGCCACCTCGCGGAAGGGGTCGACGCTCGGCGGCGATTGCGGCGACTGCGTCAGCGCCTCATAGAGCTTGGGAACGAGCTGCACGGCCTGGTCCAGCTCCATGTCGGCGCCGCGCTGATAGCCACCGAGCATGCGCAGATCGCGCGTGTCCTCATAGCGCGACACGAGCGCGCGCAGCTTCTGGATGAGATGCCGTTGCTCCGGCTTCCAGGCGTGATGCGCGAGGCGCGAGATCGAGGCCTTGAGATCGATCGCCGGATAGCGCCCTTGCTCGGCGATGGCGCGGTCGAGCACGATATGGCCGTCCAGCGTGCCGCGCACGCAATCGGCGATCGGATCATTGTGATTGTCGCCGTCGACCAGCACGGAATAGACGCCGGTGATCGATCCGCGCCCTTCCTCGCCGGGGCCGGCGCGCTCGAGCAGGCGCGGAATATCGGCGAATATGCTCGGCGTGTAGCCATGCGCGACCGGCGGCTCGCCAGCGGCCAAGGCCACCTCGCGCGAGGCATGCGCGAAGCGGGTCACCGAATCGACGATCAGCAGGACGTTGCGGCCGATGTCGCGAAAATATTCAGCTATGGTGGTCGCGGTCAGCGGCGCGAGACGCCGCATCATCGGGCTCTCGTCGCCGGTGGCGACGACGACGATCGATTCGCTCGCCTGTCCGGCCAGCACCTCGTCCAGAAATTCCCGTACCTCGCGACCGCGCTCGCCGACGAGGCAGATCACCACCGTGTCGAAGCCCGGCGCCCGCGCCAGCATGGCCAGCAAGGTGGATTTGCCGACGCCGGAGCCGGCGAAAATGCCAATTCGCTGGCCGGCGCAGATCGGCGTGAAGCAATCGACGGCTTTGACGCCGGTGCGCACGGGCACGCTCACACGGCCGCGGCGCATCGCCTTTGGCGCGGAGGCGTCGACGTCGAAGGCGGTGTCGCCGTCGGAGAGCGCGCCGCGCTCGTCGATGGGGTGCGCAAAAGCGTCGAGAACGCGCCCCGCCCAATCGGGGCTGGGCGCGACCGCGATCGGCCCCGTGCGATAGGCCGGCGAGTTGAGGCCGATGCGCACGCGATTGTCGAAGGATTTGACGATCGCGCCGTCCTTGCCGACGCGCACCACCTGTCCCAGCGCGCCGTCCGGCGGCGCGCCGATGCGCACGCATTCGCCGAGCTCGACGAAATCGGAGAGGCCGCTGACGCGGCAATGCGACGGCGTCACCTCGGTCACGAGGCCGAAGACGCGAATGTGATCGGCGCGGCGCTGGTCGCGCTCGACCGCGGCGCGCAGGCGCTGTAGCGAGGTCATGAGCCCCCGAGCGTGCGAATGGCCTCACGCTGCGAGCTGTCGAGCATGTCGTTCATCGAGCTCACGCTGTCGAAAGCGCGCGATGTGGCGATCAGCTTGGCCATCTCGTGAATCGGATTGACGTTGGAGCCCTCGATAAAACCCTGCTGCACGCCATTGCGGACGAAATCGAGCACCGCTGTCGCTGGCTTGGAGGGAATGAGGCTGGCGTTGGGGCCGCGGGTCAAATCCGCGGACTCGTCGAGGGTGAAAAGGCCGACGGCGCCCACCTGGCGACCGCTCTGCGTGATCATGCCGTCGCGCGAGATCATCGGCGGGCCGCCATTGGGATCGAGCACGACGGCCGAATTGCCCGCGTCGAGAAACGGAAACCCCGAGACCGTCTGCAGATCGCCCGTTTCCGTCATGCGCATGCGGCCGTCGCGCGTGTAGGCGGTCCCGTTCGGCGTCCGTATGGCGAAATAGCCATTGCCCACTATGCCGATATCATAAGGATCGCCGGTCTTGGTGAGCTCGCCGACGGCGCGCGAGACGAAATCCTTGCCGGCCGACACATAGGCGGTCTTGCTCGTGTCCGTTTGGGAGACGACCTGCTGAAAGCTCACGCCATCGGCGCGATAGCCCGGCGTCGCTGCGTTGGCGATGTTGTTGGCGAGTGTCTCCAGCCGCTTGTCGACGGAGACTTGCGCCGAAAGCGACACGTAAAAGGCCGATTGCATGTTGTCGAGGTCCGTGCCTGCGCTGCGGCCGCATCGCGCCGCTCCGTCATGAAGCTGCCCGGTTTTGCTTGCGTGAAGCTGAAAGAAAATGTCAGCCTCGCGCAAGGGAGGGTGACTAATTCGTTAATACGAATTTCCATCGGGAGACTGGCGTCATGGGCTTTCTCGTCGGGCTGATCATCACGATGGGCTGCATGTTCGGAGGCTTCGCCGCGCTGGGCGGTCATTTGATCGTCCTATGGCAGCCATGGGAGTTCGTGATCATCATGGGCTCCTCGCTCGGCACTTTCGTCGTCGCCAATCCGACCAAGGTGATCATGGACACGGGCAAAGCGCTCGGCCAGGCGGTCATGGACAAAGGTCCGAAGCATCGCGACTTTCTCGACATACTCGGTCTGCTGCACGCTCTGATGCGCGAATTGCGCAGCAAGCCGCGCAACGAGGTCGAGGCGCATGTCGACAATCCGGCGGAATCGAAGATATTCACGGCGTTTCCGAAGGTGCTCGCCAATAAGGAAATGACCACCTTCATCTGCGATTACTGCCGTCTCTTCATCATCGGCAATGTCCGCACCTTCGAGATCGAGGCGCTGATGGACGAGGAGATCGCCGCCATTCGCTACGATCGGCTGAAGCCGTATCATGCGCTGACCTCGGTCGGCGACGGCCTGCCGGCGCTGGGTATCGTGGCGGCCGTGCTCGGCGTCATCAAGGCGATGGGCGCGCTGGATCAATCGCCGGAGCTGCTCGGCGGCCTCATCGGCGCCGCCATGGTCGGCACATTCGCCGGCATCTTCGTTTCCTACGGCATCGTCACGCCGCTCGCCTTCAAGGTGAAGGTCGCGCGCAGCAAGGAATGCCACCTTTATGTCATCGTCAAGCAGACGCTGCTCGCCTTCATGAATGGCGCGATGCCGCAGGTGGCGGTCGAGCATGGACGCAAATCCATTCCCGCCTATGAGCGTCCCTCGATCGACGAAGTCGAGAATGAGACGCTCTCCGGCGGCGCCGCCGCCGAGGCGGCGTGATCGATATGAGCATGGACAGCGTCGTCGAATTCGCCTCGCAGGGAGTGAGGGAGCGTCTGCTCTCGGGCGGTGGCCCCTCGCTCGATCGCATGCCGCTGTTGCGCGCGGTGTTCGACGCCATGGCGTCGCAGATGCAAGATTCGATGCGTGGTCTCGCCGAAGGCGCGATGCAATTCGCCGTCGAGACGATGACGATCGCGCGGGCCGGCGAGATAGCGCTCGAGACGGAGCGCGCCGCGCTCGCCGCGGCCTATGCCGCGGGCGTCGATCCAGAAGCCAAGACGATCATCGCCGCCGACCGGCGCTTCGTGTTCACGCTGCTCGAGGGATTGTTCGGCTCCGACGGTTCAGAGCCGCCTTATGACGCGGAGCGCGAGCTCACGGCGATCGAGACGCGCGTCGGCATGCTGGCCTTCTCGCGCATCACCAATTCATTGCAGGCGGCTTTCGCCGCGCTCGTCGGAGCGCGCTTCACGCTCGAGCCGGCGGAGGCTCGGGCCGAACCCGCAGGAGCCGCGCGCAAGAGCAACGGCTTCAGCGTCGTTTGCCGGTGCCGGCTGCGCGCCTTCGGAACCGAGGGCGCGCTGCTCATCGCCATTCCGCAGGCGACGCTCGATCCGATGCGTGACGCCTTGTCGCAAGAAGCGCCGACTTCGGCGCCGGCGACGGATCCGCAATGGGCGAAGCGGATGAAAGAGCGTGTGACCGAGACCGAGGTAACGCTGAGCGCAGTGATGGAGAAGGCCGATCTCACGCTCGCCGATGTCGCGCGCTTCGAGGTCGGCCAGGTCATCGAGCTGCCGGTGTCGCCGACCGGCCTCGTCGCGCTGATGTGCGAAGGCCAGTCGCTGTTCTGGTGTGAGATCGGCCAGAAAGACGGCTCCTACACGATACGCATCGACGATTTCGTCGATCAGCAGCAGGAATTCATCGACGACGTGCTGCGCGGATGAGCGCTGGCGCGATTGCGGCGTCGACAATGGAGAGATCGACATGGGTGAGTTCGATTTGGAGAGCTCCAAGAGCGAGGAGCTCGAGAGGCTGATCGGCGGCTCGCGCGCGATCGGCGAAGATCTGATGATGGAGGAGCGTGCGCGCGAGCCCGAGATCGACGCGCGCAAGTTCGAATCGATTCTGCGCATTCCGGTCGTCATGCAGGTGGTGATCGGCTCCGTGACCATGCCGGTCTCCAATCTGCTGAAGCTCGGGCGCGGCGCCATCGTGCCGCTGGACCAGAAGATCGGCGAGCCGGTCGATGTCGTCGTCAACGGGCGTCTCATCGCGCGCGGCGAGGTGGTCGTCGTCGAGGACGACAATACGCGCTTCGGGGTCTCGCTCACCGAGATCATCGAGCCCGGGAGCGGCGCGCGGCGCATGTGACGGAGGCGGGAGCCCGCGATGACGAATCTGATTGCGGCCGATGTAGGCCGCACGCTCAACGGCCCGGAAAAAGTCGCGGCGCTGCTGTTGTCGGTCGACAAGGATGTGGCGCAGCGCGTTCTCAAGCATTTCGATCGGAACGAGCTGCGGCAGATCACCAAATTCGCGGCCGGCCTCGGCGCGGTCCCGGCGAGCACGATCGAGCCGCTCATCGAAGATTTCATGTCGCAGCTCGAGAGCGGGGGCTCTGATCTGCGTGGCACGGCGGGCGAGGCGGAAAAGCTGCTGGCCGGCGTGATACCGCCCGATCAGATCGCCGAGATCATGTCGGATGTGCTCGGCAGCTCCAACAGCGCCGTGTGGGATCGTGTCGGCGCCGCGCCGGAGGCGACCTTCATCGAATATCTGGCCATGGAGCATCCGCAAACGGCTGCGTTGACGCTGTCGCGGATCGATCCGACGCGCGCCGCCAAGACGCTGTCCGTGCTGCCTCCCGATTTCCGCGACGATGTGATGCGCCGCATGCTGTCGTCCAAGCCCGTCACCGATGAGGCGCTCCGGCTGGTGGAGACGACATTGCAGGAGGATCTCCTGCAGAATTCGGCGGCGACCGCCTCGGCGGCGAAGAACGCCAAGCTCGCGGCGATCATCAACAAGATGGAGCGCGAGCATGCCGAAGGCGTGCTGCGCAGCCTCTCCGAGCGCCGCCCGCGCGACGCCGAAGCGCTGAAGGGCATGCTGTTCAACTTCGAGGACATCACCAAGCTCAATGTCCGCGCCCGCATGATTCTGTTCGACGCCATTCCCGCCGATCGCGTCATTCTGGCGCTGCGCGGCGCAGAGGTGGACGTTCGCGACTTCGTGCTCGCGGCGCTCTCCGCGCGCACGCGGCGCATGGTGGAGGCCGAGCTCTCTAGCGGCGCGTCGCCGCCGCGTCGTGACATCATGGAGGCGCGCCGCGTCATCGCCGACACGGTCCTGCGGCTCGCCGAGCAGGGCAAGATCGATTTGTCCAACGCCGCTCCGGAGGAGGCCGCCGAATGACGGCCTCTGATCGATGAGCGATACGGAAGACGACGAATCACGAACAGAAGAGGCGTCAGAGAAGAAGATTCTCGACGCGCTCGAGCAAGGCAAGACTCCCGTATCGCGCGATCTCTCGGTCGCCACGCTCTTTCTCACCTTTCTGCTCTGTTCCGTCTTCGTCGTTCAAACGGTCGGCCCGCAGCTCGCCAGCGCGCTGGGGCTGATGCTCGGCAATGTCGGCCAATTCGCGGTCGCCAATGGCGCCGACGCGTATATGCAATCGCGGGTGGTGGTGCTGGAGACCGCGCGATTTCTGACGCCGATTCTCGGGATGTTCATCGTCTCGGCGCTTGTCGCCGCTTTCATTCAGGGCTCGCCGCGCCTCGTCTTTCAGCGTATCGAGCCCGATCTCTCGCGCATCTCGCCGCGTGAGGGGCTGAAGCGCATCTTCAGCGTCACGGGCCTCGTCGAGCTCGCCAAATCGGTGGCGAAAATCATCATCATCGCAGGCGCGGTCATCTTTTCGCTCAATGTCGACCGCGGGCTCATCACCGATGCGATGCGCGTCGAGCCCGGCCAGGTGCCCGGCCTGCTGCTCAAGCTCGTCATTCGCCTCACCAGCGTCGTTTGCATTCCGGTCGTCCTGCTGGCCATGGCGGATTTCGCCTGGAGCCGCATGAAGTGGCGTCGCGACATGCGCATGAGCCGCCAGGAGCTCAAGGAGGAGCATCGGCAATCGGAAGGCGATCCGATGATGAAGGCGCGCCTGCGCTCCATCGCGCTGGATCGCTCGCGCAAGCGCATGATGGCGGCGGTTCCGCGCGCGACCTTCGTCATCGCCAATCCGACCCATTACGCGATCGCTCTGCGCTATGTGCGCGAGGAGGGCGGCGCGCCGCTCGTCGTCGCCAAGGGAACCGATCTCGTCGCGCTCAAGATCAGAGAGATCGCCGAGGCGAACGGCGTTCCCGTGCTCGAGCGTCAGGCGCTCACGCGCGCGATGTACGATCATGTCGATGTCGATAAGATGATCCCGTCGGAATTCTATCGTCCGATCGCGGAGCTCATTCATTTTCTGCACAACAGTGGCCAGGCGTCGCGTCCTGCGTCTCGCTGATTGCTGGCGAAAGTCCAGCTTGACGCAAGACCGAACGGCTAATTTTCCGTTACCAAATCTGCGCGAGGCATCATGGTCGAGCCTGTTTATCTCTTCGATCTCGTCGAAAAGCAGCGGAGCTGGCTTTCTGCGCGTCAATCGGTGGTCGCTCAGAACATCGCCAACGCGAACACGCCCGGCTACAAGGCGGTCGATGTCGCGCCTTTCTCCAAGGTTCTGGATCATAGCGCATTGGAGCTCGCGGGCACCAATGGTCTGCATATTCAGACAGCGGCTTTCGATCCACGCGCGTCCTCGCCGAAGGAAGGCGCGAATTGGGAGACGAGCCTCTCCGGCAATTCGGTCAGCCTCGAGCAGGAAATGATGAAGGCGGGCCAGATTCGTGGCGCCTTCTCGCTCAGCACCAGCATCATGAAGTCGTTCCACGGAATGTGGATGGCGACGTTGAAGGGATAATGCGAGATGGACGCTCTCGAAGCCTCCATGAAAATCTCCGGCGCGGGTCTCGAGGCGCAGTCCTCGCGCCTGCGCGTCGTCGCGGAGAATATGGCCAATGCGCGTTCCACGGGCCAGACCGCGGGCGCGAATCCTTATGTGCGCAAGACTGTCACCTTCGCCAATGAGCTGGATCGCGCGAGCGGCGCCGAGCTTGTTCATGTCGGCGCGGTCGGCGTCGATCGCACGCCGTTTCGCGTCGAGCATGATCCGGGCAATCCGGCTGCAGACAAGGACGGCAATGTGAAGTTTCCGAATGTGAATATTCTCACCGAAGTCGCCGATATGCGCGAGGCCAATCGCGCCTATGAGGCCAATCTCCAAGTCATGAAGCAGACGCGCGAGCTGCTCTCCATGACGATCGATCTGCTGAAGGGAAGCCAATGATCGGACTCGTCCCCGGAATCGTCGCCTCCGTCGCTTCCAACGCCGGCGTCTCGGCGCTGAGCGGCGCGACGAAGAGTGCAGCCGCTTCGTCTGTCGACGGAGCGTCCTTCTCGCAAGTGCTCGATCAGCTCACGACGGATGTCGTCGACAAGGTGAAGTCGAGCGAGGCGACCTCCATCGCCGGCGTGCAGGGCAAAGCCTCTGTGCAGCAGGTCGTGGATGAGATCATGTCCGCCGAGCGCGCCTTGCAGACGGCGATCGCGGTGCGCGACAAGGCGGTCGGCGCCTATCAGGAAATCAGCCGGATGACGATTTGAACAAGGATCGGTAGAACCATGCGAGCGCTCGCCATCGCGGCCACGGGCATGAACGCCCAGCAGCAGAATATCGAAGTTCTCTCCAACAATATCGCCAATATCAACACGACCGCGTTCAAGCGCTCCCGCGCGGAATTCACCGATCTGCTCTATCAGGCGGACCGGCTTCAAGGCGTGTCCAACCGCGGCCGTGACGCGACGATTCCGGAAGGCTCGCAGACCGGCCTCGGCGTGCGCCTCGCGGCGATCCGCAGCCTGCAGACGCAAGGCTCGCTGTCGCAGACGGGCAATCAGCTCGATCTCGCGCTGCAAGGCCGCGGCTGGTTCCAGATCGTCGGCGCCGACAGCGAGACTGTGTATACCCGCGCCGGCTCGTTCAGCACCAACGCCAATGGACAATTGGTGACGGGCGACGGCTATCTGGTGACGCCGACCATCGTCATTCCCAATAACGCCACCGCGATCACCGTCAATCAATCGGGCATTGTCTCGGCGACCATCGGCGGGCAGACGACTCCGCAGCAGCTCGGCCAATTGACGATCGCCAATTTCGCCAATGAATCGGGCCTCGAGGCGTTGGGCGGCAATCTCTTCCGCCAGACGGTCGCCTCCGGCGCGCCGGTCGTCGGCGTGCCGGGCGATCCTGGCTTCGGCACGATCAGCCAATATTATCTCGAGAGCTCGAATGTCGATCCGGTCAAGGAGCTCGTCAATCTCATCTCCGCGCAGCGCGCCTTCGAGCTCAGCTCCAAGGTGATCCAAGCGGTGGACGAGATGGAAGGCACTGTCTCGAAGGGAATCAGATGATGCGGCCGCCGCGGCTCGTCGTTCTCGTGCTGGCCGCGGTCGCCTGCGGCCTCTCGCCGCTCGGCGCGGAGGAGCGCATGCTCCCCGTGCCGCTGGGCGTCATCTATCCCGGCGACGTCATTCGTGAATCCATGCTCGGCGAGCGCGCCTTCGGCTTCGGCGGCGGCGCCGATGGCTCGGTCGCGGAGACCAAAGGCGCGCTCATCGGCAAGGTCGCGCGGCGCACGCTGCTGCCGGACCGTCCGGTTCCGACGATCGCCGTCGATGCGCCCAAGGTCGTCACAATAAATGCGTCGGTGAAGATCGTCTTCAATGAAGGCGGCATGGTCATCATCGCTTACGGCTCGGCTCTGCAGGCCGGCTCCGTCGGCGATCTCATCCGCGTGCGCAATCAGGACAGCGGGCTCGTCGTCACCGGCCGCGTGCAGGCGGATGGCTCCATCCGCGTGAGCGAGGGCTGATGCGCAGGCTCGTCGCGATCGCTCTGCTCGTGCTGATGAGCGCGCCGGCGCTCGCTTCGGTGCGGCTCAAGGACATCACCTTTCCGCGCGGCGTGCGGGAATATCAGCTGCTCGGCTATGGCCTCGTCGTCGGCCTGCAAGGCACGGGCGACACGCTGCGCAATGCGCCTTTCACCGAGCAATCCGTTTCCTCCATGCTGGATCGCCTCGGAGTCAATGTGCGCAACAGCTCGCTGCGCACGCGCAATCTCGCCGCGGTGATGGTGACGGCGGCGCTGCCGCCCTTCGTCGGCTGGGGCTCGACGATCGACATCACCGTTTCCGCAATGGGCGACGCGACGTCATTGATGGGCGGGACGCTGCTGCTCACCTCGCTCACCGGCATAGACGGCAATGTCTATGCGATTGCGCAAGGGCCGATCGCGGTCTCGGGCTTCGCCGTCGGCGGCCAGAACGAGACGTTGACGCATGGCGTCGCGACTGTGGGGCGCGTGCCCAATGGCGCGACGATCGAGCGTGAGGCGCCGCGTCCCTCCGGCGAGGATGGCGCGCTGATGCTGGAGCTGCGCAATCCGGATTTCCAGACGGCGGTGCAAATCGTCGATGCGATCAACCGCTACTCGCAGGCGAAATATCATCAGCGCATCGCGCGCGAGCGCGACAATCGCACCATCGCGCTGACGACGACGCGCGGCGGCGCGACGCGCCTGCTTGCCGAGATCGGCGAATTGCGCGTCGAGCCGAGCACGCCTGCGCGCGTCGTCATAGACGAGCGCACCGGCACTGTGGTGATCGGCCAGGATGTGAAGATCTCGCCCGTCGCATTGACGCATGGCGGCCTCACCGTGCGCATCAACGAGACGCCGGAAGTCTCGCAGCCGGCGCCTTTCTCCAATGGCAGGACGACTGTGACCACCCAGACGCGCATCACTGCGACCGAGGAGGTCGGCGGCGTCGCCACGCTGGAAGGGCCGACATTGCGCACGCTGGTGCGCGGGCTCAATCAGATCGGGCTGAAGCCGACAGGGATCATCTCGATCCTGCAGGCGATCAAGACGGCCGGCGCCTTGCAGGCGGACCTCATCATTCAGTGATGGAGGCTCAGTGCGGGCGGCTCGCGCGCAAGGCGCTCTCCAGCGCCATTATGACTGGGATGATGGCGCTCTTCTCACGTTGCGCCGCGGAATAGAGCTCGGCGCCATCTGTGTGCTCGATCTTCTGCAGAGCCTCTAGCTGACGCTCGAGGCTCTCGAGCAGCGTCGCTGCGTCGATGCGCTCGAGCGTGAGCGAAAGCTCGATCTGATCGCCCATATTCTCCTCCGCTATGCGATCGGCCGCCACGCCTCATTTGGGCGCGGAGCCCGTCCCGCGGTAGGGGCGTCAATGCGCGCGTTGATGGCCGGCTAGGAGGGCGTCAGCGGGAGGTCGCGCTCGCGCGTGTGACCGTTGTTGCGCTTTCCCGAGGCCATGGGCCTGAAATAGCCCGGCCGCGGCGGCGAGGCCGCAGCGAGCGAATGTCATGGGAGGTCCTGGTCGGGAATAGGCGAGAACGCGACAGTCGCGACGCAACGCGTTGAATCGTCGAGAGCGAATCTATCGATGCGTCGCCGCTTCGCCATTGGGGGATTTGCGCAGCGCTGCGCCTAGATCACCTAATAGATTCAATCGATTGTGCAATAATCATACGCTAGCGACGTGGCGTCGCCGAGTGGCCGCCGCGTAGCTTTCGAAGGGCTCTGCGGCCGGATTGCGGATCGGCGAAACTTCAAAGATAATCGCCATGACGCTCGAGCGTGAGCGTTCGAAAGAACCGAGGGGCCTCGGATGCAGGCCCGACCGGCGAATCTGATTGAGGCCCGCAAAGGGAATTCGAGCGTTGTTTTCGCTCCCGCTCTCAGGCTCGCCCAAGCGAGTGAGAGAGCAAGAAAATGGCAAAGAATTCCCTGATCGCTCTGTTGCAGGAAAAGCTCGATTCGGCGCGCCGCGAATTGCGGGCGGCTTCGGTCGATTTCGAGGTTTCGGACGAGCAGCTGCTGGATCTGCGGGCGAGCGCGCGGCAGATCTTCCTCGAGCTCAAGGAGCAGGATCGCCAGGTCACGCAAAAAGGTCTGCTCGCCGCGTTGAAATTCTGGTGAGCGGCGAGGGGCGGCGGAAAATCCTACTGATGGGCTAGCAAGGCGCCCCCATTTGCATTTAAATGCAGGACACGATCATCGGCGGCCGCGATAAATCGATACGTTCAGTGACGATGCGCGCGCCGCCGGATCATGAGGAAACGACCATGAAGCTCAAAACCGCCGCTCTCACGCTCGCTTTCGGCGGCGCGCTTTTCGCCTCGACAATGGCCCGCGCCGATGACCGGCTCGACCGGGCGTCCACCCACGTCGAGGAAGCGATCACTCAGATCAAGCTGAAGGATACCGGGCTTCTCGCCTATCATGCCGATCTCGCGCTGGAGAAGGCCGAGTCGCTGCAGAAGTTCAAGCCCGACGCGCATCTCGCCGCTGCGATCGACCATCTGAAGGCCACCATCGACGAGGCCCGCCAGAACCATCTCGCTCAGGCCGCCGAGCATGTGAAGGCCGCCGATGCGGAGCTCAAGCAGGTCGCGAAGTAATTTCTCGCCCCTGGTCGGCGCGCCCCCTCTTCGGGGGCGCGCTGCTGATTTTTCATGCCTTTCCGCCCCGATAGAGCACCAGCTCCGGCCGTCCCGACGCGGCGGGACGCACCACGCGGCGACCGACCGGCTCCGACAGACGAAAATGCGCCTCGCTCGGCGCGATCACGCGAAAAGACGTCAGCCGCAGCGGATTGGCGGGCGCGACGCCGAGCCAGCGCGGACGGCGCGCGGGCGCGATGGCGCCGAGAACCCGGGAATGCGTCTTGCCGAAATGACGCAACGGCAGCAGCAGCAGCTCGAGCTCCAAGACGTCGCCCTCGTCGCCGGCGCGTCCCTCGACTCCAGCGACAACCGGAGCCACGCCGTCGATGACGGTCAGCATGACCGAGGCGAGCGTGCGGCGGTCCTCGGGGGACCACAGATCGAGAAAGGACTTCCCCTTCTGCTCGTCGAGCCAGAGCGCGTTCAGCCGTGTGCCGCAGAGGCGGATCGGAAAGCGGCCCGCTTCGTCGATCTCGATGATGAAGGAATCGGGCAGCGCCTCGCGAATTTCCGCCGGGTCGATCTCGGACCGCTCGGGCGCCGATCGCGCCCCTTTCAAGCGGCTCCAATAGGCGTAGAGTTGCTGGTTGACCTTGTGTCTCATTTTGTTTCCAAAACGGCGTATCGTGAAGGACTTTGCGTCGAATCGGCGCGCCCTGCCGCCCGCCCCCGAGCGGCGAGAGCTGAAGAGCAGACCGCATGCCAGCGGCAAGAAATCGGTAACCACGCGCAATGGCTCCGGCGAGCCTGAAGGACGGCGCTGAGATGAACGATCGTTTCGAGGCGAGGCCACAGAGGGAGAAAATCCTCAATCTGCCCGGCGAGGTCACGGCGCTGCTCGCCGCGCTGGCGGCGATCCAATTCGCGCTCGGCGCTCTGCCCGGCGCGACGGTCTCCGAGATCTTCTCCGCGCTGGCTTTCGTTCCGGGACGAATCTCGATCGTTTTGGCGCCGGACGCCTTCATGCGCTCCATTGCGGGGCAGCTCGCTCCGGGCGTCGAGGCCGGCGATATCGCCGAGGCTCTGGGCGCGGAGCGCCTGCCCTGGTGGACCTTCGTCACCTATGCGCTGCTGCACGCCAATTGGACGCATCTCGCCGTCAATGGCGTGACGCTCGCGGCCTTCGGCTCGCCGCTGGCCCGCCGTTTCGGCGCGGCGCGCTTCCTCGCCTTTCTGGCGCTGACGGCGGCGGCGGGCGCGGCGGCGCATTTTGCGATCCATCCTTTCGATCTCGGCCCGGTCGTCGGCGCCTCGGCGGCCATATCGGGAACCATGGCGGCGAGCGCGCGTTTCGCTTTCGCCCAGGATTCGCGGATCGGGGCGCCCTATGCGTCGCGGCGCGCGTCGAGCCTCGCCGAGCTCTGGTCCAACCGGCGCGCGCTCGCCTTCGTCGGTCTCTGGTTCGCGGCCAATCTGATCTTCGGTCTATTTCCCGGCGCGGCGGGGTCGACGGAGCAGATCGCCTGGGAGGCGCATGTCGGAGGCTTTGTGGCGGGGCTTCTCCTTTTCGGCGCCTTCGACCGTCGGCGCGAGGGAGGCCGTGAGTAACCGCAACAACTAGCGGCAAGTCGAGAGCGATAGATAAACTAGCGAGAGGGGAGGGATTTCATATGAATGTCGCCCGCATACTCGCCCGCAAGGGGGCCGAGGTCGTCACCATCGCGCCTGGACGGACATTGCTGCAAGTGGCGGAGGAGCTGACCCGCCGCGGCATTGGCGCGCTCGTCGTGGTCGACGCCAATGACGAGGTCGTCGGCCTCATCACCGAGCGCGACATCGTCGGCGCCATTGCGCGCGGCGGCGTCGAGGCGCTCCGCGACGAGGTCGCGCGCTTCATGACCGCCGATCCCATGTCGATCGCCGAGGATCATTCGCTGGAAGCGACGATGGAGGCGATGACGGTGGAGCGCCGCCGTCATCTGCCGGTTCTGCGCGACGGGCGTCTCGCCGGCCTCGTCTCGATCGGCGACGTCGTCAAATGTCGGATCGACGAGATCGAGTCCGAGCGCCAGGAGCTTCGCGCTTATATAGCGACCGCCTGAGAGCCGCCGCTCCGCGAGGGTGACGCCGGAGCCGCTTGTCAGCGGCTCACGGCGTCGCGCCGATGAGCGGTATGTGGGCGAAGATGTTGGGCAGCGAGCGCTTGGTCGCCTCATGGCCGAGCTCGATCAATTCCTCGGCGCGGTGGAAGTCGAACATGCCGACATCCTCATGGCGGGCGTGGATGGTCGCGTCGGGCGGATCGCCGGCCATGCGCGAGCGCAATATGCGATCCTGGATGATGTTGAAGGCGTCGATCATCGAGGCCGCGACATTGGGCGCGGCGCCGGGGCGGCGTTGGAAATAGCGCGGCAGCAGATGCGCCGCGAGGCCGGGCTCCGAGGCGTCGGCGAAGGGCGCGCTTTCTTTCGCGCGGCCGCCGCCGGCATGGGCGTGATGATCGTGGATCACATGGGAGCGATACATCGTATCGGCCGTGACGTTCACCGCTATCACGAAATCGGCGCCCAGCGCCCGGCAGACGGTGATCGGAATCGGATTGACGAGCGCGCCGTCGAAGAGCCAACGGTCGCCGATGCGCACGGGCTCGAAAATGCCGGGCAGAGCGTAGGAGGCGCGCACGGCCGGCGCCAGCGCTCCGCGCTTCAGCCAGACCTCGTGTCCCGTGCCGACTTCGGTGGCGACGGCGGCGAAGCGGACCGGCAGATCCTCGATCGTGAGGTCGGTCAGCTCTTTCTCGAGCGCCGCGCGCAGCCGCTCGCCGCCGATGAGGCTCATGCCGGAGAAGGACAGGTCCATGAAGGTGAAGACGCGCCTTTTGGTCATCGAGCGCGCGAAGGCTTCCACGGCGTCCAGCTTGCCGGCGGCGTAGCAGCTGCCGACCACGGCGCCGATGGAGGTGCCGGCGACCACATCGGGCACGATCCCATGCGCCGCCAATTCGCGCAGCACGCCGATATGCGACCAGCCGCGCGCCGCGCCGGCGCCGAGCGCCAGGCCGATCTTGGGCCGTGCAATAGGCGGAGCGGGCTCGCGCGCAATGGGCGGCGCATCGACCCCGCCGCCGCCATCCGGCGCCCATCTGTCGAAGGGATTGCGAAAAAAGGCCGTCATCGCGCCTCTCCTGCCTGCCGTCTCCGCCCGTCTTGATCTTTCTTATATTGGGCGGAAGGCTGCGCGCTGAAAGTAGCGGGGCGGTTAACGGCGCCGCCGCAGCGGTGAGGGGCCGGATCGCGGCTTCGGCTCAGGCCGGCTCGGTTCCGAAGATCGACCAGCCCATGCGCCGCGCGAGCTTCTCCAGCGCGATGCGGCCGAGATGGGAATTGCCATTGGCGTCGAGGCCCGGCGACCAGACCGCGATGGACGCCTTGCCGGGCGCGACGGCCAGAATGCCGCCGCCGACGCCGCTCTTGCCGGGCAGGCCGACGCGATAGGCGAATTCGCCGGAGCCGTCATAATGGCCGCAGGTCAGCATCAGCGCGTTGATGCGGCGGGCGCGCTCGGGCGAGACCACCGACGATCCGGTCGAGGGCGATCCGGTAGAGGGAACACGGCCCGAATGGGCGAGATAGCGCCCCGCCATCGCCAGCTGCCGGCAGGTCATGGCGATCGCGCAATGGTGGAAATAGACGCCGAGCGTGAAATCCACCGGATTGGCGATCACGCCGAAGGATTTCATATAATTGGCGAGCGCGATATTGCGAAAGCCGGTGCGTTTCTCCGATTCCGCCACGGCCCGGTCGACATAGATCGTATCGTCCTGGGCCAAAAACTGCAGAAAGCGCAAAATCTCGCCCAGAGCCTCGCGCGGCTGATGGCCGGACAAGATCACATCCGTCACCGCTATGGCGCCGGCGTTGATGAAGGGATTGCGCGGCACGCCGCGCTCGCGCTCCAGCTGCACGATCGAGTTGAACGGATTGCCGGAGGGCTCGCGGCCGACGCGCCGCCAGAGAAGATCGCCCACCATGCCGAGCGCCAGCGTCAGCGTGAAGACTTTCGATATGCTCTGGATCGAGAAGGGCAGATCGGCGTCGCCGCCAGCGGCGACGCGGCCTTCGGCGTCGATCGCCACCATGCCGAAAGCGCCGGGATCGACGCCCGCGAGCTCGGGAATATAGCTCGCGACCTCGCCGCGGTCCGGCCGCGCCGCCATTTCGGCGGCGATCTCCTGCACGGCTGTTTCGAGCTCGGTCACTTATGCCTCACCAGAGCGCGACGTCGCGGCTTTTAGCTCTCGAGAACGAGGCGGGGAGCGGCGCCGCTCTCGCCCAAATTCTCGACATGGCGATAGAAGCAGGATTTGCGGCCCGTATGGCAGGCCTTGCCGTCGCCGCCGGGCTCGACGGCGAGCAGCAGCGCGTCCTGGTCGCAATCGACCTTCAGCGACACCACTTTCTGCACCTGGCCGGAGGTGTCGCCCTTGCGCCACAGGCTCTGCCGGGAGCGCGACCAATAATGCGCGACGCCCGTCTCCAGCGTCTTCTCGAGCGCCAGAGCGTTCATATAGGCGACCATCAGCACCTCATTCGTCGCCGCCTCGACGGTGACGCAGACGATGAGCCCCTGGGCGTCATAGCGCGGCGCGAGGGCGAGCCCTTCCTCGAGCGCATGAGCCTCGGCCGGCGGCAGAGCGGACATTGGATTTCCCCTGGGAAGCGGTCAGCGGGCGCCGCGGAGCAGCGTGTAGAAATGCACCTGCTCGGCCGGATCGTCGCGGAACACGCCCGAGAACTGCACCGTCACCGTGGAGGAGCCCTGCTTCATCACGCCGCGCATGGACATGCACATATGCTCCGCCTCCACCAGCACGGCGACGCCGCGCGGCGTCAGATGCTGGTTGATCGCGGTGGCGATCTGCGCCGTCATCGCTTCCTGCGTCTGCAACCTGCGGGCGTAGACGTCGACGAGCCGCGCCAGCTTGGAGAGGCCGACAACGCCGCCGGTCGGATAATAGGCGATATGCGCTTTTCCGACAAAAGGAACGACGTGATGCTCGCAATGCGAGAAAAACGGTATGTCGCGGACCAGCACGAGGTCGTCATAGCCCTCGACCTCCTCGAAGACGCGGGCCAGCTCCTCGCCGGCGTCCTCCTGATAGCCGCGGAAGAACTCCTCATAGGCCTTCACGACGCGGCGGGGCGTCTCCTTGAGACCCTCCCTTTCGGGATTGTCGCCCGCCCAGCGCAGCAGCACGCGCACTGCCGCCTCCGCTTCCTCGCGGGTCGGGCGCTCGACGGGAGTCTCGGCCGTCTCGTTACGGTCGAGCAAGGACTTAACCACGGCATCCATGTGGCGCCTCCAGATAGACGATTGGCCCGACCACTTCGGGGAAGACGGCCGCTTTCAACGCGGCCTGCGGAATTATATACTCAGTGGAAGGATTCCACGTAACCCCCCGCTAGCAACTTATCGGCCACAATGCTCGATCAAGTGTACAACCAGCGCATACTGGAGCTCGCCGCGCAGATACCGCGCGTCGGTCGTCTCAAAGCTCCAGATGCAAGCGCCACCGCCCATTCCAAGCTGTGCGGATCGACCGTCACGATCGATCTCACCCTATCGGATGGAAAAGTGGCGGATTTCGCACATGAGGTCAAAGCCTGCGCTCTCGGCCAGGCGGCCTCCTCGATCATGGCGCGCCATATTGTCGGCTCCACGCCGCAAGAATTGCGCGCCCTGCGCGAGACCGTCCGCAAAATGTTGAAGGAGAATGGCGCTCCCCCCGATGGAAAATGGGAGGAAATCGCCATTCTGGAGCCGGTGCGCGATTTCAAATCGCGTCACGCCTCGACGCTCCTGACCTTCGACGCCGTCGTGGACGCGATCGGGCAGATCGAGAAACGACAGGGCTGAGAGGGGCGCTTCGGCGCTCCTCTCATCCGGCGATGAGGCCCTGCATGGGCGCGACGCCGGCGGAGTCGGGAAAAGCCTTCTCCGCCAGCGCTTGCGCCGTGAGGCCGAATTGCTCGGTCAAAAGGCCCTTCAGCACGGCGCGCAAATCATGGGTCGGGGCGAGATCTCGCTCCTGAAAGAGACGGCTCGTCTTCAATCCGGGCCAGTCGGCGATGACGCGCGCGCCTTTCACCGCGCCGCCGGCCAGAAATGCGACGCTCGCCGTCCCATGATCGGTTCCGCCAGTGCCATTGACGCGCGCCGTGCGGCCGAATTCGGTGATGGCGACGACGGCGGTGTCCTTCCAGGCCTCGCCGAGGCCTTTCTCGAATTCCTCCAGCGCGCCGTCGAGGCCCGTAAGGCGCGTCGCCAGCAGGCCGTTCTCATTGGCGTGCGTGTCCCAGCCGTCGAAGGCGAGGGCGGCGACGCGCGGTCCGTCCGGCGTCGCCAGCAGCCGCGCCGCGCCCATGGCGGCCTGACGCATGCCATTGGGCTGGTCCATGCCGCCGCGCGACTTGGCCATATCGCCGGTGAGCCCGCCCGAGGTCGCGATTCTATCGGCGTCCAATCCGGCCCGCAGCGCGGCGGCGAGCGTCGGATCGCTATGCGTGTAGAGATCGAGCACGCGCTGAGCGAGGTCTTCGCCAGCCGGCGGCAGCACTTGCGGCGCCCAGCCGAGCGCCGGCGCCGGCCCGCGCATCACAAGCGGCGGCGCCGCGCCGACGCCGAGCCCGCGACGCCGCGCCGGCTCCGAGGATTGCAGCGCGAAGACGGCGCGATTGAGCCAGCCGGATTCGGTGTGCCCCGGGCCGGCGAAGCCGCTCTCCAGCACATCCTGCCCGTCGAAATGCGAGCGCTCGCGATAGCTCGTCGCCACCGCATGAACGACGCTCGCTTTTCCTTCCTTATACAGACGCGCGAAGACCGGCATTGCGGGATTGAGCGCGAAAAATCCGTCGAGCGGCAGAGCGGGCTTGTCGCCGATCGGCGAGAGAGCGAGCGACCCGCGCAGCGCCGCGTAATCGGGATCGCCGATCGGCGCGACGGCCGAGAGTCCGTCCAGCGCGCCGCGCAGCACGATGACGACGAGGCGTGGATCGCGCGCCGCCGCGGCGCTCGCCGCTTTCGGAAAATGCGCCAATGCGAGAGAGACGCCGCCGAGCGCGAGGAGGCGGCGGCGCGAGAGAGTGGAGGAAGAGGGAATGCGCATCGTCACCTCCGTTGAAATTCGGGGGACATGAAGAGAATTGCGAGCGCCTGCGGGCGCGATTCCGCGCGCGACGCCGCTTCCCGCGTCTCGCGGGAGGCGGCGAGGCCGGCGGCGGTGTCGAGCACGCTCAGCGGATGGCCGATGTCCTTCAGCCTCTGCGCCATCTGCCAGGCGACGTCGAGGCGCAGCTTCATCGCCTCGGGCGAGGCCCAAGCGTCGAGACTGTCGGGATAGCCATTGGGGCCGGGCGGCTGCCACAAGGGCATGCCCATGGCGTTCAGCATGTTGAGATATTGGCCGGGATCATTGGGCAGGACGCCCGTCGCCCGCGCCACCGCCATGAGATATTCGTCCGGCGTGCGGATTTTCGCGAGAGGCTCGCTCCAGGCGAGATCGCTCGCGATCAGCGCCTCCGCCACGGCGGAGAGATCGCCCTCCGTGTCGCGGAAGGTTTTCGCCAGCGTCTCGACGATCGGCTTCGGCGGCGCGTCGGCGATGAAATGCCGCGCGAGCTTGGTCGCTATATGCGTCGCCGTCGCCGGATGGCGGGCGATGTCGGCGAGCGCCGCCGCGCCTTGCTCGCGTCCCGTTTGCGGATAGTCCTTGCCGAGCAGAGCGGGCGCGCCCGGCTCGTGCCAATTGGCCTTGAACACGAAGCCGCCCGGCTCGCCGATCTCGCTCTCGGCTTCCGCGAAGCTCCAACCGGTGATGATGCGCGCCAGCGCTGTCACATCGGCCTGCGAATAGCCGCCGCCGACGCCGAGCGTATGCAGCTCGAGGATCTCGCGCGCGAGATTTTCATTGAGGCCCTTGCCGGCGAAGCGCCCCGCCGCCGAGCCCGGCCCGATGGAGCGCTGATTGTCGAGATAGTAGAGCATGGCCGGATGGCTCTCGACCGCCGCCAGCAGATCGGCGAAGCGGCCGAGCGCATACGGCCGGATCGCCTCGCGCTCGAAGGGGCCGGCGGCGACGCGGAGGATTTGTCCCTTGGCGACCGAAACGGCGAAATGATTGGACCAGAAAGCGACGAGACGCTCGACGAAGCCGGCCGGCGCGCTCGCCTGTTTCTCGAAACGCGCCATCGCCTCGGCGCGAAACAATTTCTGCTCGACAGGCGGCTCTTGCGGCTTGGGCTTGCCGTCGGCGCCTTGCGGCGGCGCGGCGGGGCCGGGCGCGGCCATCGCCGCTCCGGGACCGGTCATGGAGACGCGCGTCGCCTCCGTGGCCATGGCGCGCTCGCGCTCCATGCGCTTTTCCTGCTGATCGGCGAACAGCGCCTGCAGGGCGACATTGGACGGGGCGAGCGAAGCATTTTCCAGCCGGCCGACATTGGGCCGGCGCAGCTCTTCCAAGAGAAAACCGCGCGGATCGGCGGCCGCTGCGGCGAGATCGCCGGGCTTGGCTCCGAGGCCGAATCTGCAGAGAGCGATCAGCGCGCCGCGAGGATCTGGACCGATGGCCATGTTCCCCCCTCGATCGTGAGCCGCAAAATAGCGGCGCTCGCTCTATGCCCCCGCGCAGATGACCAGGGGATGAACCGCGAGCGGAGCGACCTATAATTTTCGGGAGGCGGCGTCGCCATCTCTTACGGTGTAAGAGTCGGCGCGCGATTCTCGAGGAGGAGAAGCCGAGCGTGCCGACGACCTATCTCCCGCGCGTCACTGCGGCCGATCACGAGCTTTTGCGTCACAGCGTCGATAATTATCCGGCCGACACGCACGACAAATGGCTTCGCCTGCAAGCGAAGGAAATCGCCAATTGGCGCGCGAGCGGCTGGGATGTCGTCATGATCGACGTCAGCGCCGAGGATTTCGACCGCTATTGCCGCGAAACCAGAGCGAGCCCCAATTTCCACACTTTCCGCGCAATCGCCTCCGCCAAGGCGATCGGCAAATTCGCATGAGCGCCGCGCAATCCTCGAAGGACCCGCGATGATTATTTCCTCCGCCGCCGATTATCGCGAGGCCGCAAGGCGGCGCCTGCCGCGCTTTTTGTTCGACTATATAGACGGCGGCGCCGGCGCCGAGCGCACGCTCGCCGCCAATATGGCCGACCTTCAGAGCGTCACTCTGCGCCAGCGCGTGATGCAGGGCGTCGCCGGCGTCGATCTTTCCACGCAGTGGCTCGGCGTCGCGGCGGATTTGCCGGTGCTGATCGCGCCCATCGGCATGTCCGGCATGTTCGCGCGGCGGGGCGAGGTTCAGGGCGCGCGGGCGGCGGCGAAAAAGGGCGTTCCCTTCATTCTCTCCACTCTTTCCGTCTGCCCGCTGGAGGAGGTGGTCGCGGCGAGCGCGCGGCCGATCTGGCTGCAGCTCTATATGCTGAAAGATCGCGGCTTCATGGAGAATATGCTGGCGCGGGCGCGAGCGGCGGGGATAGAGCATCTCGTCTTCACCGTCGATCTGCCGGCGCTGGGGCTGCGCTATCGCGACGCGCATTCCGGCATGGCCGGGCCATTCGCGCCGCAGCGACGCCTGTCGCAGGCGCTGGCCAAGCCGGCCTGGGCCTATGATGTCGGCCTCATGGGCCGGCCGCATGCTCTCGGCAATGTCGCGGCCTATCTCGGCGGCGCGATGAAGCAGAAGAATTATCTGCGCGACATCGCCGCCAATGTCGATCCGACGCTCGACTGGTCCACGCTGGATTGGGTGCGCGCGCGCTGGCCGGGCCGCATCATTCTGAAAGGCGTGCTGGACGAGGCCGACGCGCGCGACGCCGTGCGCTGCGGCGTGGAGGCGATCATCGTCTCCAATCACGGCGGCCGCCAGCTCGACGGCGCGCCCTCCGTCGCCCGCATGCTGCCGCGCATCGCCGATGCGGTGGGCGACGATCTTCTGCTCCTCGCCGATTCCGGCGCCCGCTCCGGTCTCGACGTCCTGCGCCTGCTGGCGCTGGGCGCGAAGGGCGTGGCTTTAGGCCGCGCCTACGCCTATGCGCTGGCCGCGGCGGGGCAGGGGGGCGTGGAGAACATGCTGGATATTTTCGCGGCGGAGCTGCGGGTGGGGATGATGTTGTGTGGGGTGGGGGAGGCGAAGGGCGTGGGGAGGGGGATTTTGATTCCGAAAATAGATGGCAGCGCCCCGTAGACGATGTGCGTTGCACATTTCCTTCAGCAAGGGTTTTATACACCGTTTGGCTATGTGAGGTTGGTTATGAATGATAAGCGCCGTCTCGTAGAAGAAGTCGAGAAATTCGCGAATGAGACGTTTTCTCGGCCCTACGTCGATACCTTCCTTCGCGATCTGTCGAAACCAATGCGAACGCATGCGATCAAGGAGTTATTTATTCGTCTTGGGAGGACGAATAATTTTAAATCGCAGGCAGGCGGAATGAGTACATTGGGAATCGGTGGCGAGTGGTTATACGATCTAATATGGTATGAGGATGAGATTGTTGATGGAAATTATTTCATGACAAATCTGCCGCTTGCTCTGGAATGCGAGTGGGGCGTTTCTGTTTCTAGCAGCGGTGACGTCGATGGCGATTTTCAGAAATTGGTCCAAGCGCGCGCGGAGGTGCGTGTGTGGGTCACCGCGATCGCGAACGAGGAACTGGCAGAGAAGCACATCAGAAATGCCCAAATGCAGGCTAGCCGATTCAAGCTGTCTCAAGTTGATGATCAATATGTTCTCATCATTTTTGTTTGGAGTTCACGGGAGGCCTTGATTAGGAAATTCGCTGTTGGCATCCATGATATGCTATGTGCGCCTCGTTTGGCGTATTAATCTAGCCGCGGGCGGACGCAGGATTTTCTTGACCGGCTTCTGGCTTCTGCAATACGGCTCGCGGCTTTCCCGTCGCTTGCGGTGCCAGTGTTCGCATTCCTGGCCGCCCACCCTCCCCTTTAGGGGGAGGGTCGGACCGTGGAGCGGTCCGGGGTGGGGTCAGCGCCCGAGACTCTGGGAGCACCCCCTCCCGCTCGCCTTCGGCGATCGACCTCCCCCCTCGAGGGGCAGGGGGCGCGCGCCCGACGCGAGAGACGCCGCTACCCCTCGCCGCCCTTTCCCCCTAACCTCCCGCCATGACGGAAGAGACGATTCGCATTCTCGGCATAGACCCGGGCCTTCGCAACACGGGCTGGGGGCTCGTCGAGGCGTCGCGCGGCTCGCGGCTCTCCTTTGTCGCTTGCGGCTCGCTGCATTCGGACGGCGACGCCTCCATGGGCGAGCGGCTCGCGCAATTGCAGCGCGGCCTCGCGCGCATCATCGAGGATTATGCGCCGCATGAGGCGGCGATCGAGGAGACTTTCGTCAATCGCGATCCGCAATCGGCGTTGAAGCTCGGACAGGCGCGGGGCGTCGCGCTGGCGGCGCCGGCGCTCGCCGGGCTCGAGGTGGAGGAATATGCCGCCAATGTCGTCAAAAAGACCGTGGTCGGCAATGGCCACGCCGATAAGGCGCAGATCGGCATGATGGTGCGCGTGCTGCTGCCGCTGAGCCGGGCCGAGAGTCCCGACGCCGCCGATGCGCTGGCCGTCGCCATCTGCCACGCCCATCATCGCGCCGGCCGCGCCGCCGCGCGCAAGCTCGCTGCGGGGGCGCGATGAGCGTCTCGCGCGGGGCGATGTGCGAGCCTGAAGGCTCGTGGTCCGGGCGCGGCTCGGCCATGGACAATCATCCTCGCCCTCATGCTGAGGAGGTCGCGAAGCGACCGTCTCGAAGCACGAGGGCGAGCTCCATTGGGCGCCGCGTGACGCTTCCCTCGTCCTTCGAGACGCGGCCTGCGGCCGCTCCTCAGGATGAGGGAAGCGTCATCCCATCGCTCGGGGGACGCATCGGATCGGCCTTCATCGCGGGGGCGAGATGATCGGCAAGCTCAAGGGAATCGTCGATTCCTATGGCGAGGATTACGTCATTCTCGACGTGCATGGCGTCGGCTATGTGGTGAATTGCTCGGCGCGCACGTTGCAAAAGCTCGCGCCTGTGGGCGAGGCGGCGGCGCTCTCCATAGAGACGCAGGTGCGCGAGGACGCCATACGGCTGTTCGGCTTCTCGTCGGAGGCCGAGCGCGATTGGTTCCGCCTGCTGCAGAGCGTGCAGGGGGTGGGCTCGAAAGTGGCGCTCGCCATTTTGTCCATTCTCTCGCCGGGCGAGCTGGCCTCGGCCATTGCGGGGCAGGACAAGGCGATGGTGGCGCGCGCCTCCGGCGTCGGCCCCAAGCTGGCGGCGCGCATCGTCGCCGAGCTGAAGGACAAGGCCCCGGCCTTCGCCGGAATCGATCCGGTGATGGCGCGGCTCTCGGGCGAGGAGCCGGCGGCGGCGCCCCAGGCGGCGCAGGACGCCATTTCGGCGCTGGTCAATCTCGGCTATGGGCGCCCGCAGGCGGCGGCGGCCGTCGCCAAGAGCCTCGAGGCGATCGGCGAGGGGGCCGACACCGGCGCGCTCATCCGCCGTGGGCTGAAGGAGCTGGCGAGCTGACGGCCGCGCCGCTCACCTTTGCGCCGGCGCGATCTGATTGCGCGGATCGTCCTTGGCATTGACGTAATCTATGCTCCAAGGCCCCATGGCGTCGATTTGGAGCACGGTCTCCGCATCGAAGAAGGCGTAATGCGCCACGCCCGGCGGCATGATGGAGAAGGCGCCCGCCGGCAGCTCCTCGACGCTGGCCCGATCCGCCGCCTGTCCGAGGCCGAGCCGCATGCGCCCGGAAACGATAGAGACGACCTCCGCCTTGGGATGCGTATGCGGGGGAATGCGGTAGCCCTTGGGCGCCTTCAGCCGCATCACGAACATGCCCTCCTTGGCGGGGTCGCCATAGAGGATAGCGGCCTCCGCCCCGGCGGGCAGCGACGGCGGTCCGGCCGTAAAGGGAATGTCGCCAGGCAGGAGGACCTTATGCGTCCCCACATGATCGGCGCCCGACGGCGCCGCCGAAAGGAGCGCGGCGATCCCGGCCGCCGCAATGACTGCATGGGCGCGTCTCATCTCCGCCTCCTCTCCGTGCCAGAAACCTCAGGACGGGCTTCGTCCGCGGCGATCTATATAGGGCGCGGCTCCGACTGGCCGAGTGGGATGATTGAAATTACGGCGCTTTTTTGTTTGGCCGGCAGAAACGTCGGGCAGTAACACTCGAGCAACCTCCTTGCGCCATATTTCCGCTCGTCTCGCGGAAAAGCGATTGTGTTCGCATGCGTCGTAAGTAACTTGTGCCGGAGAGTAGTGTCATGAAGTCGCGAGATGCCTTGGTTCGGCTGAAACGTTTTCACGCCGAAGAGTGCCGGCGCCGCGTGGCGCAGCTGCAGACGATGATCGCCGAATTCACCCGCATGACGGGCGATCTCGATCGCGAGATCGCTCATGAGGAGCAGCGGGCCAATATCACCGACCCCAATCACTTCGCCTATCCGACCTATGCTCAGGCCGCGCGCACCCGTCGCGACAATCTCCTGCGTTCTGTCGCCGATCTCAAGGACCAGCTGGTCGAGGCGGAGACGCATATGAAGGACGCGGCCGAGGAGCTGGGCAAGGCGCAGGGCCAGGAAGCCCGCGACCGTGGCGGCGATCGCGTCATCGATCTCGTCGCCGAACGGCGCGTCTGAGGTCTTTCTGGCTCAGGCCAGAAAATAGAACAGGCGGGAGCCGAAAAGCCGCAGCCAGACGCCGACGCTGGGACGCCTCGCCGCGCCCGGCGCAGCGCCGCATGCGAGCTGCGCCGCGATCTCGGCGACCGGATAGCGGAAGAATCTCAGCGCAAAACAATTGTGGCGCGCGCCCGCCTCGACGAAGGCCAGCTCGAAACGCGCGAGATCGCCGATCCAGGCGGGCTCGGCGCGCGCGAGGCGCCCTGCGAGCGCCTCCGCATCGGCGCGATGGCGCCCTGGCCGCGGCGGGCCGGAGACAGCGGCGAAAAGCGCGCGATCGAAACGCGCGCCCAGCGCTCTATAGGTCAGCGGCAGCGTCTTGCGCGCGTCGAGCGTCCGTTTTCCCTTCAGGCAATCGGCGAAGCGCGCGACGGCGGCGGGATCGATGCGGGCGAAGCTCTCGGCCTCCGCCTCGCCGAGCCCGAATTGCCGCGCGCGCTCGAGCGGCGCGCGGAAGAAGGCCTCGCGGAACGTCTCGTCCGTATAGAGAAGAGCCAGCAGCGCCTGCGTCTCCTTCAGCGGCATAGGCGGCCGATCGCGCGCGCATGCGCGACCTCCTCGAGGAGATCGCGGAAGGGCGGCAGATTTTCGTCCCGCTCCAGCACCACCGCCCGCGCATTCGGCGCGCGGGGTAGGATTTTCTCGAGCAGGCTCCAGATTTCCGGCGGCGCCGGGGCGTCATGGCTGTCCATCAGCAGGCCGCGCAGCCGCCGCCCGCCGGCGATGTGGAATTGGACCACGCGCTCGAAGGGCCAGCGGTCGAGCTCGGCCTCGAGATCGACGCCCTGATTGACGGCGTTGGTGTAGAGATTGGTGACGTCGCAGAGCCAGCCGCAGCCGGTCAGCTCCAGCACGCGGGTGAGGAAACCCGCCTCGTCCATCTCGCCGCCGGGGACGAGCGCGATGACGGTCGGATTTTCGAGGATCAGCGGAGTGGGTATCGCCCGGCGCACGGTCTCGACATTGCGCGCCACCGCCTCCGCCGCCTCCTGCGTGTAGGGCAGGGCGGCGAGATGGCCGATGGAGATTCCGCCCGCCTTGGTGAAGGCGAGATGCTCGCTCCACCAGGGCGGATCGAGCCGGGCGACGAGGGCCGCCAGCTTTCGCAAATAGGAGGGATCGACGCCCTCCGCGGAGCCGAGCGAGAGATCGAGCCCATGCGGCACGATGGGGAAATGATCGGCGAGGAGATCGAGCTCGGCGCGCTTTTCCCGCGAGGCGTCGAGATAATGGTCGGCGATGATCTCGACGATCTCGATCTTTTCGCGATTGGCGAAGAGATCGGCGCAGAATTGCGGCCGATAGCCGAGGCCGGCGCGCAGCCCTGCGGGCTCCCCCATGCGGCTCAGTCGCCGCCGCCGCAACCGCCGCAACCGCCCCCGCCGTCTCCGCTGCAGGACGAGCCGCAGGAGCCGGAGGAATCGCTCGCCGATTTCTTGAACAGGCTGACGAATTCCGGCTCTAAGGCGCCCTTCAGCGCCTCATAGCCGAAGATCGAGACGAGGAAGAGCGAGCCGGCGTCGAAAGCCGCTGCTCCGGCGGGGCGCGATTTCGCCTGGCCGAGCTTTTCGGAGAGGCGGCGCCCATAGGCGCGCTTGATCGCCGCGAGATAGGCTGTCCCGCGCGCGCTGGCGATGCGCTTGCGGGCGGCGGATGTCAGTATCCAGAGGAAGATTTCGGCGGCCGCCGCCAGGCAGATGAGAAAGATCACATTGCGATGGCCGGCGAGGAGCGCCGCCGCCAGCTTGCTGGCCGCAAGGCCGAGGAGGACGATCGAGCCGAGGATAAAGGCCGTGCCGGCGGTCTGGCCGACGCCGAGCGGCGCGAGCAGGTCATTCTCGACGAGGCGCCGCCGCTCTGGCGCGCAGAGCCGTTCTATATCGGCCGCCAGCGCTGCATCGGCGAAGAGCTCGGCCGGCGTCGGCCGCGCCGAAAGCGCCATCAGCACGCGCGCCGAGCGGGCGTCCAGCACGCGGCCGGACTGGGGGCCGGCGGCCCGCTCCAGCCGCCCGTCGGTTATGCCCACATAGCCTTGCTGGCGCAGATCGAACAAAAGCGTGCGGATGACATTATTGACGCCGCCCGAGAGATAGGCGAGCGCGATGGCGTCGGGCTCGCTCGGCACTTTCAGCCGGGCCATGTCGCGCGTCGGATCTGCCGCGCGGATGAAGAGAAAGGAAAGGCCGAGCGTTACCCCCGCCACGCCCGCATAGAGGGCCAAAAACTCCGGCCCCGGAAGGCCGAGGATCGAAAAACCGGCCATAATCGTCCCCGCCACTCGCTCACTGAAATAACCGCGCGAGATTAGCAGCCCCTGCGCGGCGGACAAGCTACAGCCGACCGCCACAGCCGGCATTCAGGCTTGCGGTCGCGGCGTGGCCATGCCAGTGAGAGCGCGCGCTCCGCACCGGGAGCGCCGAACCCGCAGCGCCCCATGAAAAAAATTTTGGAATATGTCTGGCCCCTCGTCGGGCTGGCGGCGGTCATCGCCTCTTTCTATCTTCTCTATGGCGAATTTCGCGGGGAGTCGGTCGGCGAGGAGGTCTGGGCCGATCTTCGGGCCATTTCCGTCTCCCATTGGATCGCGGCCGGCTTCTGCTCTCTGCTCGCCTATGCGGCGCTCGCCTGGTACGATCGGATCGCGCTGCTGCACCTCGGCGTGAAGCACATCTCCATGGTGTTCATCTCGCTGTGCTCATTCACCACCTACGCGCTCTCGCACAACATCGGCGCCTCGGTGTTCTCCGGCGCCGTGGTGCGCTACCGGGCCTATTCCACCAAGGGCCTGACGGCCGGTCAGGTGGCGGTGCTGGTGGTGCTGTGCTCCTACACTTTCGGCCTGGGCACAGTGCTGCTCACCGGCATATTGCTCACCTATCAGCCCAGCCTGCTCGGCCGCCTTTCCGGCATGCTGCCGGAGATGCTCACAAACGAGCATACGGCGCTGATCATCGGCCTCTCCTGCCTCGGCGCCGTGGCGCTCTATGTCATCGGCTCGCTGATGCACTTCAAGCCGATCGATCTGGGCAAGATCCATGTGATGTATCCGCGGCCCGAGGTGATGATCCGGCAGATGTTCGCCGCGCCTCTGGAACTGATCGGCGCCGCCGGCATTATTTATTTCGCTCTGCCGGAGGGCAGCGGCACGCCCTATATCGTCGTGCTCGGCACTTTCCTCTTGTCCTTCTCGGCGGCGCTGGTTTCCCACGCGCCCGGCGGGCTCGGCGTGTTCGAGCTCATCTTCATCAAGGCCATGCCGGATGTGCCGCGGCTCAAGGTGCTGACGGCGCTCCTGGTGTTCCGCCTGCTCTATCTCATCGTCCCGCTGCTGTTCGCGCTCGTCGTCGTGCTGGTGTTCGAGCGCGGACGTCTCGCCGAGACATTGCGCGGCCGCGCCGATAGCGAGAGCTGACGGCCGAGAGCGTTTTCAGCCGAAGTGGACACCGGTTCGGCGTTGGAAACGCGGTCAAAACAAAGGCCGAGAGTCTTTCCGTGTTTCAATGAAACCCGGAAAGACTCGAGCGGGCGAAAAAGGCCCTGAAACGACGAAGAGCCGGCGGCCTCGAAGGCGCGCCGGCTCTGCGTTTTTAAAGAGGCGCCGCGATCGGGCGCCGAAATCACATGCGATATTGCTGAAGGCGGGTCGTCCGCAATCCGGCGAGACCATGCTGGTCGATCGACATCTGCCAGCTCAGAAACTCGTCCACCGTCAGCGTGTAGCGGGTGCAAGCCTCCTCGAGGGAGAGGAGCCCGCCGCGCACCGCCGCGACCACTTCGGCCTTGCGGCGTATCACCCAACGCTTGGTCGTGGGCGGCGGCAGATCCGCGACGGTCAATGGGCTGCCATCGGGACCGATGACATATTTGACACGCGGACGATGCGTCTCGGTCATTTTGTTACTCGCATACTCTCACGATCACTCGACCCTCCTTCTATAGGCGAGGCGATTTAACATTTGCCTAAGCCAAACTCCTGTGTTTGCGGCCAATTGAGAAATCGCCGTTTACCATAGCTCACGGTCGGCGAGAGGGACGGCGTCGCTCCAGACGATCGCGCGGCGAGCGATCGGAAATCCCGAGCGATAGCGCGTCTATAGCTCGGGATTTCCCGCCGGGAACGACGGCGTCTCTGCGTGGGGCCGAAGCTACTCGCCCGCGACCCGCTCCACCTTCACACGGGCGACGCCCGCCGAACGGAAACCGAGGCTCTCCGCCGCATGGGTGGAGACGTCGATCACCCGCCCATGCACGAAGGGACCGCGATCATTGATCGTGACGACCACAGAACGGCCATTGCCGAGATTGGTCACGCGCGCTCGCGAGCCGAAGGGAAGGCTGCGATGGGCCGCCGTCAGCGCCCCCACATGGCCCCCGCTCGCCGTCCGGCCATGATAGCCGTAGTAGGAGGCCTTCCCCACCCAGGATTGGCCCGCCGCCGTCGCTGTCGAACCTGCAAAAATCGCCGCTCCGATGATCCATTGTTTCAATGCGCTATCCCCCTTGCCGTTTCTCTCCCGACAGCCGACCGAGCTCGGTCGAGACTGTCGAGTAGACCCGCGGTAAGGGTGAGTTGTGATCAAATAGTGGCGAGAGCGCCAGCGCCGGATTTTGCCTAGTTCCGCGCCGGGGCGCCAAGTATGCCGCATCAATATTTCGATGTAATCTATACTAAAGTCTCAAATAAACGTTTATGTATTTTGCAATATATTTGTCACAGAATTACTTTTCTGTGACTGAAATGACACAGGTTGCGAGAATCTGTCGCCTAGCTGTCAAGCCCCCTCATGAACGGATCGATCCAGGGCGAAGCGGCCGGGGCCGGCGAGTGCGAAAAGCGCAAAGACGACGCCATAGACGAGCGCCAGCTCGCCGCCATTGTGGATCGGCAGAGCGCCGCGGGCGGCGTGGCCGACGACATAAGCGACGACCATTTCCGCCGCGAGCACGATCGCCGTCGGCCGGGTGAAGAGGCCGAGCAGAAGCAGCAGGCCGCCGAGAATTTCGATCGCGCCGGCGAGGCCGAGCAGAGAGACGAGCTTCAGCCCATCGAACATGGCCACATGCGGAAAGCCGAGGAGCTTGGCTGTTCCATGCTGAAGGAACAGCAGAGCGACGAAAATGCGCGCGAGACCGAGCAGCGCTTGCGCTCGGCCCGGCGAAACCAGCGAAACCATGGGCGTTTCCTCATTTGTCGAGGATCGCGCCTCACAGGATCGAGGCGACCTCCTCGAAGGCGAAACGCGGACCCCGCGGATAGAGTTTCGCCGGATCGCCATAGCCGATGTTGATGAGGAAATTGGATTTCACCGTCCCGCCAGGGAAGAATTCGGCATCCACCTTCGCATTGTCGAAGCCGCTCATCGGCCCGGCGTCGAGCCCGACGGCGCGCAGCGCCAGCAGGAAATAGGCGCCCTGCAGCGTGCCGTTGCGAAAAGCGGTCGTCTCGATGAGCGGGGCGTTGCCGACGAACCAGGCGCGCGCGTCGGTCGCGGGATAGAGGCGCGGCAGATGCTCGTAGAATTGCGTGTCATGGGCGACGATCGCCGTCGCCGGCGCGGCGAGCGTCTTGTCGAGATTGCCGGGGGACAGCGCCGGCGCCAGCCGCGCCTTGGCCTCCGCCGAACGTATAAAGAGGAAGCGCGCCGGCAGGCAATTGGCGCTGGTCGGCCCAAAGAGCGCGAGCCGTAGCGCCTGCTGGAGCAGGGCGTCGGGAACCTCGCGATCCGCCCAGCCGTTGTGGGTGCGCGCCTCGGTGAAGAGCTGCGCGAGCGCCTCCGCGCTCAAAGCTTCCTGCGAAATCTCGTTTTGCGCCATATCATCGCTCCTCGGCTCGCTCGCGTCACGGCTCGGCGGGGGGAACGCGCGCGCCGCTCAGATGTCGCGGCCCTCGACTTCCAATCGCAGCCGCTCCTCCGCCTTGCGCCATTCCTCGCGGCGCGGATCGAGCGCGCGGGCGCGGCGATAGGCCTCGAGCGCGCGCGCCGCGGCGCCGGCCCGCTCACGCAGCGCGCCCAATGCGCCGAGCGCATCGAAACGGCGCGGCTCCAGCCGCAGGGCGGATTCGAGATCGCGCTCCGCCCCGTCGAGATCGCCGAGCGCGATGCGGATATTGGCGCGGCCGACCAGCGCCTCCGCCCATTCCGGCTCGAGAATGACGATGCGGTCGAAGAGATCGAGCGCCAGCGAATCCGCGCCAATGCCGACCGCGACCAGCGCGCGGCGCATCAAGAGATCGACGGTGGGGGAGGCGGAGCGCGCCCATAGCCGGCCGATCGCCTGGGCGAGGGCGCTCTCCTCCTCCTCGCTCTCGGCGAGGGAGAGGCGGCGGATGAGATCGTCGAGCGAGTCGCGCGCCGTCTGCGGCGCCCGCTCGGGCGCGAGCTCTGGCTCGACCGGGGCTGTGGGCCGACGCTGCGGCGAGAACACGCGCGCGCCCGGCGGCAGTGGGATCGGCACGCGGCCTATGCCGGGAATGTCGAGATATTGCTGCTCGGTGAGCGGACGCTCCGCCCCGGCGGCGAGCGCCCCGGGAGCGGCGAGCAACGCGGCCGCGAGCATGGCGGCGAGAATGCGGGACGAAGGCGCGAGGCGCATAGGCGCGACTGTAGCAAAGGCGCCGGCCTCGAGACAAGAACGCCTCGAGAGAAGAACCATGCAAAATGCAAAAGGGTCGCCGCGGAGCGACGACCCTCTCGTTCAAAGGTTCAGATCAATGGCTCAGAGCGCCTTGAGCTGGTCCGCGGAGGACTTGCCGGTGCGGCGGTCCTGAGCGATCTCGAAGCTCACCTTCTGGCCTTCGCGCAGATCGCGCAGGCCGGCGCGCTCCACCGCGCTGATGTGGACGAACACGTCCTTGTCGTCGCCATCCGGCTGAATGAAGCCATAGCCCTTCTGGGCGTTGAACCACTTAACCGTTCCAGTCGCCATTTGTCTCTCCAGACATAGAGGAGAAGGCCCGCCTGCGCGGGGCCGGGTCGATCGATGTAGGGAGAGGTCGTCAGCGGCTCCGTCTCCGAAGCGCGCCCAAGTCGCCGGCCGAAAATCGATGCAGGGGAACATAGAGGGCCGAACCGCGCCGGGCAATGGCGGATCACGCTATAGGCCATAAGTAATTCCCGAAAAAGAAAGGATTTCCTAACCTACACAATTGGAGGGGCCGCCCGGTTCACGCCACATTCATCCAAACGGCGCGATCTTAGCGTTGGGTTTACGATCATCGCGTCGAATTGTCGCCGAATGATCGTGATCTGCGACGGCGGGGGGCGGCCCCCGCGCGCAGCGAGAAGCGGAGAGTAAAAGTGATCGACCTCGTTCGGCAAGCGATCGACGAGAATGGACGCCTGCCCGTGCCGGCCCGCGACATTGCGGCCAACGCCGACCTCTATGAGCTCGGCCTCACCTCGTTTGCGGCAGTCAGGATCATGCTCGCGCTCGAGGACGCTTTCGGCGTCCAGTTCCCGGAGCATATGCTGCGCCGTCGCAATTTCGCCTCCATCGGCGCCATCGTCTCCTGCCTGCATGCGCTGGAGCGCAAGGCGGCCTGAGCCGAAGCTCTCACAGCCGCGCGCCCGAGGGACAATAGCGCGCCTTGCGATCGGCCCCGGCCGAGAGCGCCGCCGGAAAGGCGTCCTGCCGCGGGCCGAAGGCCAGCAGCGCCGGCGTCACCGGCCGCGTCGAGGCCGCCCAGCTCTGGAAGGCGGCGGAGCGTCCCTCGCGCGTCACGCGCGCGGCCAGCTTCTCCGTCCCCGGCTCGGGCGTCAGCCCCTCGAGCCCGCATTGGGCGAAGAGCGGAATGCGATAGGCCGGCGGCGGCGCGGCGCAGGCGCGCTCCATCAGCGCCACTATCGTGAAGAAGACCAGCGCCGAGAACGCGACGAAAAGCGCGCCGATCTGACGCGCGCCCAAATCTGCTCGTGACATTTTGGACCCCCTTGGCCGCAAAACCGGCCGAAAGGGTCAAATGGAGCGCCGTCCTCGTCCCTCCAGCGCGAGCGTGGGACATGATTAGCAGGGAGTGACCGGCGGCTCAGGCCGGCTGCTCGTCCAGCGCCTTCTCCTTGCGGTCCGCCCCGCCGAGGCGGCGATAGACGAAAGCCGGCGCCGGCAGCAGCGACTCGTTCTGCCCGAGCGCGGCGAATTCCTCGTGATGGGCCGAGCGATGGCAGGCCGGATCGGTCGCCGCCGCGTCGCCGGTGACGGCCAGCGCCTGGCAGCGGCAGCCGCCATAGTCGATCTCGCGCTTGTCGCAGCTGCGGCAGGGCTCCTGCATCCACTCCTCGCCGCGGAAGGCCTCGAAGGCCGCGCCATTGCGCCAAATGTCGCCGAGCGGGCGCTGGCGCACATTGTCGAAGGAAAGGCCCGGCAGGGTCTGCGCGGCGTGGCAGGGCAGGGCCTTGCCGGAGGGCGTCACCACCATGATGCTGCGACCCCAGCCGCCCGTGCAGGCCTTGGGGCGCGAGGCGTAATGGTCGTGGATCACGAAATCGAAATTGAGCACGCCCTGCAGGCGCTTCTTCGCCTCTTCCACGATCCCGACCGTGGCGAGGAATTTCTCGCGCGTCGGGATCAGCGCGGCGCGGTTCACTTCCGCCCAGGCGTAATATTGAATATGCGCCACCTCGAGCCGCTGCGCGCCGACCTCGACCGCGAAATCGATGATCTGCGGCAGATGGTCGATGTTCTGGCGATGGATCGGCGCATTGATGGTGAGGCCGAGGCCCAATTCCCGCGCCCAGCGCGCGACGTCGCGCTTCTTGGCGACGCCGCCCTCATAGCCGGAAATATGGTCGGAGCTTTCCGGGACCACATCCTGCACCGAGACCTGCACATGATCGAGGCCGATCTCGGCGAGATGCGCCAAACGCTCGCGCGTCAGCAGCACGGCGGATGTCACGAGATTGGTATAGAGGCCGGCGTCGACGGCGTGGGCGAGAATCTCCTCGAGATCACGGCGAATGGTCGGCTCGCCGCCGGAGAGATGCAGTTGCAGCGCGCCGATGGAGGCGGCCTGTCGGAACACGTCGCCCCATTCGCCGGAGGTGAGCTCCGTATTGGCGCGCTCGAGATCGAGCGGATTGGAGCAATAGGGGCATTGCAGCGGACAGCGATGCGTCAGCTCGGCGAGCAGGCCCGCCGGGCCGCGCTCGAAAGGCGCATAGGATTTCGCTGTCTGCGAGAGGGGAGGGGGCGAAAATGCGTCCGGCCCGTCGCGCAGCAGGCGCTTGTCGGCGAGGCCTTGCAGCAGCTTGACCACATCCGTCTGGATCACATCGACGGGCGCCGAATAGGTCTGCGCGAGACGCTGCGAAATCTCGGCGACGCTGGCGACGCCATCCACATGGCCGAGCACGGCGAGGCCGATCGGGTCGAGCTCATAGGCGCGTTCGGGCGCGAGGATTACCTTGCGCTGCCGCACGACATCCTCGTGCAGGCGCGAATAGCGCGTGAAGGCCGGCTTCGACTCCGGCGCCACAATGAAACGCGCTTCGCTCATTCTCTCGTCCTTCACTTCTCTCCCGGCGTAAACGCGCCGGGCGGGATGAGGCCGGTCACATAGGCCTGATGCAGCGCGTCGAGCTGCGCCCAGAGCACGTCGCATTTGAAGCGCACGGCGCCGACGCAGGCTTCCTGCTCCGCCCGCGTATAGGCGTGCTGGAGAATATACGACAGAGCGAAATCGCTGTCGCGCGGCGCCTGGGCGAGGCGGCGCTTGAAATAGGCCATCACGGAATCGTCGACGAAATCGTAATTCTCGAGCATTCCGGCGATGCGCTCGCGATGGATCGCCGGCGCGAACAGCTCCGTCAGCGATGACGCGACCGCTATGACGAGCGGCTGCTCGACGACGAAGCGCACATAGGCCTCGACGGCGAATTTGGTCGCCGGCAACGCGCCCTTGCGCGAGGTGACGTAGTCGCGCGAGAGGCCGAGTCCATCGGTGAGCACGAGCCAGCGCTCTATGCCGCCGCCTTCCTCGCCCAATCCGTCGTGATCGTGGATGCGGTGAATCCATTCGCGCCGCAATTCGCGGTCGTGGACGCGGCTCATGAAGGCGGCGTCCTTGCGCGGCACCGCCTCCTGATAGCAATAGCGGTTGAGCGCCCAGGCCTGCACCTGGCCTTTGTTCAGCTTTCCGCCATGCAGCATTTTGTGGAACGGATGCTTGTCGTGATAGCGCTCCTCGCCCACGGCGCGGATCGCGGCCTCGAAGGCCTCCTTCGACAAGGGCGGCGCGTCATGCCACTCGGCCGTCGAGAAGTCGTTCATAGCGTCACCTCCATGCCGTCCGCGCCGATCTCCCATCCGGCCGCATTCACGATCGCGCGTTCCTTCGACGATGCGTCGAGAGTCGGATTGGAGTTGTTGATGTGCACATAGATCTTGCGCGCGACGGACAGATCCTCGAAGGCTTTCATCGAGCCGTCATCGCCGCTCATATTGACATGGCCCATGCGCGAGCCGGTCTTGCCGAGCAATCCTTGCTCGATCATTTCATTCTCGTGGAACAAAGTTCCATCGAAGAAGACGAGGCTGGCGCCGCGCAGACGTTCCTTCAGCGGCTCGTCGATGTTCGCACAGCCGGGAATATAGAAGCAGCTCTTGCCCGTCGCCGTCTCGATGATCTCGACGCCGAGCGTGTCGCCTACTTGCGTGCCGAAACCCGCGACGCTCTTGTCCTCGAGCCAGAGCGCGATCTTGCCATGCACGGGAAACGCCTTCACCGCGAGGCCGAGATCGACGCCGGCGCCATGCAAGGGGATCGCCTCGTCGAAGGGAAATTCGACGCGCGTCACCAATTCGGGGACCAGAATGTCGAAGATGCGATTGCCGGCGAGCACATTCAAAATGCGCCCTGAGGAATAGATGGAGAATGCCTGCGCCTCGCGCAGATTGAGCAGGCCGGCGACGTGGTCCACGTCGCCATTGGTCAGCACGACGGATTTGATCGGGCTCGCGCGCAGGCCGTCATGCGGGCCGGGCGAGAGTTGCGGCGCATGCGCGATCTGCTGGCGCAAATCAGGGGAGGCGTTGAGCAGCACGAAATCGACGCCATTGGCGCTGACCGCGAGCGAGGATTGCGTGCGCGCCGAGAAGCCGGGCTTGCCCTCGCGCACGGCTCGGCAATTGGCGCAATTGCAGTTCCATTGCGGGAAGCCGCCGCCGGCGCCCGATCCGAGTATTTTGATGAACATGACGCGAACCGCGACGGCGCCGTTTTTTAAAGGCGCAGTCTCTCCTCTCGAGCCGACGTTCTAGAGCGAAACCGCCTCTCTTCGAAGCGCTGTTTCGCTCCCCTCCCGATCTTTGTTTATTTTTCCCGACGCTCGCGCGTCGGAAGGCGGCTTTTTCGGCCGCGCGCCACTATGTCCAGGCGGCGGCGGGACGGCAAGCGCCAGATGGTCGCACGCCCTGCTCTAGCCAGCGGCCCGCATCGGTGGCGCGCTCGCCCGCAGCGCGCGCGCCAGGGAGTCGTAGATGCGCGGATCGTCCGATTGCGAGACGTTGAAGCGCAGATAGTCGCGGGCCGTCTGGCCGAGGCTGAAGGCGTTGCCGGGCGCGAGCACGATTCCCTCCGCGAGGCATAGCCGCGCGATCTGCGAGGCGTCGGCCTCGCCCGGCAGGCGCGCCCAGACGAACATGCCGGCCTTGGGCTCGACGAAGGGCGTGATCCCGAGCGCTTCGAGACGGCGGATCGTCGCCGTCATGGCCCCGGTGAGCCGCGCGCGCAGCGCCTCGAGATGGCGGCGATAGCCGCCGTCCTTCAGCAGCGTCAGCGCGATCTCGGCCGAGAGGCGCGGGCTGCCGAATTGCGTGGCGAGGCCGATATCGGCGATCTGCTCGATCCAATCGGGGCGGGCGGCGATATAGCCGCAACGCGCCGCGGCGGAGAGAGTCTTGGAGAAGCTGCCGATCTGAATGACGTTGCGAAGTCCGTCGAAAGCGGCGAGGCGAGGCGTCGGCGCGGTTTCGAAATCGGCGAAAATATCGTCCTCGACGATGATGAGGCCGGCGGGCTCGGCGAGCGCCATCAGCCGATGCGCCGTCGTCGAGGAGATGGCGGCGCCGGTCGGATTGTGGACGGCGGCATTGGTGAGATAGAGGCGCGGCCGCTTTTGCGCGAGGCTTTGCGCGAAAATCTCGAGATCGGGGCCGTTCGGCGTCATCGGCACGCCGACGATGTCGGCGCGATGCGCCTGCAGCAGAGCGCGGAAGTTGAAATAGCAGGGATCGTCGATCAGCACCGTGTCGCCGGGCTCGATCAGAAAACGGCAGACGAGGTCGATCGCCTGTGTCCCCGAGCCGGTCAGCAGAATCTGATCGGGCGCGGCGGCTATGTCCCGCTCGCCGAGGCGGCGGGCGATAAAGCCGCGCAGCGGAGCGAGGCCGAGCGGTTCGGAATAATCGGCGAGGGAGGCGGCGCTCCCCCGCGCCACGGCTTTCAGCGCCCGGCGCAGCGCCGCCTCGGGCATCCATTCGGCCGGCAGCCAGCCGCAGCCGGGGCGGAGCATTCCCTCGCCGGCCTCCAGCGATTGACGCGACATCCAGAGCGGATCGACCTCGCGATCGAGGCGCGGGCCGATCTTGCCCAGCGCCAGCGGCGCGAGTGGCGCTGAGACATAGAAGCCGGAGCCGGGGCGGGACCTTATGACGCCCTCGGCGGCGAGCCGCTCATAGGCCTCGACCACTGTGGAGACGGAAACGCCCATCGACCGCGCCGCCTGCCGCACCGAGGGGAGGCGCGCGCCGGGCGTCAGCTGGCGCGCCGCGATCCGCTCGCGGATCGTCGTCATCACCAGCTCGATCCGTCTGGGTTCGATCCGTTTCGGCGCCGAGGATGTTTCGGTCAAGCGTATTGCCTCCAAAGGCAGCACAGTTCACGGATATTGTCGAAACAGTTTATGAAAATTGTATCCGTCTGTCTCTGGCCGAGCAAGAGGCTCCGTCCGATCCTTCGCCGATGAGGAAAGGATGTTTCGATATGGATAGGACGACGGAAGGCTGGCTGAACGGCGCGATCGGGGTCTTGATCTTCAGCGGATCGCTGCCGGCGACGCGCGTCGCCGTCGGGGGCTTCGATCCCTTGTTTCTGACCGGCGCGCGCGCCTCCATCGCCGGGCTGATCGCGCTCTGCCTGTTGACGCTTTTCCGCGAGAGCAGGCCGAGCCGTAGCGAGCTTCTCTCGCTCGTCGGCGTGGCTTTGGGCGTGGTGGTCGGCTTTCCGCTGCTCAGTGCGCTGGCGCTGACGCGCATGACCTCGGCGCATTCGCTGGTCTTCGTCGGGCTGCTGCCCTTGGCGACGGCGGCTTTCGGCGTGCTGCGCGGCGGCGAGCGGCCGCGGCCGGGCTTTTGGCTCTGTGCGCTCGCCGGCGGCGCGCTCGTCGCCGGCTTCGCCGGGATGCGGAGCGACGGCGCGATTTCCTCGGGCGATCTTCTGATGCTCGGCGCGATCTTCGTCGCGGGCTTCGGCTATGCCGAAGGAGGGCTGCTGTCACGCCGGCTCGGCGGCTGGCGGGTGATTTGCTGGGCGCTGGCGCTCTCGCTGCCGGCGATGCTCGTCTGGACCGCCGTCAGCGCGCCGGAGGGGCTGCTCGCCACGCCGCCGCGCGCCTGGGTCGCGCTCGCCTATGTGGCGCTGTTCAGCATGTTGATCGGCTTCGTCTTCTGGTATCGCGGGCTGGCGCTGGGCGGCATCGCCGCCGTAGGGCAGTTGCAACTGCTCCAGCCTTTGCTCGGCCTCGGTCTCGCCGCTCTGTTTCTCGGCGAGACCGTGGAGCTCCCGCTCGTTTTCGTCACTGTCGGCGTTATCGCCGCAGTGGCGGGCGCGAAGGCCTTCGCGAAATAGCCCGCTCAGGCGCCGCGCGTCTTCTCCGCCTCCTGCCGCTCCAGCTCCTTATAGCGCTTCACGCCGAAGGGGATGGCGACGAGATAGGCGAGGCTCGCCAGCACCAAGGTCTCCATCGGATAGATGGCGAGCAGCAGCGCCGTCACGCCGACGCAGAACAGCACGAGAATGACATATTCACGCGGAATGCGGCCGATGCGCTTGCCGGAGAAATGCGGAATGCGGCTCGCCATCAGAAAGGCGATTCCCAGCACATAGACGATGAACAGCGGCACCAGCGCCTTGGAGCCGGGCAGGTCGACGACCGAGAGATTGAGATAGAGCGGCAGCAGAACCGCGACCGCGCCAGCCGGCGCCGGCATGCCGACGAAGAAGTCCGAATGCCAAGCCGGGCGTCCGGGATCGTCCACGGTGACGTTGAAGCGGGCGAGGCGCAGCGCGCAGGCGATGGCGAAGACGAGCGCCGCGAACCAGCCCAATCCTTTGATCTCGTGCAGCGACCAGAGATAGAGCAGAAGCGCCGGCGCGACGCCGAAATCGACGAAATCGGCGAGCGAGTCGAGCTCTGCGCCGAAACGCGACGTGCCTTTGAGCGCGCGCGCGATGCGCCCGTCGAGACCGTCCAGCACGGCGGCGGCGATGACGGCGGTGACGGCCGTGTCGAACTTGCCTTCCGTGGCGTAGCGTATGGCGGTGAGGCCCATGGCGAGCGCCAGCAGCGTGACCAGATTGGGCAGCACCACGCGGATCGGAATGTTGCGGAAGCGCAGGCGGCGCCGTTCCGAGGGCGACAATTGCGCGTCGCGGCCCTCGGGGCCGGCGTCGAAGGACGAAGGTTCGGTCATTGGGGAGGCCTTTGTCGCGGCGACGGCTCAGCCGGCCTTGAAGCTCAGAGGGGCGGCGGTGGAGTTCACATCCGCCAGAATGGTCTCGCCGGCGATGGCGCGCGAGCCCACGGCGATGCGGGGCTTGGCCCCGGTCGGCATATAGACGTCGACGCGCGAGCCGAAACGGATGAGGCCGAAACGGTCGCCGACGCCGATCGGCTCGCCATCCTGCACGAAGCAGACGATGCGCCGGGCCACGAGGCCGGCGATCTGCACCACGCCATAACGGCCCGAGGGCGCGTCGATGACGATGCCGTTGCGCTCATTGTCCTCGCTCGCCTTGTCGAGATCGGCGTTGAGGAAGATGCCGGGCTTATAGGCGACCTTGCTGATGCGGCCGGTGATGGGGGCGCGGTTCACATGCACGTCGAAAACGCTCATGAAGATGGAGACGCGCTGCATCGGCTCCGCGCCGAGGCCGAGCTCGGCCGGCGGCAGGAAGAAGCCGATGGAGCAGACGACGCCATCCGCCGGCGACACCACGAGTCCCTCGCGCAAAGGCGTGAGGCGCTGCGGATCGCGGAAGAAATAGACGCACCAGGCGGTGGCGATGAAGCCGACCCAGCCGAGCGTCGAGGAAATCCAATGCAGCAGCAGGGCGGCGATGGCGAAGGCGGCGATGAAGATATAGCCTTCAGGATGGATCGGGACGAGCGATTTGCGGACCGATTCGAGGATCGACATGGATGAGAGGCTCCGAATGCGGCCCGTCGCCGCAGGCGGGGCGAGTTCTGCCATTTTGCGGCGCGAAAGTCACGCGGGCGAGCCGTCTGCGCCCTTGCCCCTGCGGCGGATTCACGACAGATAGGCGCGGTCGAAGCCCAAAGAGGCCGACACCCCTCGGGGAGGAAACATGAAAGACAATATTCGCAACGGAACGGCCCTGGCCATAGCGGCCGTCTCTCTCGCGCTCGCCGGCGCCGTGACGACCGCCATCGCGGCGACTCCCGGCAAGGTGCAATGCATCGGCGCCAACAGCTGCAAAGGCAAGAGCGACTGCCACAGCCCCAAGAACGCCTGCAAGGGCATGAACGCTTGCAAAGGCAAGGGCTGGGCCTTCGTCGAGTCCGAGGAGGCCTGCAAGGCCGCCGGCGGCAAGACGCTGAACTGACGTTCGCGGGACCGGCGGAGCGCGCCGGTCCCTTCTTCTCGCCGAAATAATGGGGCGTCTGTCTGCGCCGCGCCGGCCGCGCGGCGACGCGTGGCATGGGCGGAAATCGGAGGCCGCGCCGTGGCGACGGCCGAAATCGCCCCTTCTCGACAAATCGCCTCTTTGGCTTCATGAGGGGGCGCATGTTCCGCCCCTTCATCGACGATTTCCTCGCCTGCCTGCGCTTCTACTCCCGCCTGCCGGTTCCTGCGCCGCGGGGGCATGAGATGCCGGACTTTCGCACCGCGGTGCGGGCGCTGCCGCTCGCCGGCGCGCTGATCGCCCTCGCGCCGGCCTGGACGCTGCTCGCCGCCCATGCGCTCGGCCTGCCGCCGTTCCTCGCCGCCACGCTGGCGCTGGCGGCGCTGGTCGTCGTCACCGGCGCATTGCATGAGGACGGCCTCGCCGATCTCGCCGATGGTTGCGGCGGCGGCGTGACGCGGGAGGAGAAGCTCGAGATCATGCGCGACAGCCGGCTGGGCTCCTACGGCGCCCTCGCGCTGATGCTCTCGCTGGCGCTGCGCCTCGGCGCGCTGACGACGATCGCGCAGCGCGGAGTCTTCGAGGCGGCCGCCATTCTCATTTTCGCAGCGTCGCTCTCGCGCACCGCCGGGCTGCTGCCGATCATGATCCTCGCGCCCGCGCGTGCGGACGGGGCCGGACACGCCGCCATGCGGCCGTTCAAGGAAGCGCTGCAGACGGCGGCGCTGCTGGCGAGCGCCTTCTCCATTCTGCCGATCGCGCTCGGAGTCTCGCCGGTCGCGGCTGTGCTCGCCGGCGCGCTGTCCATCGCCGCGGCCTATGCGACGGCCAAGCTCGCCGAGCGGCAGATCGGCGGCCTCACGGGCGATGTGCTCGGCGGCGCGCAGCAGGCGGCGGAGATCGCGGCGCTGCTCGTGTTCGCGAGCGGCGGCTGAGAGGCGTCAGGCGCTCGCCGCCTCCGCCATGCGCGCCGTCGCGCGCCGCACCTCGTCGACGGCGGAGAGCAGCGTCTCGACGCCGGCGCCGGGCCTCACCGCCTCGCCCGCGAGGCGTCGGCGAAAGGCGCGTGCGCCGGGCCTGCCGGCGAAGAGGCCGAGCATATGCCGCGTCATGTTGGAGAGACGCTCGCCACACTGCAGCTGCGCCTCGATATAGGGAATGAAGGCTTCCACCGCGGCGAAGCCGTCCGCGAGCGGAGCCGCCTCGCCGAATAGCTCTGGATCGACGCGAAGCAGAAGCTCCGGCTCGTGATAGGCCGCGCGGCCGATCATCACGCCATCGACATGGGCGAGATGCAAACGCATATCCTCGAGCGTCGCAATGCCGCCGTTGATCGCGATCGGCAGGTTCGGATAGGCGCGCTTCAGCTCATAGACGAGGCCGTAGTCGAGCGGCGGAACGTCGCGATTCTCCTTGGGCGAGAGGCCCGAGAGCCAAGCCTTGCGGGCGTGGACGACGAGCGCGTCGCAGCCGGCGGCGACGGCGCGCTCGGCGAGGCCGAACAGCGCGGGTTTCGGCTCCTGATCATCGACGCCGATGCGGCATTTGACGGTGACGGGAAGCGCGACCGCATCCTTCATCGCCTTCACGCATTCGGCGACGAGATCGGGACGCAGCATGAGACAGGCGCCGAAAGCGCCGTTCTGCACGCGATCCGATGGGCAGCCGACATTGAGATTGATCTCGTCGAAACCATAGGGCTCGGCGATGCGCGCAGCCTTGGCCAGCTCGCCCGGATCGGACCCGCCGAGCTGCAGCGCGAGCGGGCGCTCGGCCGCGTCGAAGCCGAGCAGCCGATCGCGATCGCCGAAGATCACAGCGCCGGTGGTGAGCATCTCCGTATAGAGCCGCGCGCGGCGCGACATCAGCCGATGGAAGAACCGGCAGTGACGGTCCGTCCAGTCCATCATGGGCGCCACGGAGAATCTAATCTCTTGATTTATAGGCGATGTCATCCTGGTCTCTAGGCCGTAGGTCGGATCGTGTGCACTCTCCCGGACGCCTCGATACGACACTTTTCGCTCCTTTTCGACTTCTCAGTGCACACAGGCCGCACACGAAATGCGACCTTCACGAGGCTCAAATCCGGCTCCTGGCGCGCATGAGTTCAACGCAAGGGGAAATAACGTCAACGAGACGTTTCTCCGCCGGCGCGACGCCGAGGAGTGGGCGCTCGACATAGAGCGCCGGATCGACCGCGGCGAGTCGCCGTCGAAGCGCGCGCGAAAGGGAGCTCGAACATTCGGCGATCTCGTCCGGCTCCATAGAGACGATCTCGCGGAGGTCGGAAAGCGGATCGGCCGGTCGAATGCCGCGAGCCTCAAATCTCTCGAGCGTCGCCTCGGGCGATTGAAGATTTCGGAGCTCGATCGAGAGCGGCTCATTCAATTCGGTCGCGATAGAGCGAAGGAAGGAGCCGGTCCCGTCACGCTCGGCATCGACCTCGGCTACATCAAGACGATTTTGCCGCATGCGGCGGCGGTTCACGGCATTCAGCTTTCAACGGAGCCGACCGACCTCGCACGCATTGCGCTGAACCGTTTGGGATTGGTCGGGAAGGGAAACGAGCGTGATCGTCGGCCGACGCAGGACGAAATCGATCGCATCATCGCGCGATCCGATTTGACGCCGCAGCTGACAATTCCGTTGGGACGGATTGTACGCTTCGCGATCGCGACTGCGATGCGGCTCGATGAAATTTGCCGCGTCGCTTGGGAGGATTTCGATCCTCGATCCTGGAAGTTGGAACGGATCACCCGTGAAAGCGGATAGCCGTCCGGACCGGTTTTGGGCGACGGGCCGAGGTGGGACAAGCCGCGGCCAGTTTCCGCGGCGGCGACCGCGGGCGTCGTTCCGGCGCCGGAGCTGCATGACTCGGCAGGTGGCGAGCGATGTCACACTCGATGCGACGCGCATTAGCTGGGCAACTCATGTCGCGCCACGGAAATCGGGCCGCGATGATCGAGCCACTGCGTCTCACGAGTGTAGGGCTTTGGAGATTCACGAGCCGTTCATCTGCGGAGCGCGATGCTGGCTCATGTCGTCGCCGGGTCGAGCAAGTCCGCATGATGGAGTAGCGGGAATCGCGTGACCGTAACACGGGAGAGAATGTTCATGGACAAGAAGACCGTCGGGCTGGTCGGCGTAATTTCGGCGTTGCCACTCACCGCGGCGCCCGCGGCCGACGCGAGAACGCTCGATCAAGTGATGTCACCCCGCTCCTATGCGGAGCTTCTGCAACCGATACCGAATGCGGCGGCGCTCCTGCGGGAGGCCGAGGCGCGGAAGGCCGTACAATCCGAGCCGCGCATCCAGACGGCGCAATATTATGGCAATCCTTACTACGACGGTTACGGCTACACCTACTATCCGTACCGACGGTGGCGCCACCACCATCACCACCATCACCACCATCATCATGGCTGGGGTTGGGGCGGCTGGGGCTACTACGGCCCGCCGCGCTATCACCACCACCACCACCATCATCATCACCACTGGAATGATGGGCGCTGGTGAGAACACAAGCCGCACCGTCATTCACGACGCGGCTTTTTCTGCTTCTCTTCGGCCGAATGTGCTGCGCCATGCATGCGGCGATAGGTGCCGTCGAAAACCGTGTCGCTCGTCGATAGCCATTGCGAGTCGACGCCGAGCGTTTCACGGCTCGCGTAGACGCGTCGCGCTTGCAATTCGCGTTCGGCCGCCTCGTCGAAGCTCATCGGCTCGAGCTCGATATCACTTTCCGCCGGAATCATGGTGAACTGAGCCATCGGCGTGCCGGTCCGGAAGATATGCGTTTGTCCTTCCATCGGCGATTTGAAAACGAGGAAATAGATCATCGGCCACCATTCGCGGATGATCGCCGGCACTGCGATCGGCGCGGCGCCGGCGCTGTCGGTATAAAAGCTCGGATGAGTCTCGACCTTGATCGCATAGCCGGCTTCTGGCTTGAGATCGAGCAGGAGCTGGTAGGTGTAGAAGCTGCCCCCAAAATCACGAAAGGGCGGCCAGCTGCGGCCAGGACTCGGCGGGGCGCCGAAGTCGCCGTCGAGCATCAGTCGGCCGTCCTTCTTCGAGACGTGCAGCTCGTTCTCGTAGGGGTAGAAAATTTCGACGCCATATTTAGCGTATTCGGAAAACGGCACGCAGTGCCAAGCGTGTTCATGCGAGCCATCCGTGCGCTTCTCCGGCTGCCCTGCCCAGCCGGGGATTTCCATGCGCGTGCGGCGGGGCGCGAGATCGTCGCCGTTCATCCGGAACTTGATTTTTTTCATGAGGATTTCCTTTCGTTCGGAGGCCGCTCCGGCAGCGCGCTCTGCTCGAATTGCCGCGGCGTTCTAGACGGCGGCGTCGGAAGTCTAATGATTCCGGCGGAACGCGGGCGCATCCGAGCAGTCGACGATACACAATTACCTGGGCGTCATTACGGCGACGAAATCGTGGATCGTGAGGGTCGCGACCATGCCCGGTCGCAGCAGCAGATCGGGATTGAACGCCTCTATGACGACACGATACGTCGAAGCGTGGTCGGCATCCGGGGTCGAACGTGAAACTTGCTCGACGATTCCCGAGAATGCGCGCCCTGGCAGAGAAAGCACTCTGAAAGCGACCTGACTGCCGATCCTCGGTTGCCTCAGCTCGCTCGAATGTATCGTGACGACGATCTCGACGACGCTAAGATCGGTCGCGACTTGGAATAGCCGGGCAGGCGCGTCGCGCTCCTCGATCGTAAGGCCCACTTTCACTTCGCGCGCGATCACCGTCCCGTCGACCGGCACGGCCACGGCGGTTTGCGCCAAATGCTCCGCGGCTTCGCTCACGCGATCTCGGCGCAGCGTGCGCAACGCCTCTTCCTGATCCGCCCGCGCTCGCGCGCGGGAAAGAGCGATCTCGGATTGGGCGAGCGTTTTTTTCGACAGAGCCCCGTGATCCGCCTCGGCTCGTTGGCGCTCGAGCCGCTTTTCCATCCGGGCGAGGGCCGCTCTGGCTGTTTCGAGGCGGGCGTCGGCGAGAGCGAGATCGGCTTTTGCTTGCTCGACGGCGGCGCGGTAAGGCTGCGGATCGATCTCGGCGCAAACCTGGCCTGCCGTCACCTTTGTCCCGACGTCACAATAAACCGCTCGGATGGTCCCCGATAGGCGTGTGGAGATCGGCGTGGCGCTCGCCGCCTCGATGACGCCCGTCGCCGTCACGCCGTCTCGCGGCGCATTGCGCTCCCATCGGAAATAGAGCCATCCGCATCCCAGAAGGACCGCGAGAGCCGCCAGCGTCGCGAAAGCCGTTCGTCGAAGGCGCTGTGCGCCAGACGCCGCGCTTATGGCGCGATCGAAAGCCGACGCCGCTTCGGATTTGCGCGTCTGCGGCTCTCGGAGCGATCCGCTTCCGCTGAATTCCGACGCGGCCTGCTCATAGACGTCCTCCTCCTGAGCATTATGGACTCGGACGAGCGTCTCGATCGCTTCGATGATCCGTTGCGCGTCCCGGATCAGATATTTGTCGGGCTCGTGCGAGCGTTGCCCCTCGGCGAGGCGCGCCAGCAGTCGCGCCTGATGGCGAATCTCTCGGTGCGCTCGGCTCATGGCGCCGAGTCCTTGCCCGCTCGGAAGATAATGCGAGATGCGCGGATAAATTTCGCTCTCGTCGTCGCGCTCGTGCGCCAATATGACGTCCGCGACCAGACGATCGGCTTCGTCTATATATTCGCACGCGCGTCGCGGAGACGCCGCGTCCAACGCATCGGCGATCTGCCGCAAGCGATCGAGGCTCTGCTCGATCTTCTCGTGGTCTTCGCGCAACGCCCGTGTCGCTGTCTCCGGCAGAGGGCGCCGAAGGAAGGTCGATCCGCCGCCGAGCGCCCGCAGAGCGTTCAGGATGACGGCGATGTCGATCGCCTCTTGTATCAGCGCGCCGCCCACCGGGCCGATCCAACCGAAGGCCGCCGCTCCCATCGTCGCGAAGGACAGAGTCATTCCGGCGATGATGCTCTGCAGGGCGATGAGGCGGGTCCGGCGCGCGATCGCCACCGCCTCCGAGACGCGGTCCAGCCGATCGACGAGAATGACGACATCCGCCGCCTCGGAGGAGGCGCTCGCGCCGCGCGCGCCCATGGCGACGCCGACATTCGCTGCGGCGAGGGCAGGGGCGTCATTGATTCCGTCGCCGACCATCAGCGTCGGATGCAGGCGTCGCTCGATGGCGACGGCGTCGACCTTGTCGGAAGGGATTCTGTCGGCGAGCACCGCATCGAGATCGAGCGCCGCGCCGATCGTTTCGGCGGCGTCGGCGCGATCGCCTGTGACCATGACGATTCGACCGACGCCCGCATCGCGTAGCGCCTGGATCGCGCGCGGCGTCTCGCGCCGGAGCTCGTCGGCGAGAAGGAGGACTGCGATGAGGCGCCCGTTCGACGAGATGAAGACCGTGAGCGCGGAGCGCCAGGAGGCGCGGCGAGCGGCGCGTGCGGCCCAATCCTCGAGGCCTTCATCGCCCTGCACGAATTGCAGCGCGCCGACGCGCATGTCGCGCCCGTCGACCTTTCCCTCGATCCCGGTTCCGAATGTCTCGCGGACATCGGTGGGAATGTGCAGAGAGAGGCCTCTCTCCGACGCCGCGGCGACGATGGCGGCGGCGACGACATGATGGGACGCTTGCTCGAGCGATGCGGCGAGCCGCAGGGCTTCGTTCGCGTCTCGATCCGGACCCGTCTCTATCGCGACGAGCCGCGCGCCGCCGACCGTGAGCGTGCCGGTCTTGTCGAACATCACCGTATGCGTCCGAGCAAGCGCCTCGAGCGGTCCGCCGCCTTTAATCAGGATGCCGCGTCGCGCCGCCCGCGACGCGCCCGCGACGAATGCGGCCGGCGCCGCGAGAATCAACGGGCAGGGCGTGGCGGCGACCAGCACCGCCAATCCGCGAATAGGATCCTGCGAAAGCGCCCAGGCGGCTCCTGCGGCCAGCAGGGCCACGGGCAAGAACAGCAGCGCATAGCGATCCGCCATTCTGATGAAAGGAGCTTTCGCTGTCTGCGCGGCGGTCGCGAGCTCGACGATTCCGGCGTAGGTGCTGTCGCCCGACGCGGCGCTCGCCCGCATTTCGAATGTCTCGCCGGCGTTGACTGTTCCGCTCGAGGCTGCTTCTCCCCTGCGTCTCGCGACAGGAAGCGGCTCGCCGGTCACCGCGGACTCATCGAGCAGCGCATTCGGTTCGACGATCAGGCCATCCGTCGGCACGACCTCGCCGGCCCGAACCAGCAATAGATCCCCGACCGCGACATCGTCGATCGGTATGTCCTCGATCCGATCGTCGATCCGTCGATGAGCGGTGCGCGGCGCGCGATCGATCAGCGCTTTCAGGTCGCGTTCGGCGCGACCGACCGCGATATCTTCGATGACGCTGCCGCCGGCATACATCACCGCTACGATCACTGCCGCCAAAGCTTCGCCGAGCGCCAGCGCCGCCGACATGGAGAGAAGCGCGATCACGTCGACGCCGGCGCGTCCAGCGAGCAGATCGCGCGCGATCGAGACAGCGAGGCTCGCGGCGACCGGAACCGTTCCCGCCGCCCAAATCCATTTGGCTAGATCTTGGTGGCTGAAAAAAGCTGCGCAAAGCCCCGCCGCGAGAGCGGTGGAGGCGAGCAGAATCAGTGCTCGGCGCCAGATCCGCCCTTTTGCCGTCGGACTCATCCTCGTTCCGCTCTCGATGCCCTCGGCGCGGGAGGGGAGGTGCAGACGTTCGGTCTTCGATCAATGATCGTGTCGGTGATGCGTGTCGGGCATATGAGGATGCGCGTGCAGCAGCGGCTCATGCGCGTGCCAATGTGTGTGCGGCTGGCCGTTCTCATGATCGGAGTGGTCTCCGTGCCGATGATGCTCGTCGTGAACATGCGAATGCGAATGTTCGACGGCTTCGTGCGAATGCTCGTGCTCATGGCGTTCGGTCAGATGCAGCCAGACGCCCGCGGCCATCAGCGCCGCTCCGGCGACGAGCTGCAGGGTCAAAGGCTCGCGCAGCGCCACGACGGAGACGGCCGCGCCGAGGAAGGGCGCAGTGGAGAAATAGGCGCCGGTGCGCGCCGTGCCGAGATGGCGGAGAGCCAGCACGAACAGCGCCAGGCTGACGCCATAGCCGAGGAAGCCGACGACGCTCGCGGCGCCGATCAGCGGGATGGCGGGCATGCGAGCGCCGGCGAATAGCCCAATTCCGAGATTGACCGAGCCGGCGACGATTCCCTTGATCTCGACGATTTGCAGCGGATCGGAGAGCGAGACTCTGCGTGTGAGGTTATTGTCGACGGCCCAGGCGAGGCAGGCCGCGGCAATCGCGAGAGGCCCGAGCGCTCCAGAAAGGCTCGGCGCTCCCGACCAGGCGAGGCAGAGCGATCCTGCGACGATGAAAGCCATGCCGAGGGCGATGCGACGATCGAAAGGCTCGCGAAACACGAACCATGCGATGGCCGCAGTGAAGACGCCCTCGAGCGTGAGCAGCAATGAGGCCGTCGCGGCTTCCGCATGGGCGAGGCCGAACATCAGCAGCAATGGGCCGGCGACGCCGCCCGCCAGCGTCGCCGCTCCCATCCACGGCCAATCCGATCCAGTAAGCGTCGCCTCTTCTGCGCGGATCGCGAAGCCGAGCCGAAGCGGGAGACGGCGCAGCAGGGCGACTCCGACGCCGGCGCCGCTATAGAGCAGGCCGGCGAGGATGCGCTGATCTATATCCGCGAGGAGCAGCTTGGCGGCTGGCGTCGAGACCCCGAACAGAGCCGCCGAGAGCAGCGCATAGGAGATGGCTTTTGCTTTCATGTTTGGCGCGTGCATTCAGTGAGTCACTGCGAGCGCGACGATCCGCGCGAGAACGAGGCCTCCCGCGAGCAGTAGATAGCAGCGTAGCACGCTCATCCATATGCGGCTCGTCATCGAGAGCTTCGCCGGCGGCAGCGCATGTAGCGGCGGCATGCGCCAGCTGTCGCGGGCGTGACGGCCGATAGCGCCCCGCGCCGTGCGCCGCCTCGTGCGGAGAGCGCCCGTCGCGACGGCGATGGCCGCAGTTGCAATCGAGCCGCCGCCGAGGATCGACAGAATGACGGTCTCGTTTGTCTGCTCCGGGAACAAGACGGAAGCGGTCAAAATGATCGACAACATCACTAGGACCGCGACGATCACGCCTGTGAACAGATTCATGCCCCAGCCATTGACCCAGGGGCCGAGAACCGCCTCGTCATTGCAGAGAAGCAGCAGAAACACGGTCGCGCTCGGTAGCAGGACGCCGGCTAGCGTCTGCACGGCGTTGGTCAGCAGGCCGAGCGGCGCGCCCGGCGTCAGCACGAGGCCCGCCGAAACGACGATGAGCGCGAAATAAACGCCGTAGAAGCCCTTGGCGTCGGACGGCTTGCGATGTAGCGAATGCTTCAACGACAGCACGTCGCCGAGCGCATAGGCCGTGGACAGCGACACCGCCGCGGCGCCGATGACGCTCGCGTCGATCAGCGCCAGAGCGAATAATATGCCCGGCAAGCGCCCGGCATATCGGCCCAAGCCCTCCGCTACGGCGCCGGCGTCGGTGAAGTTTCCAGCTTCGGGACGTCCGGCGAAGGCCGCCGCCGTGAAGGCCATCATCGCCGCCGCGCCGATGACGACGAGCGCTATGCCGAGCCAGAGGTCGATGCGCTCATAGCGAATGAAACGCGGCGTGATGCGCTTGTCGATCACATAGCTCTGCTGGAAGAAGAGCTGCCAGGGCGCGATGGTCGTGCCGACGATCGCTATGATGAGCAGCATGACATCGCTGAGTTTGCCATCCTTGGGCAGCTGCACGAGGAACATATCGCGTGCGACCTCCGCTATCGGCGGATGAATCATCACGAAGATCGGAATGAGAACGAGACTGCCTGCGCAGAGCGCCAGAGCGAAGCGCTCGAAGCGACGGAAGTCGCCCGTGCCGACAGCCGCCATGATGACGACGGCCGACAGCGCCACGCCGAGCTCCCGCGAGACGCCGAGATAGGAGAGCGCGAGAGATATTCCGATGAATTCGGTGACGATGGTCAGCGCGTTGAGCAGAAACAGATCGATGACGCTGAAGGCGCCCCAGAATTTGCCGAAACGCTCAACGATGAGCCGGGCGTGTCCGACGCCGGTGACGGCGCCGAGCCGCAACACCATCTCCTGATTGACGTAGAGCACGGGAACGAGCAGCAGCAGCGTCCACAGCAGGCTCGTGCCGTAGTTCTGGCCCGCCTGAGTGTAGGTCCCGAAGGCGCCCGCGTCATTGTCGCCCACCATGACGATGAGACCAGGACCGACAATCGCGAGAAGCGTCTGGAGGCGGCGCTTGAAGCCGATGCGCGGACCGTGATCGGCATGATGGATCGTGCCTAGCGCGCCACGAATATGGCCGATATGGGCCTCGTCGAGAACGGCGCTTTCGGTGGTTTCAGTCGGATTGAAATGCAGCGTCATGGCTCGCCTCTTCTCCGGCGGCAGGCGAGCCCTCGCGAGAGCTCACGCCCTCTGGAGCGCCCGCGCTCTCGCGCCCGGGCAAATTCGGATCGGGATGGATTTCGACGCGCCCGCCGGACGGAGCTCGCGCTCGCCGGCGGGCCTGGTTGGGCCGGGGTTCATTCGATCTCTCCGATCAGCCGGCGAGGCGCGAAGGGGGCGGCTCGCCATTGTCCTGCGTGAGGCGAGCGTCGGCCTCCGCCTCGTCGGTCCACACGCACAGAAGACGTCCCGAGGCGGCGTCGAGCGTCCAGACGCAAAGCGGCGCCCGCCGCGCGCGACGGCGAAACGCGACGATCTGCGCCTCGGCGCGGAACGAAGGCGCGCTCCGAGCGAACGGGCGCGCGAATGCGATTGCGGTGAGCTTGTTCATCGCTCATCTCCTTCTTGGCCGTTGTGATCCACGGCCCGGAGCATGAGCGGCAGGCAGGAGCCTCTAGGCCCTCGCGACGCCTCTCACGCGGTCTCCGAGACCGCGGATGGTTTCGATGTCGAGTGGCGTCGCGAGCGCAGACGAGGCTGCGGGCGCGGCGCCGAAGCGGCTACTGCCCATGTTTCTTTCTTGGGTTGTCGGAGTCGACGGCGGGGGCGAAGCCCAGCCATCCGACGGCGATATCGTTCCCGAAACTGTGGTTGTCAAGCACAAATCGCAGGATAGCGCGACCGCCATTACCAATCGGTGAAGCGAGTAGCCGAAGGAGCGCGCTCGGAGGATGTTCGAGGCTCGCGTCCGGTCGCGTCGACAAGCGCGGATCGATCGGCTAAGCCGAGACAGCGGGGCGTTCGCCGGACCGCGACATGTTTCGAACCGATGACGGAAGGTCGAATGAGGCGATCATACCTGAAAGCGAAGTTGCTCGATCTCATTTTTGCGAGCCCCGTGGTCGCATGGTTCTCCCTCGGAGTTTATGGCTCGTCTCAGATGATGGGCTCGTCCGAAGGACTTCTCGTGAATGTCTCTCTCGCGGCCAATATCGTGCTTCTCTGTCTCATAATGCTCGCGATTTTGCTGCGGCCTCCGTCTCTGCGGACCGCGAAAGGCGTTCTGCCGAAATTGGCTGGAGCCGCCGGCTTTCTCTTGCCGAGCTTTATCGTCGCTGTTCCGGCAGTCGATTTGTCGCCTTCGACGAAGGCGGTTTCCGTCGGCCTGGTCCTCCTCGGAACGCTCGTCTCCATCGCGGCTACAATTTGGCTCGGCCGCAGTTTCAGCATTCTTCCGCAAGCTCGCGCTCTGGTGACAGAAGGACCGTATAGGCTCGTGCGTCATCCGCTCTATGCTGGAGAATTATTGGCTCTGATCGGCATCATGTTTCGATATCAGCAGCCGTGGGCGCTGTGTTTGACGCTGCTTTCGATCGCTATTCAATTTCCGCGCATGAATTTCGAGGAGCGCGTGCTGGCAGAAGCATTCCCATCATACAAGGAATATGCGGGCCGCACCGCGAGGCTGATCCCCGGCGTTTACTGACCCTTCGCTCACGATTACGACGTGGGAAACAATCGCTGCCGCCATGCGGGTGGTTCCGACCGTCGCGTCACCCGCCCCGCTTTTCGGAGCTGCGATCAAAGACGCCCGCGCCGGACCGTCCGGTTTCCAACGCGCCTTTCCTTCTCGAGCCTTGCCGCAATAGCAGGCCCAATGCGACATTGTATGGGACGATGCTGGCGGCCGAACCAAGAGCGCCGGCTCTCGTTACCCGAATGCGCGAGCCAGACCGAAGGCCGCCGAGGCGGCAAGTCCCCCCACGGCCAGTGTCTGAATTGCAGCGCGCACTCGATCGACGCCGGTGAAATGCCCTTTCGCCGCGCCGAACGCCAGCAACGCCACACCTGTGGCGAGAACGGACCTTAGAAGCGCGGTTTCGACGCTGTCTGTCGTCATGTAGGGAATGAGTGGCGTGAGCCCGCCAACAACATAGGCGAGTCCAATGGTCAGCGCGCTCGCCAGCGCTCGTCGCGGATCAGGCTTCTCCAGCCCGACCTCGAAGCGCATCATGAAATCGATCCACCGTTCCTTGTCGGCTGATATGGCGGCGACAAGCGATTTCAGCGGATCGCCGGTCAGGCCGTATCCTTGGAGAAGCTGCTCGATCTCGTGAATTTCATGGTCGCGCATGAGGTCGATCTCTCGACCTTCCCGCGCCGCCTCCGAGAGATAGTGTTGTGCGTCGGTCCGTGCGGCCAGAAAGCCTCCGAGACCCATTGCGATGGCGCCCGCGGCAATTTCGGCAAGACCGGCTGTCACGATCACGTCGGTGTTTGCGACCGCGGCCGACAGGCCCGCGGCAAGAGCGAAGGGCACGGTCAAGCCGTCCGCCATGCCGATCACGATATCGCGGACCATTTCCGTGGCGGTGAAGTGCTTTTCAACATGGGGCGTTATAGGCATCGATCGAGTTCCCGAGACAGCGCCAGCTTCGAGTAAGGGGCGATTATGACAGCAGATCAACGGCGATCGCATAGGATGCCTCGTCGAGAGACGAGGGCGCGATCTAGAGCCGCGGACTCTTGTCAGTCCGCCGAATTGCATTTACCGACCATTGAGTAGGAAGCGATCGGACCACTTGTCGCTGACTTCTCCGAAATGGGTTCCGGGGTCGTGTTCTTCGACGTTCAAAGCGAGGGAGCCCGCAGACAGTCGACCCGCGGCCGCGAGAACCGCATATGAAGCGACAACGCGATCCCTCTGGGCGACAATGAGTCCGATACGTGCGCTCAGCAATTCCCGCTGGGCGTTGCGAATATCGAGCGTGGCTCGCATGCCCGCCTTCGCCTCCTCCCGGACGCCGAATAGAGCGCGTTCCGCGGCTGCGATCTGTGCGCGAGCCGCGACGATCTGAGCTAATGCAGATTGTAGAGCGCCCCAATTCGAACGCATGGACGCCGTCAGCTCCGCGCGCGTCACATCCACGTCGAACCGTTTCTGTCCGGCGCTCTCCTTCGCTTGACGGACCCGAGCGGAGGTCGCACCGCCTGCGTAAATTGGAACCGACAGCCGACCGAGCACTTGCACGCCGACGGCTTGGTTGCTCCGCCCATCGACATCGGACTGCGTGAAGACATTCGCGACCATCGAGATGCTGGGCAAGAATTCCGCTTCAGCGATCCTGATAGCGAGATCGGCCACATCGGCATCACGCGCGGCGGCGAGAACGAGTGGATGCTCGCTCTGCGCCGCACGCTCCGCCTCCGCGAGCGACTTCGGCAATAAGCGATCGGCGGATCTCGCTGGGGCGAGCTCTTTCGGCTCACTCCCGATCACTTGCCTATAGGTCGCGATACTGGTGTCGAGCGTTGTGCGAGAGATCGCCGCCTGTGAGCGACCAGCGGCCAACCGCGCCTCGGCTTGTGCGATATCGGTCACAGTGACTTGGCCGGCGGCCGCGCGCTCCTTCGTTTGGCGCAATTGCTCGTCGAGCACCGCCACATTGTTCCGATGGAGACCGAGAACAGCGGTATCTCGCAACACATTCGTATAGGCGATGACGCCGTCGAGCAGAACGCGTTGCTCCGTGAACCGCAGACGCTGGCGAGCGGCGAACACGCCTGCTTCCGCGGCGTGGGTCGCATTGGTCGCCCTGAACCCGTCGAAAAGCAGCTGCTCGACGCTCAGCGTCGCAGAACGGGGTAAAGAATGCCCGGCCTGAATGCTCTGGACGTAACTCGGATCCCAGACATTGCCGTTGTTCACGTCGATCGCACTCGAAACGGATCCCCGCTTTCCACCCAGTCTCCGATGTTCTTGCGCAATTCGGCGACCGTGCCGACCACCTTAGCGGCGATATGCCCGACTCGGTCGGTGTCAGCCGAAGCAAGCGCAGGGACGTTGATGCGTCTCGTCAGGACGCCGCCGTGCACTGGTTGAATGGCGAATTCCGCCGCCGCGAACTGCTCCTCCGTCAATTTGATGAGTCCGTCGACCGGGTCCGACGCCTTTTGGGCGTCGATCACGGGCGATTTCGGCGCAAGAAGGTAACGGAGAGGTTCCGAGATCTGCGGAAAGTGAGAGCCGACGAATGCGCTCGCGACACCGACAGAAACGAGGGCGATCTTGCCTGGGGCGCGGGGCTCGGCGCGTCGTCGCCCGTGGATGCGGGATGTTCATGCTCTGGCCCGCCGACCCGCGCAGAACAGCATGAACGCAGCGAGGCGACGTTTGAACAACAGCATGTAGCTCGCGTGTGCGATGACGAAGCCGAGCAGGAATTTCGCCGACGCTTCGTGGACCTCGGTGATCCAGGATTCGTTTTTGTTGCTTTCACGGCGGTCACGGTTCGCGATCGACGACGGCCCGACGTCGTGATTGCTTGACGTGCGCCGTTCCGAAGCTGAGGAAAAAGTGGTTTCTGCTCGGCGAGAGGGGGGAGACGAAGGCGGGCGATCCGCCAACACTCCGGTCACGACTGTCGAGACCAGCGCAAGAGCCACTCCCGAGAGGAGAAGCTTGCTCACCGCGGGGTGATCGAACCAGCGGACGTGGCCGAGTTCCGTGAACCCCGGAAAAAACCGAGAGATTCCGAGCTGGCGAGCCTCGACGACGCCCCAGATAATGCGGACGATCAGGATGAACGTCACGCCATAGCCGAGCCATTCGTGAATGGGGCCGAGTTCCCCGCTGACATAAGCCGATAGCGCCAGCCCTGCCAGGGCGGCATGATAAAGACGGATTTTTTCGGGAAGGGTCATTTCGGACTCCGTTCGAGGACGCCAATCGCAGGCCAAAGCCAGTTTCAACAGCTCTTGGGCTGCCGTGTTCGCGTCTCGCGTCGACCTTCGGGTTCGACGCCCAAAAGCCGTGGCGGCGCTGGGAGGAATTCCACCGTCGGCGCAGAGTGCGTTACGCGGTCTCGACTTGGCGCTGTGAAGGTGTGACGCATTGTCGTATTTTCTCACGGGGTCGAGGAGGGGCAGATCTGCGTCGACGGGGCGTGTTCTTACAGGACGAGACCTGTCGATCCGCTGTCGAGACCTGTCAGGGATTTGTCAGCTATCTCGCGCGATACAGGGTTCATGGGACGAGGAATCGGACATAGCTGTGCGGCCGCGCTGCTCCTGGGAACGGCCGTCGCCATGGGCGCTGGCGACGCCTTCGCTGTGGAGGAGCGCCTTCGGCGCGAAGATCACGACGTGGCTCGAGCAGCGCTCGAAAGGGGCGAAATTCTGCCGCTCGAGAAGATACTCGCCAGGGTGCGGGAGAGCGTTCGCGGTGACGTCGTCGGAGTCGAGCTGGAGCGAGACCGCGGCGCCTGGATATACGAAATCAAAATCATCGGCCCCGGCAGCGCTATGATCGAAGCGCGCGTCGATGCTCAAACGGGTAAAATCGTCAGGAGAGGCGACTGATGCGCGTCCTGCTCGCGGAGGACGACGAGCGCATCGCGCGAAACGTGAGCGCATCGCTGAACGAAGCGGGATATGTGGTCGATTGGGAAGCCGATGGCCAAGAAGCCTGGTTCAAACGCCGCGGTCATCCTCGATCTGGGCCTACCGAGCATGGACGGCCTCTCGATTCTCAAGAAATGGCGAGGCGGTGGACGCTCCATGCCGATTCTCATACTCACGTCTCGAGACAGCTGGCTCGAGCGCGTGGACGGGATCAATTCGGGAGCCGACGATTATTTGCCGAAGCCTTTCCGAATGGAAGAATTGCTGGCGCGACTGCGAGCCATCGTGCGTCGATCCACCGGCTTGTTTGCGCCCATCGTCACAGTAGGAGATCTGAATCTAGACACGCGTCAGATGCGGGTCAGCCTGAACGGGAAGCTGGTATCTCTCACGCCGCAGGAATACAGGCTGCTCAGCTATTTGATGCATCACTCCGGCCGAGTGGTGCCGAATGCGGAGTTGTTGGATCAGCTTTTTTCCCATGACAGCGACAAGACCGAGAACGCGGTCGAGGTCTTGGTCGGACGCGTGCACAAAAAAGTCGGTTCGGAGCGCATCGAGACGCGGCGTGGATTCGGCTACATTGTCGGCGGCGGCAAATGAGGGCGAAATCGCTTCGGCTGAGGTTGTCGATCACCGCATCCCTCTCTCTTTGCGTTGCTCTGGTTCTGGCGGGCGTCGCGCTGGTGGCATTGTTCGAACGATATGTGATACGTCGCGTCGGCGTCGAGCTCGACACTTACATTCGGCAATTGGCGGCGAATGTGTCATTGGGTCCCGATGGAGCTCTGCAACTCGGCAGACCGCTCGCGGATCCACGCTTCGACCAGCCGCTCAGTGGTCTCTATTGGCAAATCGTCGAGGATGGGGCCGGCGTCAAACTGCGGTCGCGGTCCCTATGGGACCACGTCATCGATCTGCCGAATGACGAGATCGAATCTGGAATCGCCCACCATCACGACCTCCCCAGGCCGAATGGCGAGACTCTATTTCTCGGGGAACGCCGCGTGAATTACGCGACGGAGGGAGGCAGTCGGCGCTTGCGGATCACCGCCGCCGTCGACCGGAATGAAATCCTCGAGGCGAGAACGGAGTTTGCTGGCGATGTCGCTGTTTCGCTCGCGGTGCTGGCGCTCATTCTGTTGGCGTCGTCATGGGGACAGATCGCGGTTGGCCTGAGGCCGTTAGAGGCGCTCCGGCGGAACGTCAACGCGGTTCGAGCAGGAGAGAAGAAATCGATTACAGTCGATGGCCCCGAAGAGATCATGCCTCTGGTGGCCGAAGTGAACTCCCTGCTAGAAGCGAAAGCGAAAGCGGTCGAAAGCGCCAAGGCGCGCGCCGCCAATCTGGCGCACGCCTTGAAGACGCCTCTCGCCATTCTCGCGACGGATGCGGAACGGCTCCGGAAGGATGGTCGAGATGAGATCGCCGACGAGCTCCATGAGCTTGCGTTCGGCATGCGGCGTCACATAAATCGAGAGCTGTCGCGGGCGCGGTTGCAGTCGCTCGCTGGGTCGCCTGTCCAATCGACGCCTCTTCGAAACGTGGTGGAAAGCTTGACGAGAGCGTTCATGCGAACGCCGCGTGGCGGCGCTCTGTCCTGGCGATTGGACATTCCTGCGGATGTGACGATCGGCATGGGCGTCGAAGAAGCCACGGAGCTGTTTGGCGCGCTCCTGGAAAATGCGGTCAAATGGGCGGCCACGGAAGTCCACGTATCGGCGGAACGCGAACGCGTGTTGTCGATCCTCGTCGAGGGACGACGGCCTAGGAATTCCCCCCGAAAAGCTCGTCGAGCTCGGACAACGTGGCGTTCGACTCGACCAAAAGACCGAGGGCGCCGGGCTCGGGCTCTCGATCTCGTCGGACATCGTCGACGCCTATGGCGGACAAATTCGCTTTGGGACGCGCAGCCCTCATGGGTTTCAGGCGATCATCACACTGCCGGCATGATGGCGCTCAGAAGCATTTGTTCGCCTTCAGCTCGTAGACCCAGGCGGCGCACTCGTTCTGGCGCCCGCCGTGCTGCCTCATGCAATTATTGTAATTCGTTTCGATCGCCAGACACAATGCGACTTTGGGATCGGCCTGCGGAACGAAGCGGCGCCTGTTTTGGTCTTCATCGTAATCACGCGGCCCTTCTTGGCTTCGGCGCCATTCTTCATACTCGCGCCGGCGGTGTCGCTCGCGCCATTCCTCGCGCATCTCGTCGAGGCGGGCGCAAGCTTCTTCGTCGCCATGCTCGCAATCCTCGTGAAGGCGATGCATATAGTCTCTTCGGCGGTCCTCCTCTTCCTCTTGGGCGCGTGCCAGAGTAGGGGCCATCGTTACGATCAACCCGACGACAATCGCTTGTGTCCATTTCATGGATCGGCCTTTTCCACCGTACTGAAGGGACCACGCGACCCTCCTTTGAAACCATATAGATGGTGTCCAATTGACGAGTTATTAACGATCTCATCGTCGGGCTTTTTACGTCTATCATTACAATTGCTGTCGATTTCCGTCGAGATTTGACCCAGGATTTCCATTGAGAAGTGACCCGGGTTGAAGATGGCTTGCGGGTCAGTCGGTCGTCATGTTTTGGTCTTCTACTTTGCTGGCTTGTCCGCCTTCGCCGAGCTGTTCTTAAACCGGAAGCTGTCGTTCCCGGTTTCGAGGATGTGGCAGCGGTGAGTGAGGCGATCGAGCAGAGTCGTCGTCACCTTGGCGTCGCGTCACCTTGGCGTCGCCGGAGACGGCGGCCCATTCGCCGAAGCTCAGATTCGTCGTGATGATGACGCTGGTCCGCTCGTAGAGCTTGCTCAGCAGATGGAACAGCAGCGCCCCCTGGAGCCGCTGAACGGCAGGTAGCCGAGCGCGAAGCCGCCGCCGCAATCTGACACGATGATTTTTTGAGCGGGCGAAGGATTTGACCCCTCGACCCCAATCTTGACCAGGTTGCGTGCCGCGTTTGGCGTAGCCAGCGGAACAATCCAATGTCGCCGATCTTGTATTGGCCGTACATTGTGGCGAGGAGAAAAAGGTCATGACGGACGCCGCATCCAGACTTGGTGGGAGACGCACCCGAGCAGAGCGATTGGAGGCCCGTGTCACCGCCGAGCAAAAGAACCTGATCGAGCGAGCGGCGGCCCTGCAAGGACGGTGCGTCACCGATTTCGTGCTGACCAGCGTCCAGGACGCCGCCCGGAGAGCTATCGAGGAACATGATCAGCTGTCGCTCTCGGTTCGTGACAGCGAAGCATTCGTCGATGCGCTGCTCAACCCGAAGCCGGTCAATGATCGTCTTCGTGATACGGTACGCCGCTATCGCGAGCGAACCGGCTTTTGACGCGTGCCTGCCGGAAAAGACGAGAAGCTCTACGTGGAGCCGCTGGCTTCTGGCCATGACAGATCGGGATTCGAGAGCGCCGTGGAGGTGCTCGACCGATATTTTCGGACACAGTCCGGTCAGGACGCGCGAAAGAACATGGCCGCGCCCTTCGTTCTGGCGCTGCCCGACGGGACGATCGCGGGCTACTACACGCTTTCGTCGACCTCCGTGCAACTCGCCGAGCTGCCGGAGCAGCCCCTGCGGAAGCTGCCGAAATATCCGCGCGTGCCGGCGACGCTCATGGGCCGGCTCGCGGTCGATCGGCGGCTACAAGGGAAGGGATACGGCCGGCTTCTACTCGCCGACGCTCTCTACCGATCTGCCCGGAGCGAGATCGCCTCGTTCGCGCTGATCGTGGATGCGAAGGACGATAGCGCCCGCCGCTTCTACGAACGAGAGAGCTTTCTGCCGTTCTCCGAACAGCCCATGAAGCTGTTTCGGGCGATGGCGGACGTAAAGCGGCTTTTCGCATGAGCGGCGACGGGAGTGAACGGCAGTCGGCGGACGAAATCGCATGCCGATGGGCGCCCGAAATTCGCGCCAAGGAGAGGAGCGGCGTGTTCCAGTGCGGCCTGGCGAGCAGGAAGAAAAAGAGAACAATCCCTGCACACGGTGTGCATGCGGCGCATATTACCTATTTGAAAATACGGATATATTAGTCCAGTCTAGCATAGGCGCCACGGAGAATCTAATATCTTGATTTATAGGCGATATCATCCTGGTCTCTAGGCCGTGGCGGCTGTGCGCGCATTCTGCGACGCCTCGATACGACATTTTCGTCCTTTTTCGACAGCGTCGTCTCATTGGCGCTGCGCGCCGCGCGAGCTGATCCTTATGCGGCCCTTACGCCCGACGGGGCAAATCCGAATAGCCTCCTTACGCGCTCTGCAGGCATATCCCGAGCATTGTCGAAAGGGAGACTGACCATGCTCGACCTCGTCTATCTCGGCCTCGGCGCCTTTCTCTTCGCGCTGATGGGCCTTTATGCGCGCGCCTGCGGGCGGCTCTGAAACGGGAGCGAATGATGTTCGAACCGATCATCGGCCTGGGCGTCGCCGTGCTGCTCGGCGCCTATCTCCTCTACACGCTCCTTCATCCCGAGCAGTTCTGAGCCGAGCGTCTCGGGCTCCGCAAAGGAAACGATCATGAACGCCATTGGCTTGGCGCAAATCGCCGTCGTGCTGGCAACCGTCGTCTTCGCCGCCGTGCCGCTCAGCGCCTTCATCGCTCGCGTGCTCGCTGGCGAGCGCAATGTTCTGACGCCCGTTCTGCTGCCCGTGGAGCGTGTCTTCTACAAGCTTTCCGGCGTCGATCCGGCGCGTGAGCAGAGCTGGCTCGTCTATACGAGCGCCATGCTCGCCTTCAGCGTCGTCGGCTTCGCATCGCTCTATGCGTTGCAGCGCCTGCAGAATGTGTTGCCGCTCGATCCGCAGGGCTTCGATCCTGTCCCGGCCGATCTCGCCTTCAACACCTCGATCAGCTTCATCACCAACACCAATTGGCAGAACTACTCCGGTGAGACGACGATGAGCCATCTCGTGCAGATGCTCGGGCTCACCGTTCATAACTTCCTCTCCGCTGCGACTGGCCTCGCAATGGCCTTCGCGCTGGTGCGCGGCTTCGCGCGCGCGGAATCGCCGACGGTCGGCAATTTCTGGGTCGATCTGACCCGCGGGACGCTCTATGTGCTGCTGCCGCTGTCGATCGTCGTCGCGCTCGCGCTGGTCGCGCTCGGCGTTCCGCAGACGCTTTCAGGCTCGGTTGAAGCGACGACGCTCGAGGGCGCCAAGCAGGTGATCTCGATCGGCCCGGTCGCGAGCCAGGAAGCGATCAAGGAGCTCGGCACCAATGGCGGCGGCTTCTTCAACGCAAATTCGGCGCATCCATTCGAAAGCCCGAACGCGATTTCCAATCTCCTCGAAATATGGGCGCTGCTCGTCATTCCCTTCGCGCTCGCCTTCGCCTTCGGCCGCGCCGTGCTGGATTTTCGGCAAGGCCGCGCGATCGCCATCGCTATGCTCATCGTGCTCGTCTGCGGCGTGCTCATCGCCTATTGGGCGGAGGCCGCCGGCAATCCGCTGCTGACGTCGATCGGCGTCGATCCTTCGCCCGGCAATATGGAAGGCAAGGAGGTGCGCTTCGGCGTCGCCACCAGCGCGCTCTTCGCCGCAGCGACGACAGGCACCAGCACCGGCGCTGTCAATTCGATGCATGACTCCTTCATGCCGATCGGCGGCCTCGTGCCCTTGTTCAACATGCTGATGGGCTCGATCGCGCCGGGCGGCGTCGGCGCCGGTCTCTATGGCTTCCTCGTGCTCGCGGTCGTCGCGGTCTTCGTCGCCGGCCTCATGGTCGGCCGCACGCCGGAATATCTCGGCAAGAAGATCGAGGCGCGCGAGATGAAGCTCGCCATGCTCGCCGTGCTGATCTATCCGCTCTGCGTGCTCGGATTCTCCGCGGCTTCCGCGCTGCTGCCGGGCGCGCTCGCGAGCTTGAACAACGCCGGCCCGCACGGCCTGTCGGAGATCGTCTACGCCTTCGCCTCGACGACCGACAATAACGGCTCGGCCTTCGCGGGCCTTTCCGGCAACACGCCTTGGTACAACACGACGCTCGGCATTGCGATGACGCTCGGACGTTTCGCCTATGTCATTCCCGTGTTGGCGATGGCCGGCTCCTTCGCCGCGAAGAAAAAGGCGCCGGCGTCGCGCGGCACATTCCCGACGCATGGGCCGCTGTTCATCGGCCTGCTGCTCGGCGTCATCGTCGTGCTCTATCTGCTGCAATATTTCCCGGCGCTCGCGCTCGGTCCCGTCGTCGAGCATCTTCTGCTCGCCGCCGGCAAGACCTTCTGATCCGGAGATCAACGCAAATGTCGTCCAAAGTCGCTGCTCCTGGCCTGCTCGATCGGGCCATCATCGGCCGCGCGGCGATCGACGCTCTCATCAAGCTCGATCCGCGCCGGCTGGCGCGCAATCCGGTGATCTTCGTCACCGAGGCGGTTTCGGCCGTCGTCACCCTCTTGTTCATTCGCGATCTAATCGCGAATGACGGAAGCGCGCTCTTCTCCGGCCAGATCGCCGCCTGGCTGTGGTTCACAGTCCTCTTCGCCAATTTCGCGGAGGCCGTGGCGGAAGGCCGCGGCAAGGCGCAGGCCGATGCGTTGCGACGCACGCGCACGGACACGAAAGCCAAGCGAACCAAAGGCGGATCGCGCGACTACGACATCGTCTCCGCGCTGGAGCTGAAGCTCGGCGATGTCGTGCTCGTCGAAGCCGGAGACCTCATTCCCGGCGACGGCGAGGTCGTCGAGGGCGTCGCTTCCGTCAACGAGTCGGCGATTACCGGCGAGTCGGCGCCGGTCATTCGCGAGGCGGGCGGCGATCGTTCCGCCGTCACCGGCGGCACCACTGTGTTGTCCGATTGGGTGCGGGTGAAGATCACCGCCGCGCCCGGCTCGACCTTCATCGACCGCATGATCGCGCTCGTCGAAGGCGCCGAGCGGCAGAAGACGCCGAATGAGCTCGCTTTGTCGATCCTGCTGTCGGGCCTGACGATCATCTTTCTGATCGTCTGCACGACGCTGTGGCCGCTCGCCAATTATTCGGGAACCGTGCTGTCGCTCACCGTGCTCATCGCTCTGCTCGTCTGCCTCATACCGACGACGATCGGCGGCCTCCTGTCGGCGATCGGCATTGCAGGAATGGATCGCCTCATCCGCTTCAATGTCATCGCGACGTCCGGTCGCGCGGTGGAGGCGGCGGGCGACGTGGACACGCTGCTGCTCGACAAGACAGGCACGATCACATTCGGCAATCGCATGGCGGATGAGCTCATTCCTGTCGGCGGCGTCGGCGAGCATGAGCTCGCGGAGGCCGTGCTGCTCGCCTCCCTCGCCGATGAGACGCCGGAGGGACGCTCCATCGTCGCGCTCGCCAAGAGCCGCTATGGCCTCGCCGCTCCCGCTCCCGGCGCCGATGCGCGCGTCGTTCCTTTCTCGGCGCATTCCCGGATCTCTGGTCTCGATCTACCGGGCCGCTCGCTGCGCAAGGGCGCCGTCGACGCAATTCTCGCGCAGACCCAATCGATCGTGGACCGTGCCGATATCGGCGGCGCAGGGGCGAACGGCGCTATCGCCGAAATTCTCCAGCGCGCCGCCGTCTCGCCAATACGCGCGCCGGAGGATTTCACGCGCGCGGTGGAGCGCATCTCGCGCGCCGGCGGCACGCCGCTCGCCGTCAGCGAGAACGGACGCTTGCTCGGAGTCGTGCATCTGAAGGACATCATCAAGCCAGACATAAAGGCGCGCTTCGCCGAGCTGCGCGCCATGGGGATAAAGACGGTGATGGTGACGGGCGATAATCCGGTCACGGCGGCGGCCATCGCCTCGGAAGCGGGCGTCGATGATTTCATCGCGCAGGCGACGCCAGAGGACAAGCTGACCTATATTCGCAAGGAGCAGCAGGGCGGCCGCCTCATCGCAATGTGCGGCGACGGCACCAATGACGCGCCGGCGCTCGCGCAGGCCGATGTCGGCGTCGCCATGCAGACCGGCACGCAAGCGGCGCGCGAGGCTGGCAATATGGTCGATCTCGACAGCGATCCGACCAAGCTTATCGAGATCGTCGCCATCGGCAAGCAGCTGCTGATGACGCGCGGCTCGCTGACGACCTTCTCCATCGCCAATGACGTCGCCAAATATTTCGCCATCATCCCAGCGCTGTTCGTCGTGACCTATCCAGAGCTCGGCGCGCTCAATGTGATGAAGCTCGTCTCGCCGCAATCGGCGATCCTCTCCGCGGTGATCTTCAATGCGCTGATCATCATCGCGCTGATACCGCTGGCGCTGAAAGGCGTCGCCTATCGGCCGATCGGCGCCGCCGCCTTGTTGCGGCGGAATCTGCTGATCTACGGTCTCGGCGGCGTCATTATTCCCTTCGTCGGCATCAAGCTGATCGACATGATCGTGTCGATCCTGCATCTCGCGTGAAGGAGCTTCTCATGCTCACCCAAATTCGTCCTGCGATCGTGATGATCGTTCTCTTCACCCTTCTGACCGGCCTCGCCTATCCTCTGGCGATCACCGGAATCGCGCAGCTCGCTTTCCACGACGCGGCCAATGGCAGCCTCATCGAGCGCAAAGGCGTCATCGTCGGCTCGCGTCTGATCGGTCAAAGCTTCGTCGCCGATAATTACTTCCACGGCCGTCCTTCGGCGACGAGCGCGCCAGATCCGAATGACGCGAGCAAGACGATCGACGCGCCTTACAATGCGGCGAATTCCGGCGGCTCCAATCTCGGCCCGACCTCGCAAAAGCTCGTAGAACGCGTGAACGCGGCGATCGAGGCGGAGTTCGCCGCCGGGCGCATCGATGTGGTCGCGGCGGATGCGGTGACGACATCGGCCTCCGGTCTCGATCCGCACATCTCGCCGCAATATGCGCTGGCGCAGGCGGCCGCAGTCGCCGCGGCGCGCAAGCTGCCCGAGAGCCGCGTGCGCGCCTTGGTCGAAAGTCGGATCGAGCAGCGCGCCGCCGGCTTTATCGGCGAACCGCGCGTCAATGTGCTGGAGCTCAATCTGGCCTTGGACGAGTTGCATTGACGGCGTCGGCGACCTCGGTCGTCGGGTTCCCGTCTATCCGAGGCGCGGCGGCTCGTCGCGCCTCGCGCATTTTTCGCATTGGCTTCGTCAAAGTCGGCGGTTCATCATGCGACGGCGGAAAGTCGCGAGCGCACAGACGTGAGCGGCCGATAGCGCGCCGGCCTCAGCGTCTGCGAGACTTCGTCGGAACGCGCTTTTTAGACGGCGTCTTCGCCACCGGCGCCTTTTTCGGCGCCGTTCGGCGAGGAGCTTTCGCTGGACCCTCCTTTTTCGGCTCCGGCGCGGCGCTCGGCTCGTCGGCGAGGCAGGCCGCGAGAACCCGTGCGATCAAGGGCCGCGTCTTGGCGCTATTGGCGTCCTGCAGCGCTTGCGCTCCCAAGACTTCGCGAAAGATCGCCATTCCGACGAGGCAGGCGTTGAACAAGGTTGCGCGCTCGATCGTCGATGCTCCCTCGAGAGCGGCGGCGACCGGGCCGATGAACTCGGTCAAGCTGCGGGCGCGCAATACCTCCCGCGCTTGTGGATTGGTCAGCGAGCGCACGACGATCTGAAGCGTTTCGTTCTGGCTCGCGCTGAAAAACCCGTCCGTGAAATCCTCGCTGAGGCGGCCGGCGTCGAGCGTCGATTGCGACTCGGCCTCCTTGGAGGTCGAGAGGACGGCCGAGAAGAGCTGCTCCTTCGAGCCGAAGGCGCGGTGGACCAGCGCGACATCCACTCCGACCTCGGCGGCGATTTCACGGAGCTTCACATCCTCGTAGGAGGCTATCGAGAAACGCGCGCGCGCCGCCTCGAGTATGCGCCGCCGTGTGATCTCTCCGCCGCGCTTTTCCTGAAGCTCAGCCAGCGTCGCCATATCGATCCGCCTCCCGTTTCCGCGCAGATTATTCGTCTTCTGACGATGGTCAAATGGGGCTGGAAGGCGCGAGTGTCAACATTGTTGTGTCAACAGCGTTGACATTCGGCCGGTCTCGCGTATTTTCCTCCTCGGCTGCTCGGAGGGAGTCGGAGCGCAGGGGATCGGAAACATGATCGTGAAATATTCGACAGCTTTGACGCGGGCGCTTTTCGTCCTGGCCGCGAGCGCAGGCGCCGCGCCGGCGGCCGATCTTCCTTATATGAAGCCGTCTTTTGCGTTCGAGGCGCCGCCGCCCGCCTTCACCTGGACGGGCCTCTACGGCGGCCTCAACGCCGGCGGCGCGGTCGGCGAGGGAGTCGGCGCCGGCGCCTATGCCGACAAATCGCCGAGCGGCGTCGTCGGCGGCGGCCAGCTCGGCTTCAATTATCAGCTGTCGCCTCGCTTCGTCATCGGCGCCGAGAACGACTTTCAGGCGTCGAGCCTGAAGGCGCGAGACGACAGCCCCTATCATCGGGATGCGACGCTGCCGTGGTTCGGAACGGCGCGCGGCCGCGTCGGCTTCGCGCTCACGGAGCCGCGCTTGCTGATCTACGGCACGGGCGGCATGGCCTTCGGCGAGCCGAAGATCGCCGGTGACGGCAAGCTGCGCATCGGCTGGACGGCGGGCGGCGGCGTGGAATGGGCTTTCGCGCGGAAATGGTCTGCGAAGCTCGAATATCTCTACACGGATCTCTACCGGGATCTGCGGAAGGATGTCGATCGTCACGCACGATTCCACACCATTCGCGTCGGCGTGAACTATCACTTCGATTTGTTCTCGCAGCCGTGACGACATGCAGGCGGGGACGAGCTCGTGACGCGACGCATCCTTCTTCTCGATTCCGATCGGCCCGACGAAGCGCTCGAGGTCGACATCCTCGCCCGCGATGAGGTTGTGCTCGCTGTCGCCGTGCCGAACACGATCGTGAGCTTCGATCTGATACGCGGAGATGATCGCGCGCCCTATCGCGGACGGCTCGGCGGCCGCAGCTTCTCGTTCGCCGCCGCCACGCCGGACGGGTCGAAGTCGGAAAGCGCCTCGGCGCGGCCGAAGACGTCGACTCCGGCGCGTTCCCGCGAGCCTCGAAATTCGAGCCCGAACGATCACGCGGCGACGCAATCGAGCGGCGTTGGACGCAAAGGAGTATTGCTGTATGGCGGCACTGGATAAAATGCTGCGACCGACAGTCGCGCTGCTCTGCCTCGGAACGAGCGCTTGCTCGAGCGTGGATCCCATCGCCTATTCCGGGCTTCCATCCTCGGCGCATTTGCAGCCCAATCGGCAGGACGACGCCAAGCGCATTCCGTTTCGCTATGCGGCTACGACCGATTGGCGCGCCTATAACAGGCTCGTCATCGATCCCGTCGCGATCTATCGCGGCTCCGATCATCAGTTCGGCGATATGGCGGAAGCCGACAAGGCGTCGCTCGCCGAGCATATGCAGAGCGAGTTCGCCGAGAAGCTGAGGAGCCGCTTCACCATAGCGGACCGGCCGGGCGCGAATACGCTGCGGCTGAAATTGACATTGACCGGCGCCGTCACGAGCACGCCCGTGCTCAGCACGATCTCGCGCTTCGATCTCGCGGGCGGTCTCTACAATGGCGTGCAGACCGTGCGTGGCGGCGAAGGGCTGCTGACCGGCTCGGTGTTCTATGCGGTCGAGATACGCGACGCCTCCGACAATCGATTGCTCACGGCTTTCGTCGCCAAGCAATATCCCAGCCCGCTGAATATTCCGGCGAGCGTCGGCGCGCTATCGGCGGCGCAGACGGGGATAGAGAAGGGCGCGGAAGATCTTCGGGAGCAGCTGTCGCGGGCGGCGAAATCGTGACTCCGCGCCAATGTCGATCGGCGCGCAGTTCGTCGTCGGCGCGCAGCGCGATTTTTCTTTCGATGTCACGTGCGGGGGCTTTCGACACATGCGCATGAGGAGACGAGCATGGATGCGATCACCATTCGACGCGGCTTCGATATTCTCGATCTGACGCCGCGCATAGGCTCTTCGATCGAGATGGATGTCGCGGCGCTGACGCGCGGCGAATATGCGGCGGAGATCCGCGACATTCTGGAACGACGCGGCGTGATCGTGTTTCCGCGACTTCACCTCGATGACGCGCAGCAGCTCGCTCTCTCCCGCACGCTCGGCGAGATCGTTCTCCTGCGCGGCGACGGGCTTCTGCCGATCACACTCGATAAGAAGGTCGACGCATTCGCGGCCGAATATTTGAAAGGTTCGTTCTTTTGGCATTTCGACGGCGCGAGCGACGACGTTCCGGCGCGTGCGGCGATATTGAATGCGAAGCGTTTGTCATCCGTCGGCGGTCAGACCGAATTCAGCAATTGCTATGCCGCCTGGGACGAGCTGCCGGTCTCGGTCAAAACCTCGATAGAAGGGCTTCGTGTCGTCCATAGCGTCGAAGCGGCCCAGTGTCTCGTGAACCAAACGCCCACGGATGACGAGCTGCGCCGATGGCGAAGTCATGAGCCGAAGACGCATCCGCTTGTGTGGACGCATAAATCAGGACGCAAGTCGCTCGTGCTCGGATGCACGGCGTCGCATATCGAAGGCCTGGCGCCGGATGTAGGCGGCGCGCTTCTCGCCGAGCTCACGCAATGGGCGATATCGCCGAGATTCGTCTATCGGCACGAATGGAGCGTCGGCGATCTTCTCATCTGGGACAATGCCGGAACCATGCATCGCGTCACGCCCTATGACGCTGAGAGCGGTCGGCTGATGACGCGCACGACCATCGCCGGCGAGGAGCCTCTGGCCTGACGACAAGGCCGACTCTGGCGAGCGGCGATCGGGCCGTTCGTTAGGCTCATTCCTTCATTGGAAGCGAGTTCTTATCGACCCGAAGCTGCGCTCTGCTTCACCAAAAAACTTGCGCCCGCGCTAGGAACAGGCTCGGATGATCGCCGTTGAGAAATGCGCGATCGGCGGGTGCGATCAGCGTCATTGCGCGCGTCCAATTCGCCTGTAGGCGCACGCCGCGCACCGGGTACCAGTTCAGAGCCACGGTGAGATTCTCCTGCCGGCCGCCGAGCGTCGCCGTATTGGCGACGGCTTTTTGCGCAGCGGAACCCGTGGCTGTCGCCAGATAGACGAAGCTCGCCGGGACGAGCCCGCCATTGTTCAGATTGATCCCCTCATAGCGCGCGGCGACCTCGACGGCGCCATAGCCGCCTTTGTTCAGAGGGTCCTTGATCTTCACATCGGCGAAAGTGCCGGGCGTGCTCCAATTTTTGTCATAGCCCTCATAGGAGGCGGCGCGCGATTCCCCGGTGAGGAACAAAGATGCTGCGACATGATAGGCGCTGTAATGCAGCTGCGCGCCGCCGCCATTTGCGTAGAGGAAGGCGAGCGTGGCGTCGCGCTGATATTGAGCGCCGACATATTCCGCCTCGACAGAGACCGGACCATAGGCGGCGGCGGCTTCGAAGCCGTAATTGTAGGAATATTTCAGGCAGCTCGGCCGCTGCACGAAAGGCGCGACCAGCTGGCCGGCGCCGGTCGTCGCGACATTGAGCGTCGCCGCCGAGGCCGCGCAGGAGAGATCCTGCGCCGCGGGCACTCGGACCGTCGCCCCGCCCGCGCCGAGAATTCCGGTGAGCTCGCGCTCGAAGCCGGAGGCGCCGGGCGTCAGATTGGTGGCGTCGGTGGCCGCGGTCGTCCCATTGGGGCGATGATAGACGAAGGACCCGCCGAGGTGGAGCAGCGCATCCTCCTCGTGAATGGGCGCATAGATGGCGCGCGCCGAAGCGTCCCAAAATTGCGCGTTTCCGGTGGGCGGCGCGGTCGCCGTGTCCTGCGGGCTGGTGGAGAAAATGCCGCCCTTGAGCGCCCAGCTCGCATCGCCGACGCCGACGGCTGCGCCAATGTGGCGAGCGGGACCGAGATTGGCCGTCAGGCTGCGTTCGAGGAAGGTGATGTGCTTGTCGGAATCGAGCGTTTCCCGGCCGAAAGGCTCGTGGAAATTGCCGATCTGGATGGAAACCGGCTGGGCGCTGATCCACTCGGGCAGGAATTTGGCGCGATAGGCGAGATAGGCGTCGCGAATGCCGGCGACGCCTCCGGCGGCGGTGGCGAAATCATATTGGAAACGATAGATCCAATTGCCATAGGCGCGTCCGGTCACTTCGAGCTCGGCGCGGCGGAAGCCGACATTGCTGCGCCTTATCGTGTCCGCCGAGCTGGCGAAGCCGCCGTCCGTATGGATGCGTCCGCCGACCTTGAAATCGAAGCTCTTGTCCTCGCTCTCGACATAGAGGCCGTTCTTGAAGCTGACGAAGACGGGTGGCGGGACTGCCGCGGCCGGAGCGGACTTCGTCGGATCGTGGCGCTCCGTCGCCGCTCGATTTGCTCGGGACTGGGCGTCGAGCTTGGTCTCGAGGCGTTTCAGCTCCGCTTTCAAAGCTTTGATCTCACGGGCCGTATCGGCGAGACTCGAGACGGGGGCGCCCAACGCGGCTATGAGCGTTGCAGCTGCGACGCCCTTTCGATCTGCACGACTCCCGCCTTTGACGAACATGCGCATTTCCCTCCAGCAGCCCGAACAGCTCGTTAATCATGACTTGCTCGAGCAGGCCTTGCGTCAGTCGGCAGAAGGAGGGGATGAAGCGCTCTTCACGCTTTGGCGGTTGGCGGTCGAGGATGGCGACGAGGGGAGACGACGATCATGCAGCGCCTGCTCGAGCGCGTCGAGCATGAAGGCCGCATGCGCCGTGCGCGAGGCGCGCCGGCCGACAATCCGCCGGGCGAGGGCGGCGATCACGAAAGCCACATAGACGAAGTCTCGCCAAGTCGAGACATAGGTGAAATCGGACAGCCAGAGGGTATGAGCATTCCTTCCCGGCGCCATGAAGGGGGCGAGGCGGATATATGCGCGCCGACGCGGCGAAGATCGCCGGATCGGCGCCGGCGGCGACTTCGATCTGGCGCATGAGACCGAAGGCGTCGCGGGCGTCGAATAAATCGGTCGCTCGGTAGTCCGAGCCGTGGCGTCGCGAGGCCGTGATCGAGCGGCGCGGCGCCCCGCTGGAGCCGTGCGGCTTGGACGGCTCAGAACTCCACGCGCAGCGACCCGATGAAGCTCTGTGGTTGTCCGATCATGACAGTGGTCCTGTTGGCGGCCGAGATGAAATATCGCGTGTCGGTTAGATTCCGGGCGTTCAGCTGCGCAGTGAATGTGTAGCCTTCATATGCGAATTGGTAGGAAATCATCCCGTTCAGCAGAAAGTATGTCGGTAGCGTGTAGGAGTTCGCATTGTCGCCGAATTGGTCGGCGACGCCGGTCACGCCGCCGGCGACGCTCAAACCTCTCAATGGTCCGTCGGCGTCGTATTTCACCCATAGATTGCCGTAATTGCGCGGATTCCCAGGTAGCGCATTGCCTTTGATGGATTGCTGCGTGGCGATCGCGGTCAGATAGTTCGGGTTGAGGACGCCCTGCATGATGCGAACGTCGTCATGCGTGTAATTGGCGAGAACGCTCCAATTGTCGTCCACGCGCCCCATGACGTCGAATTCGACGCCGCGGCTGCGCACCTTGCCGATCAACAGCGAATTGTTCGAGTTGGCCGGGTCTGGCTGCGGAATATTGGTTTTGACGATGTCGAAATAGGCGGCGGTGGCGGAGATGCGCTTGTCGAGCAACTCGACCTTCACGCCGCCTTCGAACTGCTCGCCCTTCTGAGGCGGGAGAACTTGCCCGACGCCCGTTTGACCATTGTTCGCCCCGAGCGATCGGGTGAAATTGCCATAGAGGCTCAACCAGGGCAGGGGCTGGACGCTCAAGCCGATACGCGGGCTGAAGCCATGGTCGTAGCGGTCCGCGAAGCTGGCTCGGGCGATGTCGGGGGTCGCATATTTCGTGCTCGAGCCCGTGCGCGACCAGTCGAACCGTCCGCCGAGAAGCAGATGCACGCGGTCGTCGACGGCCGAAATCATGTCCTGCCCATAGACGCCGTCCCATTTCTGTCTCTGGAAAACCCAGGACGGCCCATAAGCGAAAGGATTTTGCAGCGCGACATAGATCGGATTATATATATTTATCGTTTGCGTGTTCGAGTTGAACACATTCACCATCGGCCATGTATAACTGAAATGATCATAGCCGAATAGCAACGAATGCCGCAGCGGGCCGGTCGAGACATTCCCCTTTATGTCGACGTTCGTCGTCAGCATCTGTTGATTGAACCCCGGCGAGGTGTAGAGCGCTGTGGTCAAATTTCCGGTCGCGGCGTTGAACGATGTCGAATAGGTGTCCATGATTCTGGCGTTCGAATTCGTGTACGCCAGTCGGCTGGCGATGCTCCAATCGGAGTCGAAGCGATACTCCCAATCATAGGCGATCATCTTTCGCTCGAAGCGATCGGGCGTGCTCTGGAGTATCCCCGGCTGTTGCAGATATCGCGTCAGCGGAATCTGCGCCAGCGTTCCGCCGACTGCCGGAAAAAGAGCGAAATCATCGACTGCGGTTCTGTGCAGATATTCGAAGTCGATGTTGATCTTGAATTGATCGGTCGGGCGCCACGAGACGGTCGGAGCGACGAAGACATTTCGATCGCTGACGAAATCGCGGAACGAATCTTCGTGAAGATAGGCCGCATTGACGCGATAGAGCACGGATTTGTCGGATGTCGCCGGCCCTGTCGCATCGATGGTCGTTCGCGTGAGGCCGTAGGAGCCGATCTGTTCCTGGACAGAATAATAGGGCGTCTCGAGCGGACGTTTCGTCACTATGTCGATGATGCCGCCGGGCTCGACACGGCCGTACAATATCGCGGCCGGGCCTTTCAGCACCTCGATGGATTGCACATTGGCGGTGTCGAGGAAGTATTGCGAATATTGCTGCAATCCGTTGCGATAGGGGTAGGTCGTGAATCCGCGAACCTTATACTGTTCGACATAGCTCGGGTTGGGCCGCACGCCGCTCGAATTCGTCAGCACCGTATCGATCAATCTGATCGCCTGCTGATCGTCCATCGTCTGGCGGGTCACGACCTGCACCGAGACAGGCGTCTTGAAGATCGGCGCATCCATCTTCAGCGCAGAGGTCGCCGTGTCCGCTCTATAGCCGGTGAATCGGTCGCCCGGCCCCTGCGGCGCGCCTCCCGCCTCGCGCGCGCCGGGCTTGTCCTTGCCTTCGGCGCCGACGTCGATCGGCGGCAGCTGTTCCGCCCCAGCGTCGTTGCGCACGCCATTGTCCGCCTGCGCCAGCAGGATCGACACGCTCTCGCCATCGTCGGAGAAGCGATAGGAGAGGCGGGTGCCCTCGAGCAAGCGATCCAGCCCGTCCTTGACGGAAAAAGAGCCTCGAAGTCCCGGCGACGACATGCGGCGCGTGACATGCGCGTCATAGAGAATGTGGAGCCCGCTCTTGTCGGCGAAGCTGTTGAGCGCGGAGCCGAGGGACCCCGGCGAAATGCTGTAGTCGCGCGAGATATAGATCGGCAAATCCGGAGGAATCGCCGCCCGCGCGGGCGCTGGCTGGCCCGTCCCGATCGTGAGTGCGCCGAGCGCCGCCGCCGCGACTGTCGAACTCATACGCGCGTCCTTGTTTCGCCCTCTCGCCCTCGCCGCCATCTTCGTTTCCCTTCGAGCAGTGATGGGGCTCATTGCTGTCCCCGTCTATCCGACGCGCTCGAAATGGAAACCGGAACCGGCTCTCGAAAATTTTCTTCCCCGCGAAAGGCCCCGTGGCCCTCACTCGTGCAGGACGATCACATAATCCGTGAGAAATGTGGCGCGGAGCCCGAGAGCCTGATCCATCTCCCTGAGCGTACGCATCGGATCGTCGGCGCCGAACACGCCGGTGACGCGGCGTGCGCAATCTGATGCGCGCAGACAAAAAACATAGCCGTGGCGATGACGGCCGAGCACGGCCAGCACTTCGCCCAGAGGCTGATCCTCGACGATCAGCTTGCCGCGCCGCCACGCCGTCGCAGCGTCCACGTCCTGGGCTACAGGCGCGGCCGCCGGCCTGTCGCGGTCATAGGAGGACTGCCGCCCCTCCTCGACGACGACATTCCCGCCGCCGCTGCGGACCTCCACCCTATGCTCCGTCACCGTGACGCGCGCGCCATCGCCGATCAGCGCCACGTCGAAAGCCGTGCCCAGCGCCGTGACGGTCCCCTCGGCCGCTTCCACCACGAAAGGACGGGCCGGGTTCGGCGCGACCTCGAACAAGGCCTCGCCACGCAGCAGGACCACGCGCCTCTCGCCCGCCGCATATCGCAGCGTGATCGCCGAGCGCGCGTCGAGATGCGCCTTGGAGCCGTCGTCCAGGACGATAGAGCGGATCTCGCCGACGCCCGTGGAGCGATCGGCGCGCAGGGCGATCGAAAGATCGTCGAAGCCCAGAAGCAAGGCGAATGCGGCGGCGGCGGCGAGGGCGGCCGCCGGTCGCTCATAGCGCCGGACCGCAGGGACACGCACGTGCGCGTAGAGCGCGGGCTCCATGCTCCGCACATGTCGGACCATGCCGGAAATATCGGCGAAGGCCGCGCGATGCGCCGGATCGCGCGCGAGCCACGCCTGAAAGGCGACCTCTTCCGACGGCGGCAGCGGGCCGGATCGGCGCGCGACCCACCAGGCGATGGCGGCCTCGCGGGCGGGGTCTTCATCGGAGTCTTTCGGGTCTTGGCGCATTTCGAAGTCCCAGAGGCGACCGAGGGCTATCGTCTATTCCGACGGCGAAGGCGGACAAAACGGAACCTCGCCCGCGAAAATTTCGTCTCAATCCAGAGCGGCGCGGCACAGCCGGATGGCGCTGGCCATATGCTTGCGCGCCATTCTGTCCGAAATGCCGAGCCGGCGCGCCACCTCGCTCATGGGGATGTCCTCGAACACGGCCATGAGGAACACGTCGCGGCAGCGGGGCGGCAGTGCTCGGATCGCCGCGTCGAGCCTCTGCGACTTCCTCTTGTATTCGAGAATCTCGTCGGGCGTGGCCGCGTCGGACGGGGCGTCGACGAAATAATCGACATATTCGAGATAGCGCGTCTCGGTCCTGCGCCGGCGGGCGAAATCCAGGCTGAGATTGGCGGCGATCCGCTGGAGGAAGGCCGGCGGATCGAGGACGGTCTCGAAGCTCTCATGGCGCAGCGCCCTGAGAAAGGTCTCCTGGAGGAGATCCGCAGCATTGTCGGCCCCGACTTTCCGCGTGAGATAGCCGAGCAACTCGCGCCGGTTACGCAAGAACAGCGCGCGCAGAAGCGACTTTTTGTCGTCGAGCATGAGGGGCTCCGGCAGGAGCGAGGGAGAGTCTCGGGCAGGCTCCGCCGCCCCCGATCGGGGCAATGCGTCTGCGCGCCGCTGGCGGCGAAGCAAAAAGGCTATGCGAGCCGAGGCGGCGCGCGCTGTGACCAAGAGGTGATCCAGCCGAGGGGCGACGCCGGTTCTCCGATCAGGAGGAAATAGGTGGAAATGGCGCCGGCGATCGGAAATGATGGTCTCATGCTGTCCGGCGTCGCCGCGGCACTATCGCCGAGGACGCCGAATTGGCCGGAGCGGCACGGGATGCAGCAGGAACAGGAAATGTGCCGCACGGGCGAATGTCGATGGTCGCCAGCGTCGCTGTCGGCCGCGCAGCGAGCGAAATCCGCCGAGACGGCGCCGCCGTCCACGACGTTCCAGCGCGCCGACGCCGCGGCTGTCATGCCTTGAATGACGAGGACCCACGCCGTTAGGCCCGCGATCAAAATGCGGGCGCCCCTCTTCGTCCAAGGCGCGGACTTGTCCATGCTGCTCACGGAACCTCTGGATCCTGCGCCGAGTCAAGGGCGGAGGACCAGACGCCAGGCGAATGCGCATCGCCTGTTGCAGAATCGTCACATGGATCGAACGGCGCGGCTCGATCGACAGCATTCCGTCAAAGCACAGCAAAGCAGGCCGACTTTCCTGGCGCCGGTGCAGCGGCTGGCGCCGCCGAGCCGTCAGAGCGGGACGGCGAAAATCCTGCAAGCGGTCTGTTGCGAGGAGATGGTCGCGCTCGGCGCGGCGCGCATCTGCACGCCCGAGCCGGAGGCCTCGGCCAGCCGAGCGGAGCAGAAAACGAGCGAGCCGACGCCGAACGCTCGTCCAGACCTACGCCAGTGCGCCGGGAGATTCGCTGAAGAGCGAAGCTGTGAAGCCATGTGTCACAAGGGATGTGGAAACTCGCCCCAGCTAAGGCGATTTTCTAGTGATTCCAGTAATTTGTGGAATTCTGGCTGGGGCGGGGGGATACCGCCCCCGGGCGCCAGAATGCGCAAGTCATTGGCGTCGCATCACGTCCGGCGATGCTGGCCGAGTGGTGTCACGCGCATTTGTAGCACTCTGGCGCCGCGACGGAATCCGTGATCCGCCGCGGCTATCTTTGAGGCGTGCGTAATCGGTCGGCTCGGCCGCGAAATGGTTGCGGCGGCGAATGGCGCGAATGGCCCGCTCGGATCGAGCCGGCGAGCCCTGTCACCGTGCGACAGGAGTGGGCGCGGCAGGGTGGATGAGGCCGGCGTCGCGCAGACGGCGCCAAAACTCTGCCGGAATGATCTCATCCATGGCGGCGCGATCCTCTGCAATGCGGCTCGGACGGCTCGCGCCGGGTATCGCCGCCGCGACCGCCGGATGCGCGAGCGAGAATTGCAGCCCGGCCGCCTTCATGCCGACTCCATGCTCGTCGGCGATCGCTTTGATCCGCGCGACCTTGTCGAGAATGGCCGGCGTCGCCGGCGCATATTCGAAATTGGGTCCGCCCACCAGCGCGCCCGAGCTATAGGGTCCGCCCACGACGATGCGCAGACCGCGTTCCGCCGCCATCGGCATCACGCGCTGAAGCGCCTTTTCATGGTCGAGCAGCGTGTAGCGGCCGGCGAGCAGAAATATGTCGGGACGCGGCTCGTCGAGCTCCATCACGATCTCGATCGGCTCGACGCGGTTGACGCCGAGGCCCCATCCCGCGATCACGCCCTCCTCGCGCAGCCGGTCGAGTGCGCGAAAGGCTCCGAGGCGCGCGCTCTCGAACATGGCCAGCCACTCGTCGCCATAGAAGTCCTGCGCCACGTCATGGACGAAGACGAAGTCGATATGGTCTGTCCTCATGCGCTTCAGGCTGTCTTCCAGCGAGCGCAGCGTCGCGCTCTCCGAATAATCATTGACGATGCGGTTCGGACGGCCATGAGCGAAGACACCGCTCGTCTCGCCGAGATCGCGGGCGCCGATGTCCTCGACCTCGTCGAGGATGACGCGGCCCACCTTGGTGCTGATGACGTAATCCTCGCGCGGCTTGCCCGCCAAGGCCTCGCCCAAGCGGAGTTCCGCGAGGCCGGCGCCATAGAAGGGCGCCGTGTCGAAATAGCGGACGCCGTCGTTCCAGGCGGCCTCCACAGTCGCGCGCGCCTCCTCCTCTGGAATGTCGCGAAACATATTGCCGAGCGGGGCGGCGCCGAAGCCGAGCTTGCTTGGCAGAAGCTTCTGTATGCTCACCGTTTCCATCCTTTGGCTCCTCCGGCGGCGGCCTTCCGGCCTGCCGCCGGACCCTGGTCGATCAGAATTCCTGCGTAGTCGGGCGCAGCACGATTTCATTGATGTCTACATCGGCGGGCTGCTCGATCGCGAAAGCGATGGCGCGCGCGACGGAAGCGGCCGGAATAGCGATCTTGTAAAAATCCATTACAGTCGCGCGGGCGCCGCTCGTCGTCGAATATTTGAGGTCGCTGTCGACGGCGCCCGGCTCGATCGAGGTGACGCGGATCTTGCCGCCGATTTCCTGCCGGAGCCCCTCGGAGATCGCGCGCACGGCGAATTTCGTGCCCGAATAGACCGTGCCGCCCGGCGCGAAGACTTTTGTGCCGGCGACGGAGCTGATGTTGATGACATGGCCGCTGTCCTGCGCGACGAAGATCGGCAGAGCGGCGGCGATTCCATAGAGCACGCCCTTCAGATTGACGTCGATCATCGCGTCCCATTCGTCGGTGTTCACTTCGATCATGGGACGGATCGGCATCAGCCCGGCATTGTTGACGATGACGTCGAGCCGGCCGAAATCGGCGACGGCTGCATCGACGACCGCCTTGACCTGATGCTTGTCGGTCACATCCAAAGGATAGGCGCGCGCCTCTCCGCCCGCTTTCGTGATCTCGGCTACGACCTCATCGAGCTTGTCCTTGCGGCGCGCTGCGACGGCGATGCGGGCGCCGCGCGCGGCGAGATGGCGCGCGGTCTCGGCGCCGAGTCCGACGCCGCCGCCGGTGATGAGCACGACCTTGCCTTCGATGCCTTCGCTCATGATGCAAATCCTCTTTTGTCGCGCGTGTTCGGCTTCCGCCGGAGACGTGGTCGACGGTTCCGGCCTTCTCGCACCGCCGGAGATGATGATTGGACGGTCAGCCCACCTGGACGGGGTCGAGCGACAAGGCCGTCCGTTCGGCGAGATCATTGATCGCCGCGAGATAGGCGTGGAAATGGGGCGTCTCGCGATGCGCCGCAACTGCTTCGCTGTTCGTGTAGAGCTCGTCGAGCACGAAGCGCGTGGGGTCGGCCTGGTCGCGCCATAGATCGTAGCGCAGATTGCCCGGCTCTGCGCGGCTCGGCGCGATCATGCCGGCGAGCAGCGCTTCGAGCGCCTCTTGCTTGTCGGGTCTGGCGGTGAGCAGAGCGATGATTTTCACAGTCATTGCTGTCTGTCCTTCGACTGTCGCGAGGAGCGCGACGCGCATGCGCAGCGCCCCGCCAGTCATGCGCGTTCTCATTTCATTTGCTCATGTCGGCGCGAGCGAGCGATCCAACGCCGCGATGAGGGCCGCGGCGATCGGATGATCGGAGCGCGGGTTCTGTCCGGTGATGAGCTCGCGGTCGATGACGACATGCGGCGCGAAGTCGACCGCGCCGACGGAAACCTCGCCGCCTGCCGCCGTCAGCGCGAAGGGCATGTCGAAATAGAGCTTCGCATGGAGGATTTGGTTCTCGGCGACCGTCTCCTCGCTCGCTGAGAAGACGGTCATCCTATAGCCGGCATATTGCCAGCCCTCGGCCCATTTCCTGGCGATCTCGACGGCGCCGGCGATCAGCGCCGCGCGGAATTCGCGAGCGTGCGGCATCGCCGCGACCACCGCAATCGGGCCGTGGCAGAGTAGGGCGGTGGGCTTGGCGCTTTCGTGGAAATGGCGAAGGACTTCGCCCATTTCGCGATCCTGCATGAGGTCTGTGATCGGCGCGTGTCCGCCGGGAACGAAGACGCCGACATAAAGGTCGAGGCCTTCCGCGATGACCTCGCGCAGCTTGCGTGGCGCGTTCATCGCGGGATGCTCGGCGTAGAAGCTTTTCGCGCGCCGATAGGCGGCCTCGTCGCTGTCGAAATGCGCGGCCGTGTCCGACGTTGCGTCGATATGCGGCTTGGTTCCGTCGGGCGTGGCGAGGACGATCTCATAGCCGGCGTCGATCAGCGCCATGGCGGGGATGACGGTTTCGTTGAGATATTGACCGGTCGCGCCCCAGCCGCCGCCCTGGACCTCGATCCGTGTGGCGTTGGAGCCGATCGCCAGCACTTTCCCCTTGGTCATTGCAGCCTCCATTGGCTCACGTCCCCTTGGACGCCGCCAACATGCGCCTGCGCCTATCATTCTGCAGCTTTATTTCTTTTATTCTAGATATAGGTATGGGATTATAACTGATGCGCTATGATCTGAACCTGCTGCCCATCTTCGTCGCCCTGATGGAGGAGCGCAGCGTCACTCGCGCGGCGGAGCGGCTCGGCATGACCCAGCCGGCCATGTCCAATGCCTTGGCGCGGCTACGGGCGATGCTGCAAGATCAGCTTTTCATCCGCGGGCGCTACGGCGTGCAGCCGACCCCGATCGCTCTGGAGCTCGCTCCGGTGGTCGCCGATGCGCTGACGAAGCTCGACGACGCCGTGCTGGGCCAGCAGGATTTCGATCCGGCGAAGGCCGAGCGTCTCTTCACCATCGCACCCAACAGCTATGTCGAATATGTGCTGGCGCCGGCGATCGTCGCGCGGCTCGGGCGGATCGCGCCGGGAGTCACTTTGCGTCTCACGCCCTATGGCAATGACCTCGCCGAGACCGGAGTCGTTTCCGGCGCCACGGCGATGGTTCTCGGCCGTATCGTCGACCCGCCGGACAATCTCGTCGTGCAGCATCTGATGGAGGAGAGCCTGGCCTGCGTGGTGCGGGCGGACCACCCCGAAATCGGCGACAAGATCACGAGGAAGCAGTTCGAGGCGCTGCGCCACGTCAATGTGGTTCCGCCCGGCCGCCTGCGCGTGGGGCTGTTTCAGGCGCTGGCGCGACAGGAGCTGCGGCGCGACGTCGCCATTTCAGTGACGAATTTCTTCGCGGTCGCGGAGATGGTGGCGGTCACCGATTATTGCGCGACCTTGCCGCGCCTGATCTGCCGCCGCCTCGCCGACGACCGACGGCTCAAGGTGCTGCCGGCGCCCGTCGATCTCGGAACCTTCCCGGTCGAGATGGCGTGGCACATGCGCTACCGCCACGACCCCGCCCATCGCTGGCTGCGGTCTTTGATCGCCGAAGTCGCGAGCGATATCGTCGGCGAGATTTGAGCGCGCCGCGCTCGACCCCAAACGTCGAGCGATTCCGGTCGCAAGCGTATCGACGATATGTTATCATACTTTATCACCATCCTGATAATCTTCTTGGTTCATGTAGATATGGACAGCTTTCCGCGCCCCGATTGCAAGTCGACGCCGAAGCCGGCGCCGAAGCTTCCGACTATTCCGATAATCGTCGCCGCCACGACGGCCGCACTGATCGGCGCGGCGCAGATGACCGGCTCCTCGGAGGATCGGATTTCTCCGGCGGAAATCGCGCGTCGCGCGTCTATCGCCGAGGCCCGGCCGCCCGTCGCCTTACGTTCGGTCGAACCGAGGGAGATGAAAGCGGCGATGCTCGAAATGGCGCTTTCGTCGCAGGCGCAAGAGAGCCTGGAAGCGGATATCGCCTCGCGACAGGCGAAGCTGGTCTGGATCGTTTTCTACGATTCCGACGCCGAGGATGGCGATGTAATCGAATTTCAAAGCGGTGGATTTTCTCGAATGATCCGGCTCGCCAAGCAGCCGGTCGCCGTAGCGATCCCCTTTCCCTCCGACGGGGTGGCGACGGTCATCGGCGTCGTCGATGGCGGCGGCGGCGGAGTCACCGTCGGTCTCGTCGGGCCGGACGGAGCCGCGCCTCTCGCCGTGCTGAGCGTTGGGCAGCAAATTTCAATCCCGGTGATTTTGGAATAGCGCCATGCAGCGGCTCCTCTCCGCGCTCACGCGTTACGCGCCATTGCTGTTGCTGCCCCTATGGATTTTGTCCACCCTCCAATTGGCGATTCAGTCCGGCGTCACCACGCAATCCGCCAATGCGTTCCTCACACGCGGCTCCTGGTTCTATTTTGCTGTAGCGACAATGGCCTGGGCCGCAGTTGTCGCCGGACTGCTCCACGCCGGGAGGGCGTGGCCTCGCTTTCTATCCCACAGGTGGATCATGGATATTCTCGACCGCCTCACCAACAAAAACGCGCTGGAGCGCCTCGTGGCCGGCGAAAGCCGAATATCGGTGCTGATCGACGCCAATGATCTGAGACAGCGGCTGAAAGCGAAGGTCATCGGGCAGGACGAGGTGTGCGACGACATCGCCGCGCAAATTCGTCGCCGTCTGGCGCTGAGCCTGCGGAACAGGCCGGTCGGCGTTTTCTTGTTCGCGGGCTCGCCTGGAACAGGCAAGACCTATCTCGGAAAATGTCTCGCGGTGGCGTTGGATCGGCCGCTGCTCCATCTGGACATGACGCAATTCTCCTCGCCTCTGGCGTCGACCCAAATATTCGGCTCGCCGCAAGGCTACGCCGGCTCTGACAGCTATGGAAAGCTGACGGCGATGCTGCGCAACCACCCGGAAGTCGTCGTTCTGCTCGACGAGTTCGAGAAAGCGCATGACGAGGTTCACAAGAAATTCCTCACCGCATGGAACGACGGTTTCGTGACCGAGGCGTCGGACGGACGCCAGATCTCGACGACGCGTGCGATTTTCATCGTGACGACCAATGCGGCGACGGAGCAGCTGACGAAGATCGCCAAGGCCGGCGCCGGCGCGCCCGACGAGATCCGCCGCGCCTCGGTGGAGGCGCTGAAAGCTGAAAGCTTCGCGCCCGAGGTTCTCAATCGGATCGATCGGATTTTCGTGTTCGCGCCGCTTCGAGGGCTCGATGTCGCGCGAGTGGCCGCGCTCGAGATCGAGGCGATGATCGCCGGCTATGGCCTTTCGGTCGCCGATGGCGGCATAGATGCGCATCTGCTCTTCGATATCATGCAGCGGCACGAGCGCCTCGGCGCGGCCGCATCGTCGCGCGATCTGGCGCGCGCGATAGAAGACACGATCAGCGATTCTCTGATCGAGGCGAAGCAGCGCAATGCGCAGCGCGTCATGCTCGTCAATGACGGCGGCAGAGTGGTGGTCGAACCCGCATGAGACGTCCGTTTCTCTCGACGCTCTTAGCAGCGCTCGTCGTGGTCCTTCTCGGGCCGGCGCCCGCGAGGAGCGCCCCATCGCCTCCGAAAGAAGGCGATGTCTATGTCGGCGCCATTCGCTTCGGCGACCGCGATTGGCCCCTGCCGGAAGGAAGCTGGGAGCTTCTGGCTTATGTGCCGAAGCTGAATCCCAACGGCGTCCGCGCCTTCCGCGTCGCGCTCGCCCGATATGACGAGCGGCGCAAATTCGAAGCGCTCGTCATGTTCGCCGTCGGCGAAGTCGGCGATCGACCCGGCTCCGATGCGAGCGCCTCGGGGGAATGCGATCCGCCGAAGGCCCCGTATCAAGGCGAGAAAGCGATACGAGACGCAGAAAGCGACTATAGCTGCTGGAAGCTCGGGACAATCGATCGGACGAATTTGCCGCCCGATCCGGTCTCCGATGTCATTCGGCTCAAAATTCCGTCTGAAGAGACGATCGGATTGCTGCCGGCCGTCTCGTCCGTCACCAAGCGAAATGGCGTCATAGCCCATACGTTCGTGTGGCTGCGGACAGAGCGGCTCTATTCGGGCGCTCGCGACGGAAAAGAAATTCCGCCCGCGCTCTGGCCTGGAGGACCACGCTCGAACGACGCATTCGAAGGGCTGAGGCTCAGCATCATGCTGATGCTGCGAGAATGGGCCATTCACTGGGACCATAGGGTGAGAGACGGATTGGCCGGCCCGGCCGCGAGCGCTGCGGAACCGACGGCTGCGCCCCTGCGGCTGCCCCGCCTCCGAAATCCGAGGAGCGACATTCCCATGCTGCCTGACCTGGGAATCCGGGCGGGCGAAGTGTTCTCGGACGTCGCGCCGATCGGCCCCTTTCTCGTGCCGTTGCCGCCGGGGAAGTGGAAAGCCGTGCTGCGCAATCCGCAGGTCGATTCAGACGACGCCACCGCGATCGATCAAGTCACACTCGTACGCATCGCCGATCATGCGCTCGAGGGCGTGATCCAGATCGAAGCTCGTTTTCTCGATCCGCAAGAAGAGAGCTTGTGCGCGCAGAAGCGCTCGATCGACCTCGCATCTTATCGTGGCCCCGACGACTATTGCGCGGTCATCAATCCGACCGAGATTTCGCCGGAGGACGCCCGCTTTCCATTATATCGGGAGCTGGTCGCCCGCGGGGTGACGAACGTGCCGCCACAGCTCATCGGCTCCTTTTTCGCGTTTTCCGACAAGCTCATCAGCCTCTACGTCTTCGTCGGATTTTCGCCAGAGCGCGCCGGACTACCAGCGCCCAAATCTTACCGAGCGGGAGCTGTTCCCATCGAATGGACGCCCTTCGTCGAGAAGTGGCGCTGGTGGACGCGCCGCTGGGCGGAGGCGGTGCGCGCCGGACTGAGCGGAGAGCTCGATAACGGGCCGCTCCCCGCGAAATGGCGGAACTTCGATCTCAAAAGCGAAAGATTTCGTCCGGTCGCCAATCCGCGGATCGGCGAAACCTACATCGGCAGCGTGCCGCTCGGCGGCAACCGCTGGCCTCTGCCGCGCGGCGCCTGGACTCTGCTGGCGGCGGTTCCGCAATCCATCGACGACTCGATTGTCGCGGACGAGATCGTTCTGGCGCAGCTGTCGAAGGGCAAGCTCGAAGGCGTTGTCAGCATCGCCTATGCGCGGCCCGATTTGGCTTTACCGGTCGAAAAGGTTCGAAACACCTGCGCGCACGCTTCCGGCTTTTTCAGCGAACGCGAGCGCTTCGAGCTCGGCGCCATTCAGGACTGCTGGGAGATACACATCGACGACGGCGCAGGAATTCGGCGAGCCTTCCGCGGATATGAGGCGATCGAGGCGGAGCTGCGCGCGCGCGGCGTCTCTGCGCCCGAACTAATTTTGAACCCAGTGTTCGAGATCGGCGACCGTGATCGCACGGCGGTCCTGATGTACGGCTTCCCCTCGACCCGGCTCTCGGAAGAGCTGCCCGAGGCGGAGGCGAACGACAAGTCGAAATGGCTGCCGAGCCGAGGGCCGCTCGGCCCACGGCAAAAGGCCGTCTACGCCTCTTTGCGGACATGGATCAAAAGCTGGCACGGTTTCGTCCAAGCGGCTTTCGAGCGAAGGCTCGACGACGCATCCGCGCCCTGGGCCAGGCTCCATCCTCGCGTCCGACGATCGAAACACTGAGGCGGCTCCCCCGCAGAGAACAGGAAATCATGTCGGGCTTCCAACACCTCTGGCGAACCGCGCCCGCGTGGCGGACAGCGTTGATCATCGCGATCTGCGCCTCCGCGCTCACTCTCGCCTATCCGCCGAGCTTCACGAGTCGTCGGGCGGGTTCGAGCGGATCGCCAATGACTCCGAGCGCTTATGTCTCGCCGAGCTCCGGCGCCACGCCGGCGACGGAACCGGAGCCGCCCATTTCCACCGTGAAATATGGCGATGTTCTCGAGCGCGAAATTTCTTTCAACGGCCGCGTCATCCCGCTCCCGGCAGGAACATGGCGCGTCGTCGCCTCCCTGCCGGGCACAGACACAAATCACGTCACCATCGATGTGAAGGCGCTGGCGAACGAGTCGGAAGGGAAGCTGCGCGGGCTGGTGCTGCTAATCGGAAACGACGAGACGACGCCGAGCCCGACCGGATTTCGCGCCGACGCCAATTGCGAGAGGAGCGACGTCATCTTCACCAAGCTCGTCCGCAACGAAGATTTTGGCGATCAGCGATGCTATTATGTCGACTTGCTCATCACCGACGCGCAGGAATCCTCGTCGCAGCAGCCAAACACTTTGTTGCGCGCCGCTTTCGGCGACCTCGACGAAAGGCGCGTCACTGTGCCGAGCACAATGCTCGGAGCCATGTTCCGCTATGCGAGCCACGAGCGCCTGCTGATCGCGAAATTCTTTTTCAATCCCGAGGTCGAGGGGATCACGCCATCGACAAAGGTCGCATGGCTGGACAATGACTGGAACAAATATAATCTCGCGCGAAATCTGGACAAATCACGATATGTTCAGCGTCTCGAAGCCTGGGCCGCAAAGTGGGACACTATTCTACAGTTGGTCTGGACAGGGCAGACATCCACAGCCGTAACGGAAACAGACCGCGCATTGCCCAAGAGTCCGCTTCGACCTTGAAAATTTAGCGATCATGCCGGTGCGAGCATTTTTCGGTGAGCAAGCCGGTTGCGGTGCAATTTTTGCCGATAACTACGCGATGGGTGGCCCTTTGATTTTGGCGCAGGTCTCATCGACGCGCCACGATCCGCCAGCCCGGCGCGAAACGGTTCCACCGCTTTTCGACCTCCGGAACGTAGCGCTGAACCCAGCGCATGATGGTCGTATGGGCCAACGACAAGCTGCGCTCCGCATCGTTTCCACGAGATCTCGGAAGCTGAGCTTGTATCGCAGATATCAGCGCACGCAGAGAACGATGACCCATTGAAAAGATCGTTCGCGCTCAGCATCGCCCATAACCCCGGCGTTCGGTTCCGCCCTCGGAAGGATTATGCCCTGCTCACGCCGTTCGCACCAGAACCCGACGCGCAAGGGCCACGTAGAGCCGACTACCAGCGGACGGCTAAAACATTGTACGGATAGGATTGTTTCGGCGTTACGGCGAGTGGTAGCGGAGGAGGGACTCGCTACCAATAGGCGCGTAACATCGTGATTCTACCGGAAAACCCTATCCGGCAACACCGCCGTCCAACGGTGACACTGATACATCATGGTGGCGCCTGGACGCAAGACCGCGGACCATCGGCGTGGTGGTCAGCAGGTCAGCGGCGTCGATCTCCGCCTCTCGTTCGCCGCCCTCGGCCGAGACAAGTCGAAGCTCGCCTGCTATAGGCTTCCGCGCCGAACACATTGCCGAGCAAGCTCGATATCCGTCATGTATTTGTCCATCGCCACCACGCATGCGCCGGCCACCGATCTCGGCTTTCTGCTGATGAAGCATCCCGATCGCGCTCATGACGTCGAGCTGTCCTTCGGACGCGGAACCGTGTTTTTCCCGCAGGCCGAGGCGGAACGCTGCGAGGCGGCGCTGATCCTCGACCTCGATCCGGTCGCACTCGTGCGCGGCCGCGGCGGCGCCGAAGGGGTCGCGGATCAATATGTCAACGACCGTCCCTATGCGGCGTCGTCCTTCCTCTCCGTCGCGCTCAACAAGGCGTTCCGCACGGCGATGACCGGCGTCTCGCGCGAGCGGCCGGAGCTGGCAGCGACGGCGATCCCGCTCGAGATCGTCGTCGCGCCTCTGCCCGCGCCGCGCGACGGCGATTTGCTGGAGCGCCTTTTCGCACCGCTGGGCTGGACCGTGGACGCGCGCCGCATCGAGGGGGCGGACGCCCCTTCGCGCTATGTCGAGCTGCGGCTCGCGGGGACGCTGCGCCTCGCCGATGCGCTCGGCCATCTCTATGTGCTGATCCCGGCGATGGACGCCGACAAGCATTATTGGGTCGGCGACGACGAGGTGGAGAAGCTCGTCGCCAAAGGCGGCGCCTGGCTCGCCAGGCACCCCGAGCGCGAGACGATCGCGCGGCGTTTTTTGAAGAACCGCCGCAGCCTCGCGCGCGCCGCCCTCGCGCGTCTCGCGCCGGACACCGAGGCTGAGGAGGGTCTGGAGGACGAAAAGGCGCCGCCCCGCGAGGAGGCGCTCGAGGCGCCGCTGCGTCTGCACGATCGGCGGCTCGACGCCGTCGTCGGCCTGTTGAAAGAGGCGGGCGCGCGCAGCGTCGCCGATCTCGGCTGCGGAGAAGGCCGGCTGCTGCAACGTCTGGTCAAGGAGCGCGGCTTCGAACGTGTGATCGGCCTCGACGCTTCGACCCGCGCGTTGGAGCGCGCCAAGGAGCGCTTGAAGCTCGATCGCGCCGGAGGCCCTTCGATGGAGCGCGTGAGTCTGCTGCATGGCGCGCTCACCTATCGCGACGCGCGCTGGGCCGATGCCGACGCCGTCGCCCTCGTCGAGGTGATCGAGCATCTCGACGCCGACCGTCTGCCGACTTTGGTCGAGATCGTCTTCGGCGCAGCGCATCCGAAGACCGTGATCGTGACGACGCCGAACGCCGAATATAACGCTTTGTTCGATTCTCTGCCCGCCGGCGCCTTCCGCCATCCCGACCATCGCTTCGAATGGACCCGCGCGCAATTTCACGATTGGGCGCAGGTGATCGCCAAGAGCCACGGCTATTCGGTCGCCTTTTCCGGCATAGGCGAGGAGCATCCGGAGCTTGGCCCCGTCACACAGGTTGCGGTGTTCTCGAGATGAATGCGCCTCTCCCGACCCTCCTGGACATTCCCGACTTCTGCCTCGTCGTGCTGATCGGCGCGACGGGCGCGGGCAAAACGAGCTTCGCCTCGCGCTGGTTCAAGCCGACGGAGGTGATCTCCTCGGATCATTGCCGCGGTCTCGTCTGCGACGACGAGACCGACCAATCGGCCTCCGCCGACGCTTTCGCGCTCGTTGCCGCCATCGCCGAGAAGCGGCTGAAGAACCGCCGCCTCGCGGTGATCGACGCGACCAATGTGCGCGCCGCCGATCGCAAGTCCTGGGTCGAGCTCGCGCGCCGCTGGCATGCGCTGCCCGTGGCGATCGTCGTCGATCCAGGCCTCGATGTCTGCATCGAGCGCAACAAGGCGCGGCTGGATCGCGATTTCGGACCCGGCGTTCCGCAGCGCATGATTCAGGAGATTCATCGCGGCCTGCGCGGGCTCGCCAATGAGGGCTTTCGGCAGATCTGGAAGCTGTCCTCGGTCGCGGCGATCGAGGCGGCGGTCGTCGAGCGCCGCCCCATGTGGACCGACAAGCGCGACGATACCGGCCCCTTCGATGTGATCGGCGACGTGCATGGCTGCCTCGACGAATTGCGGCGGCTGCTCGAATCGCTCGGCTATGTCGTCGAGGGTGAAGGCGAGGCCGTCGCCGTTTCGGCCCCGCATGGCCGCAAGCTGGTCTTCGTCGGCGATCTCGTCGATCGCGGCCCGGATGTTCCGGGCGTATTGCGCATCGCGATGGCGGCTCAGGAGGCAGGCGTCGCCTATGTCGTGCAGGGCAATCATGACCGCAAATTGTCGCGCTGGCTCGAAGGCCGAAAGGTCACGGTCGGCCATGGGCTTCAGGAATCGATCGATCAGCTCGCCGAGGAGCCGGGCGAGTTCCGGGAGCGCGTGAAGACTTTCCTCGCGGATCTCCGCAGTCATTATTGGCTCGACGGCGGCAAGCTCGCCGTCGCCCATGCTGGGCTGAAGGAGGAAATGATCGGTCGCGGCTCGCCCGCTGTCCGCGAGTTCGCTCTGTTCGGCGAGACGACGGGCGAAACGGATGAGTTCGGCTTGCCGGTGCGGCTCGATTGGGCGGCGAACTACCGCGGCCGTTCGGCCATCGTCTATGGCCATACGCCGACGCCGGATGCGGAATGGGTCAACAACACCATCTGCGTCGACACGGGCTGCGTCTTTGGCGGCAAGCTCACGGCGCTGCGCTGGCCGGAGCGGGAGTTCGTCGAGGTCCCGGCGGCGCGCGTCTATTGCGAGCCGGCGCGCCCGCTCGTCGCCGCGCCGGAGACCGCCTTGCAGGCCGAGGCGGATCGGCTTCTCGATCATGCCGATGTGTCGGGACGGCGATGGATCGACACGACGCTGCTGCGGCGCATTCCCATCGCCGAGGAGAATTCGGCGGCGGCGCTCGAAGCGATGAGCCGTTTCGCCCTCGCGCCGCAATGGCTCGTCTATCTTCCGCCGACCATGTCGCCGGTGGAGACGAGCGCGCGCGACGGCTTTCTCGAGCGACCGGAGGAAGCCTTCGCCTTTTTCCGCGAGCGCGGCCAAAGGGAGGTCGTGCTCGAGGAAAAGCACATGGGCTCGCGCGCAGTCGTTGCGCTCTGCCGCGACGCCGATGTCGCGCGGCGGCGCTTCGGCGTCCTCTCCGGCGAGAGCGGCCAGATCTGGACGCGCTCGGGCCGCGCCTTTTTCGCGGACGCCGCCGAATGCGAGGCATTGCTCGCGCGGCTGCGCGCCGCCTGCGATAGCGCGCGCCTCTGGGAGACGCTCTCGACCGACTGGCTCCTGTTCGATACGGAAATCATGCCCTGGTCCGCCAAGGCCTCGGCGCTGATCGAGCAGCAATATGCGCCGGTCGCCGCCGCGAGCCACTCCGGGCTCGCCCTCGCCCATGACGCCGCCGCGCGCGCCGCCGCTCGCGGCGTTCCTGTCGAGGCGCTGCGCGACAGGCTCGCGAGCCGCGCCGAAAAGGCTGCGCGCTATGGCGAGGCCTGGAAGCCCTATGTCTGGCCGGTTCGCTCGCTCGACGATCTGCGCATCGCCCCGTTTCATCTTCTGGCGAGCGAGGGCGCGACGCATTTCGACAAGGACCATCTCTGGCACATGTCGATCGCCGAGACATTGGCGGCGACCGGCGCGCAGAACGTCACGACGACGCGCTGGCGTCGCCTTCCTCTGGACGACGCCTCGGCCTGCGAGGAGGCGACGCGCTGGTGGGAGGAGCTGACGGAAGCGGGCGGCGAAGGCATGGTCGTGAAGCCGCGAGACTTCATCGCGCGCGGCGCCAAGGGGCCGATCCAGCCGGCGCTGAAGGTTCGCGGCCCGGAGTATCTGCGCATCATCTACGGCCCGGAATATGACCTGCCGGAACATCTCGCGCGCCTGCGTCAACGCGGGCTCGGCGCCAAAAGGACCAACGCCCTGCGCGAATTCGCGCTCGGCCATGAGGCCCTGACGCGCTTTACCGCCGGCGCGCCCCTGCGCAAGACCCATGAATGCGTCTTCGCGATCCTCGCGCTGGAGAGCGAGCCGATCGATCCGAGGCTTTAAATTACAGGGCTTCCAACGCAGAATGGATAATCTCGCCACGTTTTTCCCGGGTGATGCCGTCCAAGATGCGCCAGGAGCGCACCCTAGTGCGAGGCTCCAGACGGCTCCCACGCGATGTAAGTATGTATAAACGAAGTCCGCTGGAGAACCTACATGCTTGTGTATGCAAATAGTTTCATCCTCAACCCGGAAGCTGGCTCAAGAGCAGTGATCGATCAGGTTGCAGCGTGGTTCCAGAAAACTAGAAGCTATGTTGATTCTGAGCGGCTTTCGAAAGGGATACGGGAGTTAAGATTTGCTGATGGAGCATCTCTGAGTTCAATCGCGACCCTCGATGTAGAGCTCGCGGCCATGTCGTCGTGGAAGAACCCGGTCGCCGCATCATCGCCGAGGAAACGGCCAGCGGTGGCAGCGCATTGCCGTGGGGCGATCTCGCAATGTTTCTGCGTCGCGCGATCGACATAGCGTTGGCGGACCACGTGGCGGCGGTGGAGCATAAGGGCTGGGTGTTCTTCGATCGCGGCCTTGTCGACGCGGCATCAGCATTGGAAGCTTTGACCGGAGAACCGGTCCTGCGTCCGTTGTGTATGACGCATCGCTATCATCGCCGCATGTTCATGGCGCCGCCTTGGCCCGACATCTATGTGACTGATACGGATCGCAAGCACGGGTTCGATGCGGCGGTGGTGGAGTATCGCCGCCTCATGGAGACCTATCCGGCACTGGAGTATGAGGTGTTGCACCTGCCGAAGAGCACTACGGCGGCGCGTGCCGATTTCGTGCTGGCCTCCCTGGATGGCTGAACGCGGCGGACGGACGAAGCCAAGCGGCATCATAGGACTATCGTGCAGACGTAGTTTTCATCTTCGTCGGACACGGCCCGCCACCCTGCCGATTGCCCTCCATGGCGCGACACCCTGCGCCATGGCTACGCAAACACCGCTGATTTCCGTGCGTTTGGTAATGCATTCTCTATCCCGTGATTGGCGGATTGCGTCGCGCGAAGCCCTCCTGGATCCGATAGGGAAAATGGGGGTAGGGCGGCATGACGGCGCTCGCCGCGTCGAGCCGCGCGATCTGGTCGGGCGCCAGCGTCCAGCCGACGGCCCCCAAATTCTGCCGGAGCTGGGCTTCGGTCCGCGCGCCGACGATGATCGACGAAACCGTCGGACGCTGGATCAGCCAATTGAGCGCGATCTGCGGCACGGCCTTGCCGGTCTCGTTGGCCAGCTCGTCGAGCACGTCGATGACGCGATAGAGGCGTTCCTCGTCGACCGGCGGTCCGAACTGGGCCGTTTCGTGCAGCCGGCTCTCCGCCGGCAACGGCGCGCCACGCCGGATCTTGCCGGTCAGCCGTCCCCAACCGAGCGGGCTCCAGACGAGGGCTCCGAGGCCCTGGTCGGCCCCCAGCGGCATCAGGTCCCATTCGTAGTCGCGGCCGACGAGCGAATAATAGACCTGATTGGCGACATAGCGCGGCCAACCGTGGGCATCGGCGACGGCCAGCGATTTCATGATCTGCCAACCCGCGAAATTCGACACGCCGACATAGCGAACCTTGCCGGAGCGAACGAGCGCATCGAGCGTCGCCAGCACTTCCTCGACCGGCGTTCCGGCATCAAAGGCATGGAGTTGTAGGAGGTCGATGTAGTCGGCGCCGAGCCGCGTCAGCGCCGCTTCGACGGAGCGGATCAGGCGAAGCCGCGACGTGCCGGCGTCGTTGGGCCCGTCGCCGATTGGCAGGCCGATCTTGGTAGAGATCAGCACGGCGTCGCGTCGGCCCTTGATCGCGGCGCCGAGCACTTCCTCGGAAGCGCCATTGGAATAGACGTCGGCCGTGTCGAACAGGTTGACGCCGGCCTCGAGGCAAATGTCGACGAGGCGACGCGCCTCGATGGCATCGCTGGTGCCCCAATTGCTGAAAAGCGGACCGCTGCCGCCGAATGTGCCGGCGCCGAAGCTGAGGACCGGGACCTCGAGCCCCGAGCGGCCGAGAAAGCAAGTCTCCATGGCATGTCTTTCCTGAGAGGTGAAGGTGATAGATTCAGCAGGTGACGCGCCTGGCCGCGCGCTCCTCGCTAACCGCGAGACTTGCGACGAGGATCGCCGCGAGCGGAAACAGCGCCGCCCATAGCGGTATGGCGGCGAGACCGGCGCCGTGATCAATGACGAAGCCGCCGGCCCAGGCGCCAATGGCGTTGCCGAGGTTGAAGGCGGCGATGTTGAACGAGGAGGCGAGGCTCTGGCCGGCGCCTTCCGTCTTCGACAAGACCCACATCTGAAGCGGCGCGACGGTCGCAAACGCTGTTGCACCGAGCAAGCCGACGAGGACGACGGCGGTGAATTGCGACCGCAGGCCAGGCGCCATCAGGGCCAACACAACGGCGAGAGCGGCGAGCGTCGCGAAGACGGTCGGCACTAGCCAGCGATCCGCCAGCTTGCCGCCGAGGAGATTGCCGGCGACGAGCCCACCGCCGAAGACGAGGAGGATCGGCGACACGGCGACTTCCGAGAAGCCGCTGATCCGCGTCAGCATCGGCGCAATATAGGTGAAGACGGCAAAGACGCCGGCGTAGCCGAGAGCCGTTGTCGCAAGGCCGAGAAGGACGGGCGCCCGCAAAATGGCGGCGATATCCGCCCGCCAGTCGCTCGCCTCGACGGGGCGGTCGTCCTCGGGTACGAGGGCGGCGATGATGGCGAGCGCAATCAGTCCGACCACCGCCACCGCCCAGAAGGTGGCGCGCCAGCCCAGATGCTGACCGACAAGCGTGCCGAGCGGCACGCCGAGGATCGTGGCGACCGTCAGGCCGGTGAACATCACCGCGATGGCGGAGGCCTTGCGATCCGCGGTCACGAGGCCGGTCGCGACCACCGAGCCGACGCCGAAGAAGGCGCCATGCGCGAAGGCGGTCAGCACGCGCGCCGCCATGAGGTAGTCGTAACTCGGCGCGATCGCACAAGCGGTGTTGCCGGCGACGAAGATCGCCATCAGCACGATGAGCACGGTCTTGCGCGGCAAGCGCGCCGTGACGACCGTCAGGACCGGCGCGCCGATGACGACGCCGAGCGCGTAGCCGGAGATGAGCAGGCCCGCTGCGGCGATCGTCACGCTGAAATCGGCGCTGACCTCCAGCAGAAGCCCCATGATGACGAATTCGGTGACGCCGATGCCGAAGGCTCCGGCCGTCAGGGCATAAAGCGCCAAGGGCATGATTTGTCCCGCGATGGTGTGTGTCGGGACAACAGATAGATGTTCGGCTTCAGGTGATATAGAACGCGGATTGGAACATAATTTATGAATTGAAAGACAATGGCGCGACCTGAGATCAATCGTTCCGGCGAGATGGAAGTCTTCACCCGCGTGGTCGAACACGGTAGCTTTTCCGCCGCCGCCCGCATCTGCCGCATGACGCCGTCAGCCGTGAGCAAGCTCGTCGCACGGCTCGAGGCGCGGCTCGGCGCTCGGCTCGTCAACCGATCCACGCGCGCCTTCCAGCTCACGCCGGAGGGCTGCGTCTTCTATGAGCGGGCGACCCGCATTCTGGCGGACATCGAGGACGCCGAGCGCAATGCCGGCGCCGGCGAGCGGCCGGTCGGCCGCATCCGGCTCAACACCAGCGCATCCTACGCCACCCATATCCTCGCGCCGATCCTGCCTGAGTTCCTGGAGCGTCACCCCGGCGTGACGCTCGATCTCGTCGAGACCGATCAGATCGTCGATCTCCTAGCGGAGCGCACGGATGTGGCGGTGCGCGCGGGGCCGTTGAAGAGTTCGAGCCTCGTCGCCCGCAAGCTCGGTGATACCGCGATGGTGATCGTCGCTGCGCCGTCCTATCTCGCCCGTGTCGGCGAGCCGAAGACAATGGAGGATCTCGACAGCCATAATCGCATCGGCTTCGGTTATGTCCGCTCCGTCGATGGCTGGCCGTTGAAGAGGGGCGGCGAAATGATTGTCGTGCCGACCGTTGGCCGCGTGCAGGCGAGCGACGGCGAGGCGCTGCGGCACTTGGCGCTCGGCGGCAGCGGACTTGCCCGTCTCGCCGCTTTCACGGTGCGCGACGACATCGCCGCCGGCCGTCTCGTGCCCGTGCTCGGTCACCTCAACCCTGGTGACCGCGAGGCCTTCCATGCCATCCATATCGGCCAGGGCGGACCATTGCCCTCACGCGTCCGGGCGCTGCTCGATTTCCTCGCGGAGTGGGGGAAGGTCGAATAGCTCGAGACAGGCAGAAAGAGGGGCCTAGAGGGTTATAGCGTAGACGTAGTTCTCATCCGGGTCCCGCGTGGCCCGCCAAATCCCGCCGATTGCGCGCTGTGGCGCGATATTCTGCGACATAGCTACGCAAACGCCGCCGATCACCGCACGCCACGGCAAGGCAGAATTGCGAATCAGCTTCCAATTTCACTCTTGAGTCGAACCACAACCTTGCCGAACGGCCCGCGTTCGAGATGATCGAACGCCGCGCGCACGTCCTCAAATCCGTAGACCCTGTCGATCACCGGCTTGATGCCGTGTTCGTCGGTGGCGCGGTTCATGTCCTCGAATGCCCTCCTGTGGCCGACTGAAATGCCCTGGATAATGGCCCTCTTCAGCATCATGGGAACCGCCGACAGCACGATCTCCGATCCCTTCATGAAGCCGATCTGGGCGATACGCCCGCCACTCGCCAGTGCGCCGGCCGACTGGCTGATATTGTCGCCGCCGACCAGCTCGAGCACATGATCGACGCCCCGCCCGTCGGTCAGGTCCAGCGCTGCAGCGGACCAGTCCGGGTTTGCACGAGTATCGATCACGCCGAAGGCGCCGAGCGCCTTTGCGCGTTCAAGCTTCTCCGCGCTCCGGGAGGTGACGATCACGCGGGCTCCGAACGCCCGTGCAAACTGGAGCCCGAACAGGGCGACGCCGCCCGTGCCCTGCACCAGAACCGTCTGGCCCGCTTTCAGATGACCGGTCTCGATCAGGGCGAACCATGCCGTCAGCGCCGCAACCGGCAAGGTGGAGGCTTCCTCGTCCGTCAGCGATGCGGGCGCCTTGACGGCGACGACCTCGCGAAGGCTCACATATTCGGCCAGCATGCCCGGAAGCGGTCCGCCGAGCGACAGGCCATGCCGGGTCATCTCCCGCGGTGGCTCGCCGTCGATCCATTGCGTCCAGAAGTTTCCGAGCACCCGGTCGCCGACCTTGAATCGTGACACATCCGCGCCGGTCGCCACGACCTCGCCCGCCATGTCTGATACCGGAACGAACGGCATGGTTGGCCTGTCGGGTAGTAACTCGCCTTCGACCACCAGCTTGTCGCGATAGTTGAGGGAGACGGCCGCAACCCGGATCAGCAGATCTTTGCTGCCCGGCGCCGGCACCGGCGCTTCGGCCAATTGCAGGTTCTTCAGTCCGAATGACGGCAGCTGCCATCGTTTCATTATCTCGCTCATTGTCGATCCTTTCACGTGTTAAGCGAGGGATCTTATTGACAATCATATGGATTGTATTGTGACGTATTTTGCGAACATTTCCTCCATTTGGTCTTCAATTGATGAGCCTGAACATTCATTCCCACCTTCAAGGCATTTCCGCCTTCGTCCATGCGGCGGAGACAGGCAGCTTCACGGCAGCAGCCGCACGCATGGGCATGTCGAAGTCCGCGACCGGTAAGAGCGTCGCTCGCCTTGAAGAGCGTCTCGGTGTCCGGTTGCTGGACCGCACCACCCGCAGCCTGAACCTGACGGCCGAAGGGCAGGCCTATTACCAGAGCTGCCTCAAGGTCCTGGAAGAACTCAACGCAGCGGAGACGCTGCTGGCCTCACAAAAGCGCGTCGTATCGGGAACCTTGCGGATCAACCTGCCGATCTCGTTCGGCCGCTTGTGCGTCATGCCCGTCCTCAAGGAGGTCGCGGACAGGAACCCCGATCTCAATCTCGATATCTCATTCACGGACCGCCAGGTCGATCTCGTCGAGGAAGGCATCGACCTTGTGGTGCGGCTTGGCGATCCCGGAGATCACGCGAGCCTGATCGGGCGGCGCATTGGTGCGCAAGGGTCGATCATCTGCGCCGCACCGGCCTATCTGGACCGTTGCGGGCGTCCGGCCTCCGTAGAAGAACTCGTCAATCACGACTGCCTCGCCTTCGCCAAAGATGGCCGCCCGCTGCCATGGGCGGTTTGCGGCCCAGACGGAACGGTCAGGTGGTTCGTCATCCAGCCGCGCCACACCATCAGCCATGGCGAAGCCCTGCGGGACGCGACTGTGAACGGGTTGGGGCTAGCCTACCTTTCGACCTGGCTCGCGGCGGACGATCTCCGCAGCAGGCGGCTTGAAGTGGTGCCGATTCCCACCCCTGCGGAAGACGTCCCCATTACCGCGCTTTGGCCTCGCTCGCGGGATCTGGCGCCCAAAGTACGGGTGGTGGTAGATGCCCTCGTCGAGGCGTTCATACCTACGCACCTGACCGGCTCGTGAGAAAGGGCGGCGTTAGAGGGCTTTAGCGTAGACGTAGTGCTCATCTTCGTCGGGCGTGGCCCGCCATACCCGCCGATTGCCCTCTATGGCGCAATATTTTGCGCGGTAACTACGCAAGGATCGCCGCACTGGCTTATGAGAACGGAGGCTCGTCGGGCGCGCCGTCAAAACGCGGTTCGTCGTTTGGCATGGACCGCTTGACCACAAATTCCGGCACAGGCTAAGTGGTTGTATGACACAACGTTTTGCGTCTATGCTCCCATGTCTCTAATGCGTTCCACCGTCGATTCTATCCGCGCCGCATCTCGGCAGCTTGTTCGAGAACTTGGCTTCTTGGGCGGCACTTTCGCCGGAACCGACTTGCCGCCTTCCGCCGTCCACGCCCTGATCGAAATCGACGCCAGAGACGGGATCTCAGCGCGCGATCTCGGCGGAATTCTCCGCCTTGAAAAGTCGAGTGTCAGCCGGATGCTGAGTAAGCTCGTCCTCTCTGGCGATGTCCTGGAGGAGCCGGACGCGGAGGATGCGCGCACCAAGAAGCTCTCTTTGACCGATCCAGACGCCCGGTCGATGGCGACCAGCGGCAAGGGCACGGGTATCGTCGGCTATAATGTTCAGATCGCCGTTGACGCCGAACACCATCTGGTCGTCGCGCACGAGGTGACCAATGTCGGCGCCGACCGCTCGCAACTGGCGGCTATGGGCGGCAAGGCGCGCGATGCGACGGGATGCGAGGAAGTCACCGTGCTTGCAGACCGGGGCTATTACAATGGCGAGGAGGTGCTGGCTTGCGAGGGAAAGGGCGTGCTGCCTTACGTTCCCAAGACCCAGACCTCAGGCAACGCCAAACGCGGCCTCTTCACCGTGCAGGATTTCATCTACGACGCCGAGAACGACCGGTACGCCTGCCCGGCGGGCGAGTTTCTGACCAAGGGAAAAATACGCTCAGACCGCCGTGACGATATGGACCACTACCGCAACCTCACGGCGTGCCTGACCTGCGGGCTCAAACCCCAATGCACGACTGACAAGGTCAAACGGCAGAAACGCTGGGAGCACGAAGCGGTGCTCGACCGGATGCAAGCCAGGCTCGACCGCATGCCTGAGGCCATGATCATTCGTCGACAGACCGTCGAGCATCCTTTCGGAACCCTCAAGGCGTGGATGGGCAGCACCCATTTCCTGACCAAGACCCTTGAAAAGGTCAAAACCGAAATGAGTTTGCATGTGCTCGCCTATAACATGAAGCGGATGATCAATATCTTCGGCGTGAAGCCGCTCATGCAGGCCATCGCCGGCTGAACCCGTCGGCCAAATGCACGCGGCATCGTTTCTCGTGCCGGCCCGTGGCCAATATCCGGCAATCAGCTCACGCATCGCTTCTGAGCGCACCGAATTTTTCAGGTTAGATTACAGCGCTCTATTGGACTATGCGAGGGCGGCCAACGCGATCCGAACGGTTTCGGACTGAACGGCTGCACGGGGCGTCCGGGCGAAGATAAAACATGGGTTGCCGCGGCCTGTATCACGCCTGGCGACAAACGCATTTTCATATCGAAGTCTTTCCTGAACTCGCCGGCTCGCGCGCCGTCGGACACAATCTTTAGAATATGCTCGAAGATGTCTTTGAGCTGCTCGGGAGGCGCTTCTGGATGGTTGTTGGTAAAGACCGCCTGACCCACGACGGCGCGGTAATTCCCGACCGCAAGCCAATTCAAAATGTGATCGCCCACCAAAGTGAGATGGTCCCGTGCCGGCAGGGCCCTCGCTGCGATTTCAGCCACGGACGAGGAGCATGAGGCGGGCATCGAAATCCGGCGTATCGAAGCCGGATTGGATTTACGCCGATTTCGCAATGCCGACGTATCAGTCGTCCAAGACCTAGAGATCGCCAGCATACGCGCGATGCGTCGACGTCGATGAGGCTCGAACCTCAGCGAGGCCTGCGCCCGTTTTGGACGGGCTAACCTTCACCATGAGTGCTCGCTCGATATTTCCCGCGTCACGGGAGCTCGAGGCTCGACAATTCGGTTTGGTCTGACCCGAAAAGCGCTCGAGACCGAGACGAAGAACGCCGGTACGAAAAAGATCGCGAGAAGCGTCGCGCTGAGCATGCCGCCGACGACCGCCGTGCCGATCGCGATGCGGCTGGCCGAACCGGCGCCGGTCGCGAAGACGAGAGGCAGAGTGCCGGCGACGAAGGCGATGGACGTCATCAAAATCGGCCGCAGCCGCTCGCCGGCGGCGGCGATCGCGGCCTCTGCCAGCGTTGCTCCATTGTCGAAGAACGCTTTTGCGAATTCGATGATGAGGATCGCGTTCTTCACCGCGAGGCCGACCGTCGTGAGCAGGCCGACCTGAAAATAGACGTCATTGGCCAGTCCGCTGCTCAATGTCGCCGTGATCGCGCCGATGACGCCGAGGGGAACGACCAGTATGACGGAAAGAGGGATCGCCCAGCTCTCGTAGAGAGCTGCGAGACAGAGCACGACGACCGTCAGGGAGATGGCGTAGAGCGCGGCTGTCTGCGAGCCGGATTTCTGTTCTTCATAGGAGAGGCCGGTCCATTCGTAGCCGACTCCCGGAGGAAGCTTCTCGATGAGGCGCCGCATCGCCGCCATGGCTTCACCAGTGCTGTGGCCGGGCGCGGGGGCGCCGAGAATTTCGAAGGATGTGAGACCATTGTAGCTTTCCACTTTTTGTGGACCCAATGTCCATGCGCCGTCGAGGAAGGCGTCGAACGGAACCATTTTTCCCGACGAGTTGCGCACGCGCCAACGCGCGAGGTCGCTCGGCGACATTCGCGAAGCTGTGTCACCCTGGACATAGACCTGCTTCACACGTCCCGCTCGCAAGAACTGATTGACATATTGCGAGCCGAGAGCGCCCTGTATTGTCGCGTTGAGGTCGCTCACCGAGACGCCGAGCGCATTGGCTTTTTCGCGGTCGATCTTCAGCCGATACTGGGGCGCGTCTTCGAGCCCGTTCGGGCGCACGCCCGCAAGTGTAACGTCCTGTGCGGCCATTCCGAGCAGTTGGTCGCGCGCAGCGAGAAATTTGTCACGCCCGAGTTGGCCCCGGTCTTCGAGCTGGAGGTCGAAGCCCGTCGCATTGCCGAGCTCCATCACCGCCGGTGGCTGGAAAACGAAGACTCGGCCGTCGCGACTCCCGGCAAAATGTTGCATTGCGCGACCGGCGACGGCTGCGCCGCTCTGTCGGGGGCTCGGTCTTTCCGACCAATCCTTCAGCTTGATCGCCGCGAAGCCGGCGTTCTGGGCCTGACCGGCGAAATTGAACCCCGAGACGGTCAGCACCGATTCGACATTCTCCTTTTCGGCGGTCAGCAGGTAATCGGCCATCTGCTTGTTCAATGCCGCCGTTTGTTCGGCTGTGGCTCCAGGCGGCATCGTCACTTGGCCGAAGAGGAGCGCCTGATCCTCATCGGGAAGAAAGCCGGTGGGGATTCGGTTGAACAGCACGACCGCCGCCACGGTGATCGCCATGAAGATCAGACGGAACGCGCGCGGGCGCGCGATCAGATTGTGGACGCCATTTTTGTAGCGCTCGGTGAGGCGAGCGAATGTGCGATTGAACCATGCGAAGAAGCCGGCCCCGGGACCGCTTTCCCGCGCCGTCTCTTTCAACAGCGTCGCGCAGAGCGCCGGAGTGAGAATCAATGCGACCAGCACGGAGAGCGCCATTGCCGACACGATCGTGACCGAGAACTGACGATAGATCACGCCGGTCGAGCCGCCGAAAAAGGCCATAGGCAGAAACACCGCCGAGAGCACCAGAGCGATGCCGACGAGCGCTCCCGATATCTCGTCCATCGACGCGCGCGTGGCGTCTCGAGGCGACAAACCTTTTTCGCTCATGAGCCGTTCGACGTTTTCGACGACGACAATGGCGTCATCGACGAGGAGGCCGACGGCGAGCACCATTGCGAGCATCGTCAGCGTATTGATCGAATAGCCGAGAGCGGCGAGCACGCCGAATGTGCCGAGCAGCACGATCGGCACAGCGATCGTCGGAATGAGCGTTGCGCGGAAGTTTTGCAGGAAGACGAGCATGACCACGAAGACCAGCGCGACGGCCTCGAAAAGCGTCTTCACCACCTCCTCGATGGAAAGCGTGATGAAGGGTTCGGTGTCGAGCGGATAGGCGAGCTTGAGGCCGGGAGGGAAAAATTTTTCGAGGCGGTCCAGCTCGGCGCGCACGGCTGCTTCCGTGGAAAGCTGGTTGGCTCCCGGGGCGAGCTTGAGCGCGAGAGCGCCGAACGGCTTGCCATTATAGAGCGATGCTGTCGAATAGGACTGCGCGCCGATCTCGACGCGCGCGACGTCCTTTAATCTCACCTGTGAGCCGCTGGGGTTCACTTTGAGCAGGATTTCCTCGAATTGCTCGGGCGTTTCGAGCCGGGCCGGTCCGATGATTGCGGCGTCGAGCCGATTGCCGCTGCTGGCCGGCAGTCCGCCGAGCTCTCCTGACGAGACTTGCACATTCTGCGCGGTGAGCGCGCTCGTGACATCGCCGACGGTCAGCGAATATTTGTTGAGCTTGTCCGGATCGAGCCAGATGCGCATGGCGTATTCGGATCCGAACGAGGTGAAGTCGCCGACGCCGGTGATGCGCGTCAACGGATCCTTGAGGTTGGAAGAGACATAGTCGTCGATGTCGACGGCCGACATCGCGCCGTCGTCGGAATAGACGCCGACGATCATCATGAAGCTTTTGACCGATTTGTTGACCTTGATCCCCTGCTGGGTGACTTCGGTCGGCAGATTCGGCTGGGCGAGAGACAGCTTGTTCTGAACTTGCACCTGCGCGATGTTCGGATCCGTGCCTTGCACGAATGTCAGGTCGATTTCCATCGATCCATTCGATTGGGCGGTCGAAAGTAGATATTCCAAGCCATCGAGGCCCGACATTTGTTGGAGAATGGGTCTTACCACAGTATCCATGACCGTCTGAGCGGAAGCGCCCGGATAGGTGACCGTGATCGAGATTTGCGGCGGAGCGATGCTGGGATATTGCGCGATCGGCAACCGAAAGATCGAGATGCCGCCGAGCAGCATCACGATCAGGCCGAGAACCCATGCGAAGACCGGACGGTCGATGAAGAAGCGTGACATCGATGGAATCCCCGTGGCGAAACGTCAGGACCGTTTGTCGGCGCGGATCGCCGCGTCTTCGACCGCGGCGGGTCGAACGACATCGCCGGGACGTATGTTCTGCAATCCATCGACGATCACGCGCTCGCCCGCGCGGAGGCCGCCGATGACGATCCATTGATCGCCGAGCGCTTGACCTGTTTGTATGATGCGCAGGCTCGCCTTGTCGTCGTCTCCGATCAGTAGGACGGTCGCGTCTCCATGCGTATTGCGGGAGACTGCTTGCTGCGGTATCAGAACGCCGTTTCGATCCACCCCTTCCTGAAGGGAGGCATGTACATACATGCCCGGCAACAGGAGGTGTTTGGGGTTGGGGAAAATCGCCCGCATGAGAACCGTGCCCGTCCCCTCGTCGACGGTGACCTCCGAAAATTGCAACTTTCCCGCGACATCATATGTGCTGTTGTCTTCGAGCTTCAAAGTGACCTTCGCCGCGCCATTGCCGATGCTTTCGAGCCCGCCGCTCGCCAGCGCTTTCCGCAGACGCAGTAGTGTTGTCGCCGATTGCGTCACATCGACATAGATCGGGTCGAGCTGCGTGACCGTCGCGAGAACATTGCTTTGGTTGGCGATCACGAGCGCGCCCGGCGTGACTGTGGATCGACCGATACGGCCGGAGATGGGCGCCAGAACTTTCGTATAGGAAAGATTGATCTTCGCCTGGGAGATGCTCGCTTGGGCGATGGCGATATCGGCCTCCGCTTGTTGGGCTGTCGCCACGGCGTCCTCGACGTCTTGCTTGCTCACGGCTTTCATGGCGGACAGCGACTTGTAACGAGTGGCTTTCGCGTTTGCCGCTTGATAGGTCGCCCGATTGCGCGCCAATGTGGCGACCGCGCTGTCATAGGCCGCTTGGTAGAGAGCGGGATCGATCTGATAGAGTTGCTGGCCTTCTTTGACTTCGCTGCCTTCTTCGAATAGCCGTTTCAGGACGACCCCATTGACTTGGGGTCGCACCTCCGCGGTCAGGACAGCGGTCGTGCGGCCAGGCAATTCCGTCACGCGCGTGATCGGTTGGAGATGGACGACGACATAGCCCGCCTGCGCAGGCGGACGCGTCGGCTCGGCGGCCAGCGCTTGTTCGCAGCTCGCAGCGACCGCAATAGACAGCAGCGCGAAGAAAGCGCCGAACAGCCCTGCTGCGGCCGAGCGCGAAATCGGTGCTTCGGGTGTCATGACAATCGAGGGCGACAAAGAGACACGGTGACGCGTCGGTATCATGTGCGGCTCCGCTCGAGAGAGTGGGGAAAACATAGCGCTTTTCGTCGTAGGGCTTCGGAGAGGCCGAGGCCCCTCATTCGCCGCCTTTCTGGGTCTTCGCGGGCGATCCGCGGGAGGGCGGCGCCGAAACGGCTCGACCGAACATGTCCGCGAACTGTTCCAGAAGCCGTCTCGTCATTTCGGGGGAGGTCTCGAGAATCTCGCGATGGACGAAACCCAGCTCGAAGCCCAGACTGAGCAGCATTTCGGCGGCGGAGCCGACATCGAATTCAGGTTCGGTAATTCCAGCGTCGACGTAGCGAGCGAGCCGCGCTTCGAGGCCGCTCCTGATTTCTTCACGGATCCAGATGCGGTTCAAATGCGTTTTGAAGGCTCGATCGAGCAGGGCTCTCGAGATCACGATGCGAATTCGGTCCGAACGTTCCGAGATTTTCTCGACCAAATGCGCGAGCATCTCGCGCGCTTCTTGCGCCATGGTCGAACAAAGCGGGCGCCCCAGGAAGAGCGCCGCGTCGGAGCGGTCATCCTCCTTGTCGAGCACCGCGAGCAGCAGGCCTTCCTTGCCGCTGAAATATCGCTGGATCAGGGCCTCCGAGCATCCTGCGGCGTCGGCGATGGCGCGCGTCGTCGCTCCCTCGTAGCCGCATGCGGCGAACGCCGTCGCTGCGGCCGCGATCAGAGCGTCGCGAGTGGCTTGGCGGTCGCGGGCTCGCGGCTTGCGGACCAGGTCGTCGGAGTGCATATCGCCTCGTAAGTAAGTATGTGAACACATACTTACGGGGCATGAGCTATCGGGTCAAGAGCCTCGGCGCAAGAAAATGCGGGCGAGTTCGCGCTATCGCGGCAAGTCGGAAACGTCAGGTCGTTCCAAGCCGGTCGGCTCGGAACAGCGGGCGTGCCGCCGGTCTCGATGGAGAGGCCTCGTAGTCGACGATCATCTCTCTCGGAAGGGCTCCGGCTGAGCATAGGCGGCGAGAAAAACCCCGATTCCGGTGGTGATCGTGCGGTTGCGCTCGGTCGCCGACAATGCCGACTCGTCGCCGAGCATGGCCCGCAACTGAAGGTCGCCACGGATCAGGCCGATAAA